>CAYQFH010000006.1:0-47023 GCA_964416755.1 uncultured Piscirickettsiaceae bacterium | reverse complement strand
TGGCTGGGCCGACCAATCTGCATTACCAATGGCAGTCAAGGCACTACAATCATTACCGCCTCCTACGAAGCACGCGCATTCGGTATCCATACCGGTGCGGCTACCCGAAGCACTGCAACTCTGCCCACAATTGATCCGTATCCCCTCTCATCCGGAACGCTATATTGAGGTCTCCAGCGCAATCATGGAATCTCTACAACAGGTCACTCCAGATATCGAAATCTTCTCTGTCGACGAGTGTTTTCTGGACGCAACCCATGTGCAACAACTCTGGGGTTCACCGCAGGCAATCGCACAACGTGCCAAACAGGTGGTATTCAAGGCATCGGGGCTACTCTGTTCAATCGGTGTCAGCGGAGATAAAACCACCGCAAAATTTGCTGTCAAACAGAACAAACCAGATGGACTCACCATCATTCCTCCCTGGGAAGCTGCAGCACGGTTGGCAGATACTCCGGTCACTGCACTCTGTGGCATCAACAGGGGAATTGGCGGTTTCCTTGAGCAGCATGGGGTTACTCGCTGTGGAGAGATGAAGCAGATTCCAATATCGGTGCTCTCCAGGCGCTTTGGAAATCTGGGAAAGCGGATCTGGCTGATGGCACAGGGGCAAGACCCTGAGCCAGTCAGTAACCATATTGCCCCTCCCAAATCGATTGGCCATGGCAAGGTGATTCCACCCAACACCCGAGACCAGAAGACTATTCCTACCTATCTGCGCCACATGTCAGAAAAGGTGGGCGCACGTCTGCGAAAACACCAGATGGTCGCCAGTCACTTCTATATCGGACTCAAGAGCAACAACGGCTGGATCAGTGAAAAGCCGAGATCTTCCCCTACCGATGATGGAAGCGTAGTCTACCGACTGGCTCAACAGGTGATGGAGCATCAATGGCAAAGGGAAGGCATTCATCAGGTGCAGGTGACCGCACTCAACCCCGATGAACGTGCCCATCAGCAACTGGATCTGTTTACAGAACCACCACAGCCTGTCGTCAACCGGGTGATGGATCAGATCAACAGCCGCTATGGTGAGTTTACCGTAGCTCCTGCCTCACTACTCCACCGCTCCACCATGCCTAATGTGATCTCTCCCGCATGGCGCCCTGATGGACACCGAAAAACCATCTGATGTGTGGCGGCATCTACTATTTTCACAACGGCCAACCGGTTCGGGTTTACTTTCCCAACCCTGCAGCACAACTACCCGTCGCAATGCGTAACGATCACTCACCCCTGCTCATGCCATGGGGACGACGACAAAAACAGCATGGTCAACTGCCACAGGGAGGATGGGCACGGCTCGACTCCATCTATGCAGGCCGTTGGGATCGCTACTTTCCCCGTCCAGTGAAAATCAAGGCACTCAGTTTCATGGAGAAGGACAACGAGGGCAACAGCCACTGGTTTGATATCACCCGGGGACGCTGGATTCAGGGGTTACTGGCCCAACAGGGCGATGAGCAGCGGGTCTATGTGGTCACCATTACTCCACAACATGAGGATGCCATCCACGACCGCTGGCCGAGAATACTTTCCGGATAACACTCGGTCATCCAGCCTTAATCAGCAGATCAGTTCTGCTCAATCTCTCTTTTTCCGGAAGGGTCGGTAAAGCGATCATTCAGTGACTGAATGTAGTCGTCCGCATCCAGCAATACCTGACTGATCTTCTTGCGTGAGAAGAGGTTCCAACCCACCGGGAAGGGGTGAAAGATCGAGAACCAGGGCCGCGTATTACGACGGAATGCAGCTACCACCCCTTCAATCTCCGAGGAGGGTGTCTCCCCACCTTCTCTTCGCATCCGTTTGACAATACGGTTGGCAATCCAGCGCCGTACTCCAAAGTGAGCCAACAGCGCCAATACAGCACCTCCCGCAAACAGTGTAATAGACAGTTCAAATGGAGGCTGAAAACTGAGGCCATCCCACCACCCCTGTTGCAAACTCAACAGCAGCAGCGCCACTACCACCACCCCAGCGGCCACAGCATCCCCCACCAGCACCTTGTGCCGCCACTCCCTCCCCAATGATTTCAGTTTCGGGGACCAACGCTCCTGAATGGAGCGTGCAGTGTGGGTCAACATACCAACAATACGGTAGGCCCGCTCAATATCGAGTTGGTCGACACGATCCTGAATCTCAGAAAGATCCTCATCCCGCTTGCGCTCAAAACGCTCACGCAAAGCCTCATCCTCAATCGGAAAGGCCACCTCAGGATTGTAGATACGGAAGAAGCGACCCGTGGTGAGCCCTTGCTGGGAGAGCGCCCGCTGCCAGGCCGCCACCACCTCCTCAGGATTATCCTCCCGGGCAGTCACATCGATCTGGTTGAGAATGTAGAGAAATTTGTTGGAGTCATGGCGCTGTCTCGCCTCGGCAACCAGGTGCTGTAGAGTATCTTTCATCGCCCCCGGCTCAGGGTGGCGCGCATCAAAGAAGACCAGCACCAGATCAGAGAGATCAATCATACGGTCGGTAATACGCAGTGTTGCGGTACGCTGCTGGTCGGCATCAAACCCCGGAGAGTCGATCAGAATGCGACCTTTCAATACATCACTCGGTGCCGTCTTGAGCTGCAAATAGGCATCAATTCGATCCCCCTCTCCGGACTCCACCTCCTCGATATCGTGACTGATATGGAAGAACGGGAAACGGGGGTCAGCGTCCAGTGCACGCCCGGGAATGGTGCGTGGTTTACTGTCCTGAGTGTAGGTCACCACAGTGAATTTATCATCCACCGCCTGATTACCTGTCTGTTGAAGTTTAACCCCCAAATAGCTGTTTATGAAACTGGATTTACCCGCAGAAAAAGTACCCAATACGGAGATCAGCGGCCACCAGGAGACATGAGTCGCATAGGAGTCATCCGGCGAGATAAAACCCATCTGATGCGCCACCCGATCAAGCTGACGAAAGCTTTTGACCACATCCAGCAGTACCGGATTCTCCTCCTGCAGATGTTGCTCCAGCACCTGCAGACGACGTTCCATCTGTTGTGAATATTTCATGCGCGCGAGTATACTTCCCCATCAATTTAGAGAAAAGCAAAGGTTATTAAAAAGCGATGGGAAAACGGGTTCGAAAACAGTTTGCACACCAGTTACCACTGGAACGACTGCATGAGAAGGTGCTCCAACAGGCCAATGTTGAAACCGGTTCCAACCAGTCCGGCAGCGGCATCCGTTTTGAGCGTGATGGAGACCGCTACAATCTGGGCGGTGACTACTCTGGATTCTCGATCAAGGGGGCTGTCACGCTCTCTGAAACAGCGATCACCATCGAGATTGAACTGCCGATGCTTGCCGGCCTGTTTCAGGGAAAAGTGGAACGCTATATCGATGAGCAGGCAAAGTTGATCCTCGGATAACCACTCTCCCTCTCTATGAGCCTCAAACAACAGTTCAAAGAGCGTTATCAGCAGAGAACCCTGAAGCGGATTCAGAAACGTTTCGAAAAACTGCAACAGACAAAGGGAAAGCGACCAAGATCTCGTCTCAAACAGTGGCTTCAGGCCGCCGCACAGGTGGAACGGAGCAACCAGCGCAGAAAATACAGCCTGTTGCTCCTTATCATACTGCTGCCCACTGTCTGGTATCTGTATCCACTTTCGGAAGTGACACACTCTACTGCACCAGTAGCCCCCCCCTCCTCAGTGAGTTCACACCCTGTTGCCACTGACACTCCCAGAACCCATTTTCAGGTACAACTGCAGTTGCAACAGGATCTACCGGAGACCACACAGATTATCGAGAAAATCCGTCAACGCCCCCTCCCCATCAAGATCACACCTGCACCAGAGCAGGGAGAGAATATCCTGCTACTGACAGATGACACACCCGCCACTCGACAGGATGCTGAACGACTGCGTGAGATCTATACCCAACTGTTTGGAGTAGAGGGTAAAATCATTGAAACTGCCGGTGACGCAAGTATATAATTCCTCGCCATGAGCGCATCTGGTCACGATCCCCAACTGCAATTACAGAAGATTATCATCTTCGTGTTGAGTCTCTATCCACTCTATGAGATGGCATGGTATGCGCTGACGGGCCGCTATGGGGACTACCCCTCCTGGGAGATTATCGGCATTACTGGAGAGGCTTCACTGGTTTTCCTGCTGATCACTCTCTCAGTCACTCCACTGCGCCGCACCTTTGGCTGGAATTCTCTGCTTAAATTCAGGCGCACCTTTGGACTATTTGCCTTTTTCTACGCCACGCTGCACTTCCTGATCTACATCTGGCGTGAAGATACCTTTATCCTCACTGAATTTGCCATGGATGTAGTGAAGCTGCCTTATGTAACAGTTGGCTTCCTCGCCTGGCTGTTGATGCTGCCGATTGCCCTGACTGCAAACGATAGCCGCATGCGTGCATTGGGGCGCAACTGGAAGAGGATCCACTCGATGGTCTACGCAGTCACCTTCCTCACCATTGTCCACTACTTCCTGCTGCGCACCTGGAACCCTACTGACGTGCTGGGTTACGCCGCATTCCTGACTGCGCTATTAGGCTATCGCTTCTACTACGCACGCACTCAGAAAGAGTGGAGTTTCTAGTACTCAAACTTATCCGGAGATCAGTGCCGCGATCTCATCACCGCTTACCGTAGTGTGTAGATGATACCCTGAGCCAGCACTACACCCCACCTGCTGCAGAAAAGCAAGTTGTACTTCGCTCTCGATTCCCTCGGCAGCCACCGGGTAATTCAACTCTCTGGCAACACAGAGCGTGGCCTTCAATACCTGCTCACCCTGAACATCACCAATCCGTTCTACCATGGAACGGCTGAGTTTGAGACCACTCAACGGGAACCGTATTAACCACTCTATCGATAAACTCTTTTCACAGGCATCACCCAACACAATTTTTGTCCCCAATTGGTTCAGCCTTTGCAACTGCTCCATGGCAAACTCCGGCTGTTTCAGTAGCAACGCCTCACTCACATCAAATTCAAGCGCCGACATCCCCTTTTCGGACAGCCCGATCTCTTCCACTATATTCAAGATATGTTGATCGAGATCCCGCAGATTAAAACGATCCTCAGAGAGATTGACCGTAATCACCGGAGATTCTCCGAACCTCTCCTCCCACTCCTTGATCTGTTGACAGACCATCCTCAGCACGGAACGCTCCGCCAACTCTCCCAGCCGCCCTTCCATCAGAACATCAATAAACTCCTTCGCCTCCAACAATCCACGCTGTGGATGGTTCCAGCGCAACAGCGCATCGACACCAATGACCTTCCGTGACTCCAACTCAAACCGTGGCTGAAACAGCAACTTGAACTGTCCCTCTTCCAAAGCCACTCTCAAATCACGAATCAACTGCTCCTGCTGTTCAAGATGCTGTTTAAAATCACTGGAAAAAGAGACGTGACAATTTCTCCCCTTCGCCTTGGCCTCATACATCGCCATATCAGCATGGTGCAGTAGCGTTTCGCCATCCTCAGCATCAATCGGAAAGATTGCACTACCGACGCTGGCTCCAATCTGGATAGCATGCCCTTCGATATGAAACGGCTGGCATAGAACATCCACCAGGTTATCCGCCACCAGAGCCACATGTTCAACAGTGACATCTCCCCCTACCATCAACACGAACTCATCACCACCGATCCGTGAGATCAGATCCATCTCTCGTACATTCTTGCGCAAGCGTCCGGCAACAGCCTGCAGCAGCTGATCTCCTACCTCATGCCCCAATTCATCATTGACCGGCTTGAAGCGATCCAGATCGATAAAGAGCAGCGCAAAATAACTATGAGGCGGTATAGATCCATCTTCTCTCTTCTCTTTTTCCTCAGCCGCACTCTGCAGGCGCATCTCCAGGTAGGTCTCAAATGCAGCACGGTTGGGTAGCTCTGTGAGGCTATCTGTAGTGGAGAGCATCTTCAGACGTCGGCTCTGTTTGTAGAGATTAAGATGGGTGGAGACTCTCGCCACCAGAATCGGTTTCGAGAAGGGCTTGCTGACATAGTCCACTGCTCCCATCTGAAATCCTTTAATCACCTGTTCATCACCACTTTGCGCGGTGAGAAAGATCACCGGAATATCTTTGGTTGTGTCTGCAGCCTTTAGCGCCTGACAGGTCGTATAGCCATCCATACCCGACATCTTTACATCGAGCAGAATCAGATCAGGATGGAGGTTATGAGCCAACTGCAGCGCCTCTTGCCCACTACTTGCAGTGATCACCGTCACTTGCAGATATTGCACCAGAATCGCCTCTGCCAGTTTCAGCATCATCGGTTCATCATCGACCAGCAATACCTGCTGTTTTCTGAGGTCATCCAGATAAAGCGGTGGATCAAGCTCTTTTTTGACCATACCCCGTTCACCGCTCTGGTAGGCATTGGCCGCATTGCGCACAATTTGATAGAGCTCTTCAGGAATAACCGGCTTTTTCAGAAACATAAAGTCATACTGCAGTGCCAGCTGCATGGTATCGCTTTCAACATCACTGTACGCCGTGATGATGATGATAAAAATTGAAGGATCCTGTTGCCGCAGACGAATCGAGGTCTCCAACCCGTTAATGCCTGGCGGCATCCGCATGTCCACCAGCGCAACCGTCGGCGCACTACCCTCTGCCATCGCCTGTCGTTGCTTCTCCAGCGCTTCCTCCCCCTGGGTTGCCTCAATCAACTTGAAAACTTCCCTCTCCTCCACATCCGGCTCATCGGTCAACCCCACTATGGCTGACAACTCATCCAGTGTATGGTCTCTCTCCTCCCCCGACAGAATTACACGGTAGGTATCCAGAATTTGCTGCTCATCATCCACCAGTAATACACTACGAAGATTCATCCAGATTACGTCCCCATCAAAAGTCTCATCCAAGATGCCAAACATCTACCGCCCTATACACCGGACAGTAACAAAAAAATGGTTACAAAGCATCAAGATATGGAGTCTACCCGGATAGCGTAAAGGTATAATGGCTCTCATGGATCAGCTCACGGCAGCACTCTGGAACCCTCTGCTCACCTTCCTCTATCTGGAGGTGGGGTTGCTGATTCTGTTATTGAGCCGCTTTATTGCATGGCGTGCATTGATCGATTTTGTCAAAACCGAGTTCAGGAATCTCTTCCAGCCATCAGAATCTGCCAGTACTCCCCATCAACGAACCATCTCATCCAGATATGCATTCATTACCGCACTCTCCTCTACCGTCGGAGTCGGTAATCTTGCCGGAGTCAGTACAGCCATCCACCTCGGCGGCCCCGGTGCCCTCTTCTGGATGTGGGTCTCTGCCTTGGTCGGCATGAGCTTTCGCATGAGTTCTACCTGGCTGACGCTACACCATCAGTCCGCTGACCCGGATCATCCAGCCTGGTCGACACCGATGAGTTACCTTGATCCCGCCTTCAAGAAGAGTCGTTACTGGAACTGGCTTCCCGGCCTGATTGCAGCCGCAATTCTGCTAACCGGACTCTTTGCCAATGCAATCCAGACCAACTCCGTGGCACACGCGCTGGAGAATGAGATTGGCACCTCCAACATCCTGGTCGCCATTCTGTTTGCCTCGCTGGTGGCCATTATCATCCTTGGAGGATTGCAGCGCATCGTGAAGATGAGCGTCAGTCTGATGCCATGGATGCTACTGCTCTATGTGGGAGCCGGATTGATCATTCTGCTGAGCAACCCTGCCGAGACACTGCAACAGCTGTCGAATGTGTTTGAGTCGGCATTTTCCCCCTGGTCGATAGCAGGCGGTGTTGTCGGTTATAGCGTACTGCAGGCGATGCAGTTTGGTGTATCTCGTGGCGTCTTCTCCCATGGATCAGGGCTTGGGTTTGCTCCATTTCTGCACGCCTCCAACAGTGAAGGGGCACGCCGCAACATGCTCTTCGCTGCACTGGTTCCCGCCGTAGATACGCTGATCATCTGCACCATCACCGGCCTGGTGGTATTGAGTGGCGGTTACTGGATGGAGTTCAATGGAGCCTATCTCACCTCACTCTCGTTCGAGAACTTCTATGGCGATGGTGGCAAATGGATTGTGGTGGTGGCACTGACGCTGTTTGCCTTCACCTCTATCATCAATCTCTCCTACTTTGCAGAGCGCTGTTACGGTTATCTGAGCAGAGGCTCTGTTCGCAACTTTCGTTACCTCTTTATTGTGGTCACTTTCCTCGGTCCACTGATTCCAGTCATCACCATCTGGTCACTGGCCGATCTGGTGATTGCTGTAGTGCTGCTTTTCCATCTGCCCGCACTGCTCTATCTGACACTGAAGCATCTCAAACCGATGCTGAATACGCTGAACGGAAAAGATCAGACCACTGAATCGGGCTGATCCGCCCCCTCCTTCTCCGGCTGCATCAGATCCTCTTTACTGATTCCCAACGCCAGAATGGTGTTACTGGCGACATAGATCGAGGAGTAAGTTCCGACTATTACACCGACAATCAACGCCAGAGCGAATCCATGGATGATCTCCCCCCCAAGGAAGAAGAGTGCCAGTAGTACAATCAGGGTGGTGGCCGAAGTCATCAGAGTACGTGACAGGGTCTGATTAAGAGAAAAGTTGATCACCTCGGTTGGCGTTCCCTTGCGCAGCTTGCGGAAGTTCTCACGAATACGGTCAAACACCACAATGGTATCATTCAGCGAGTAACCGATCACCGCCAGAATGGCCGCCAGTACCGTCAGGTCAAACTCGATCTGCAGCAGCGAAAAGATGCCCAGTGTGATGACCACATCATGCACCAGCGCCGCCACTGCCCCCACCGAGAAACGATATTCGAAGCGCAGTGCCACATAGATCAAGATCGCAAACAGAGAAAAGAGCACCGCCAAACCACCATCCTCGGTCAGCTCATCACCCACCTGTGGACCGACAAATTCAACACGACGCATACTGACCTCACCAGTGCTCTTCAGGGTACTGAGCACGGTACTACTCAGCTCAGCCGACTTCATCCCCTCACGTGGTGCGATGCGGATCAGTACATCCTGTGCGGTACCGAAATGTTGCACCACAGCACCATCCAGACCGGCACCATCCAGTGCAGCACGAATCTGGTTCAGCTCTGCGGGGGCACTGTAGCCCACCTCAATCAGGGTACCGCCGGTAAAGTCGATTCCCGGATTGAGCTTCAACGTAAAGAGTGAACCCAGCGCAATAACGATCAGCACTGCCGAGACAAGCGCAGCCAGACCACGCTTGCCCATAAAGTCCAATCCAAGTCCTTCCTTGATAATCTGCATTGTCTTATTCCAAAAATGGCTCCAAACCTAGATGGATAACTGCTCGACCTTACGGCCACCGTAGATCAGATTGATCACCGCGCGTGTCCCCATGATGGCGGTAAACATCGAGGTGACGATACCGATAGAGAGCGTCACCGCAAACCCTTTGATCGGCCCGGTACCAAAGACAAACAGTACGATTGCCGCGATCAGCGTCGTAACGTTGGCATCCATGATGGTGGAGAAGGCCTTGTCATATCCTGCATGGATACTGGCCTGCGGGGTGTTGCCAATGCGCAACTCCTCACGGATACGTTCGAAGATCAGCACGTTAGCATCAACCGCCATACCGACCGTCAATACGATACCGGCAATACCGGGCAGGGTCAGTGTCGCCTGGATCATCGACAATACCGCCACAATCAGCACCAGATTGAGGGTCAGTGCCAGATTGGCCACCAGCCCGAAGGTCTTGTAGTAGACCGCCATAAAGACCAGCACCAGTAAAAAGCCGATCATCACCGAGAGGAAGCCCTTGTCGATATTGTCCTGACCCAGACTTGGGCCGACAGTACGCTCTTCAACGATCTCCATCGGCACCGCCAGCGCACCGGCACGCAGCAGTAGCGCCAGGTCTCTCGCCTCTTCAGTGCTATCCAGTCCGGTTACCTGGAAGCGTTTTCCGAGCTGATCACGAATGACCGCAACATTGATCACCTCCTGCTTGGTCTTGCGCACCTTGATGCGCTCCTCACCCTGTTCTGTTTTTCGAACCTGAGTTTCGCTCTTGCTCTCGATAAAGACCACAGCCATGCGTTTACCGATGTTGTCACGGGTACCGTTGGACATGCGGCGCGCACCCTTGCCATCCAGGGTAATGAATACTGCGGCACTGCCCGATTGCTGCTCGATACCGGAGGAGGCATCGATAATCGACTCACCGGTCAACAGTACACGGCGCTTCAACAGTACCGGATTGCCGTCTCGCTCCTTGTAGAGCAATGCACCTGCAGGCACACGTCCGCTGGATGCCGCTTCGTAAGGGTCATTGCCCTCGGAGACCAGACGAAACTCCAGCGTTGCCGTCGCGCCCAGAATCTCCTTGGCACGTGCGGTATCCTGAACCCCCGGCAATTGCACTACAATGCGGTTCTTGCCCTGCTGTTGAATTACCGGCTCCGCCACACCCAGTTCATTGACGCGGTTACGCAGCGTAGTAATATTCTGCTGTAGCGCAAACTTGCGGGCCTCATCAATCTCCTGTTCGCTAATGGTCAGCAGCAGCTCAACTGTACCTGCCGCCTCCAATTCACGCATCAGCAGACGCGGATACTCCTGCTCGATCCGTTTCATCGCCGTCTCAAGCACAGTTCTATCTGTAAAGCTGAGCAGCACACCGCCTCCATTATTGCGAGTGATGCGCTTATAGCGGATCTTCTCTTTGCGCAGAATCACCCGCAGATCACTGACGTAACGCTCCTCTGCCTTGGTGATCGCCGCATCCATATCCACCTCCATCAGAAAGTGGACACCACCACGCAAATCCAGACCGAGGTACATCGGTTCTCCTCCCAGACCACGCAACCACTCCGGTGTGGTCTGCGCCAGATTGAGCGCAGAGATAAACCCATCACCCAACTGATTACGGATCAGGTCGAGTGCCACCAGCTGATCCCCGGTATTGTGGAAACGGGCCAGCAGCTTATCCCCCTCCTGCGCTACCGACTTATAGGAAACCGACTGCCGATCCAGCAGCGCCGTGATGCGCTCTGCGGTATCCACCGGCATGGTACCGCGCTCGGAGAGCGAGACCTGTACTGCAGGATCTTCACCATAGAGGTTGGGCAGTGCATAGGTGGCCGCAGTCAGCACCGCCCATCCGATCAGCAGATACTTCCATAGGGGGTATTGATTAATCATGGTTTGTTAATAAGTCGTGGGTAGTTTTTAGTTGTTGGACTTCAGGGTGCCCTTAGGCATCAGCTGCGCAACCTGCTGCTTCTGCACAGTCAGTGTGATATTGTCGGCCACCTCAAGATCGACAAAGTTTTCACCCACCTTGCGAATTTTTCCAAGGATGCCCCCGGCAGTCACTACCTCATCCCCTTTGGAGAGCTCATTCACCATATTGGTGTGCTCCTTCGCCTTCTTCTGCTGGGGACGAATCAGCAGAAAGTAGAAGACCACAAAGAGGATTACCATTGGCAGCAAGCCGGCCCATGCGGGTGCCTGTTCAGCTGCAGGTGCTGCGTTAGCCATTGCGTCACTAATAAAGAAACTCATCACTTAACTCTCCAAAAAATAAAAGCGTTGTAACCACAGAGGACACAGAGCGCACAGAGGTTAAAAACAATCCTCCATGAACGCTGTGTCCTCTAAATGGTGAGAAACAGAAAACTGCGCGGAATTTTAACCTACTCCACGCCCCCTTTCGAGCGGCCCCGGTAAAAATCGTCGACAAAGGTATCCAGCGTACCGGACTCAATCGCCGCTCGCAGTCCATGCATCAACTCCTGATAGTAGTAGAGGTTGTGAATGGTATTGAGGCGCGCTCCCAGAATCTCATTACTGCGTTGCAGGTGGTGAATATAGGCACGGCTGTAGTGCTGACAGGTGGCGCAACCACACTCTGAATCAAGCGGATTGCTGTCCATTTTGTGGACCGCATTACGGATGCGCACATCACCGTGACGGGTGAACAGATGACCGTTACGCGCATTGCGGGTCGGCATCACACAGTCAAACATATCGATACCACGTCGCACCGCCTCAACAATATCCTCAGGTCGTCCCACCCCCATCAGATAACGTGGATGATCTTCCGGCATCTCAGTCGAGAGATGATCCAATACCCGAATCATCTCCTCTTTCGGTTCACCAACCGAGAGTCCACCGATGGCGTAGCCATCAAAACCAGTATCGACCAGATGGGCCAGCGACTCGGAACGTAGCGCGGTATGCATCCCTCCCTGCACAATTCCAAACAGTGCATTTTTTGAATCACCGTGCGCCTCTTTGCAACGAATCGACCAGCGCATGGAGAGTTCCATCGAGATGCGGGCGGTCTGCTTATCGGCAGGATAAGGGGTACACTCATCAAACACCATCACGATATCGGAGCCGAGCTTATGTTGTACCGCAATCGCCTCTTCCGGACCAAGAAAGACCTTGCTACCGTTGACCGGTGAACGGAAGTGGACACCCTCCTCGGTAATCTTGCGCATCTCCCCCAGACTGAAGACCTGGAAGCCGCCTGAATCAGTCAAGATCGGACGTTCCCAATGCATGAAGTCATGCAGATCCCCATGCGCCTGAATCACCTCGGTACCAGGACGCAACATCAGATGAAAGGTATTGCCAAGGATGATCTCCGCCCCCATCTCCTCCAGCTCCTCCGGAGTCATCGCCTTGACCGTACCGTAGGTGCCGACCGGCATGAAGGCTGGTGTCTGAATGGTACCTCTATCAAAGGTCAACTCCCCTCGGCGGGCCAATCCATACTGATGGCTCTTCTGAAATTTCATTGGCTACCTCTTCCTGTTGAGAAACATCGCATCACCATAACTGAAGAATCGATACTGCTGCTCAATAGCATGTTGGTAAGCTGCCATCACCCGTTCATATCCAGCAAAGGCGGTCACCAGCATCATCAAAGTCGACTCTGGCAGATGGAAGTTGGTGAGTAGCGCGTCGACCGTTTTAAATTCATAGCCCGGTGTAATAAAAATATCGGTTTCTCCACAAAACGGTTCAACTTCACCGCTTTTCGACGCAGATTCCAGACTACGTACAGCCGTAGTGCCTACTGCAATGATTCGCCCCTTCCTCTCTCTGGCTGCTTGAATCTGTTCACACAACGTCTCACTAACTTGGCACCATTCACTGTGCATCACATGATCTTCAATCCGTTCCGTACGCATTGGCTGAAAAGTGCCCGCTCCCACATGAAGCGTCACAAATCCCTGCTCTACCCCCTGTTGCAGGAGATCTTGCAGCAGAGATTCAGTAAAGTGCAGCCCTGCCGTCGGTGCAGCAACCGCCCCCTTGTGACGCGCATAGACCGTTTGATAGCGATCACTATCTTCCACATTGGCCTCACGCTCAATATAGGGGGGCAGCGGCATACGCCCATACTCATCCAACCATTCGATCACTGTTTTACCTGAGTCAAACCGCACCTGGAAGAGTGCCCCTTCACGCCCGATCACCTCAACACTGACCTGCTCTTCCAGCAGTAGAGAGGTTCCCGGTTTCGGCGCTTTACTGGCACGGATATGGGCCAGCGCCTGATCAGGACTGGTAACACGCTCCACCAGCAGCTCAACCTTGCCTCCGCTCTCCTTGCGACCAAACAGACGAGCAGGAATCACCTGGGTATCGTTAAAGACCAACAGATCTTCAGGATAAATCAGTTGGGTAATTTCATTGAAATTGCGATCGGTGGAGACATCACCAGTGGTCAGATCCAACAGACGACTCTCCCCTCTGTTTTCCGGGGGAGCCTGTGCAATCAGCTCTGTCGGCAGGTCAAAGTTGAAGTCACTCTTGCGCATGGCGCGCAAGGATACAGGATTTTATTTTAGATGTATTGAAACAGAGAGAGGCCCTGGATCTTGGTATAGGCCTGCTGAGCGGCCTGCAGCCCAACCTGGTCAATATTGAATTGAGAGATTGCTTCAGCATAATCAACGTCATTGATACCGGAAAGATTCTCTTTCATCTTGTCAACAAAGCTTCTCTCTACATTGGTATGACGCTCAATCATGTTCATACGTGCACCAATTCTTGCCTCAACGGCCAAAATGCGATCCAACCCCTTGTCCAGATTCCCCAGAATTCCATCAGAGGAGGTTACTTTAGGATTAGCCGGATCCGCAGGGTTCAACCATTCAATCAGATTACCCAGAGTGGAAAAGAGATCATCCTTGTCCGCACTATTGAGATCACCAAAAATGTCAACCCCACTATCTCTGGAGATCACCTTTTGACCAATACCAATCTGGATCTGGCGATTGGAGTCGCTGCCATCAAACGTCACCTCACCCGTGCCAGGCTCCATACTCTTGAATGGACCCGGAGCAGTGGGCGTCACCGCACCGGCAAAAATATACTCACCCTGCTCATTGCGGGTATTGGCCAGATTGAAGATCGCCTCACGAATCTGCTCCAGCTCCATCGCAATCGCTTTACGACTTGAGGTTGAGTTGGTATCACTCATCCCCTGCAGTGCCAGTTCACGCGCACGTTGAATATTCTCAGTCACGCCCTCCAGCGTGGACTCCTGATAAGAGAGCGATGTTGTTGCCATATCAGCATTACGCATGAATTGCTCAGAGATTGCAATCGACTCCTTGAGATTGAGCACCATGGATGAGTTGACCGGATCTTCCGATGGACGCAAAATTTTTCGGCCCGTCGCAAGCTGCAATTCTGTCTTGCTGAGGTCTGCCTGCTTGTCCAGCATTGCGTTTACACCCTGGTTCTGCATGGTCATGGTTGAAATACGCATCTTCTCTCTCCTGTTCCTCTATAGCCGATTACACGGCATTCAATACGGACTGAAACAGCTTATCCGCCATTGAAATCACTTTTGTGGATGCCTGATACATCTGCTGAAACTTCATCAGATTGGCTGCCTCTTCATCCAGATTCACTGCAGCATTATTGTCTCTCGCATTCTGTGCATGGTTGCGTACAGATTCCTGCGCAATCCTATTCACATCTGCATAATGAGTCTGGATACCGATATCAGAGACCATCTGTCCATAACCATCCTGCAGGCCGGTTGTTGCATCACCCTTTGCATTGGCAGACATCAATTTATCTGTCTGCAACGCAATCATTTTCAGTATATTGTTATTGTTTCCAGACTGATCCACTGTATCTGAAGCCGCAATGGATGAGAGTTGCGAGGAGGTGAGAGAGAGCCCGAGATTCTGTGCAACATTGCGCGTTGCCTGGATCTCAATACGCTCTCCTCTTTCCATCGCCCCCTTGTAATTATTCAACCTGAAGGTCAGACCGTCGTGGACAATTCCAACTCCATTGGGTCCCATATCAATCAACTGCTGCTCTTCATCATTAGTCAGTTCGCGTCGTGCCTGCGTTTTGAGATTGGTAATCACATAACCTGAATCCTCATACGAAACAGCATAATCATCTGCAGTCAGCTCTTTCAGAGAATCTCTCAGCATCCTGTAGTTACCCTCTTTAAGCCCGGTCGCAGAGATATCACCGCCACTGTTCACACCAACTTTAATATCCTTGTCAGAGAGCAGTTTGATCTTGTTATCGGCACCCAATTCGGCTGTTACCTTGGTATTGTCTGACTGACTATTGATTGCAGCGACCATGGCTGCAGCACTCTCTGCTTTTGAGGCACCCGCAGCCACATCCGAGATCGCAACCCCATTGATAGTCAGACCTGAAACTGCATCCGTAGTGACTGGCCCCACCTCAATCTTGCTGTTACTCATGGGGATTGAGACGGTCAATTCTGCCTTGGAGTTATTGAACACCACGGCCTCTTTCAACTCCATGATATCGAAACCATTGGAATCCGTATTCATCACACCCAAATCAAAAAAGTCGAGTCCGGTATCAGAATCTCCGCCCATGCCAAAACCATCTCGATGATGTGCATTCAGCGTTGATGCCAATGAGAGAGCGATCCGACCCAGTGATGACTCTGCAGGATTCAGTACCTCATCGGTAAACTCAAGAATCCCTCCCATCTGTCCACCCTTGAGCGCAGAGGTGATATCAATTTTGTTATTACCATTCACCGCATAGAGCGAGAGGTCGCCACTGCCAGAGTATTGACTATCCCCAAGCGTCAACTCCTTATGGTTGCTGTCAGTAATCAACGCCTGCCCTTTTCCAATATAGACGCTGACCATACCGTCCTGCTCCATCGTGGTAACACCGATATACTCAGACAACTCCTTGGTCAATATATCTCGACGATCCAGCAGCTCATTGGGCTGACCTGTGTTGCTCGCTGCAGACTCCGCAATCCGTCCGTTCAACTCTGCAATGGAGCGAGAGATTCCGTTGATGGTCTCAACAATGGATGCCATCTCCTGTCTTGTCTGATCACGCACCGTCTCCATCTCCCGATGAATGGAGTTGAACCGGGTCACCAGTGCTTCCGCTTCACCATACATCACCTGTCGGGCTGGAATGGAGGAGGGATTATTGGAGAGATCATGCATGGAGTTGAAGAATGAGGTCAGTGCAGGTGTCATTCCTGTTTCAGGATCTGCCACCATCTCATCAATTGTTGAGGCATATTTATGATAGGTGTCGTAATGACTACCACTGGAGATTGCGGTATTGAGGTTGCGCGTCAAAAACTGATCATAGGTTCGGGAGACATCCACAGTCTCAACACCATTCCCCATGTAACCGATGTTGGATCTCAATGAATCCGCCACATCAAGATCAGCTCGCTGGCGAGAGTACCCCTCCACCCCAACGTTGGAGATATTATTACTGGTCACAGAGAGCGCTGAGCGATATGCGCTCAATGCTGAGGTGCCTAATCCTAGAAGTGAAGGTGATGTTGTCATAATCTTGTTGTCATCAATTCTTTTTGCTACAACAAGAAAAGCACGAAACGTGCCAGATTCAGAACTTTGATCTATTTAACTGTTTTTGCACGAATATAGATCGATTAAGGTGAAAAATAGAGAAATCAACTACCACTCTGGCAAGATTTGCCGAGCGTGGTTTTACTGGGCTGGAACAGCTGGCTCCGGTTGCGGGTTGGCAATCTGGGCTGTTGTTGCAGCAGGTGCAGGCTCCATTTTCTGCTGAATGCAGTAGTAACGTGCGGTCTGCCGGTCTGAACGCAAGAGCCGTACTTTTCCTCTTGGGTCTGTGGTCTCCCCCGCCAAATAACGCTTGTCCTGGGCTGCATGGTAAAACTGCCCCGGTTTCAAGATAATACCGTCATGGTAGGGGCCTGCCTGCTCTCCCAGTATCAACTGCTCCACCGAAGGCAAAAAACCCTCCTGGGATCTGCAGGCAATCTCTGCCTGCATCCGGGAAACCAGCCGCCCCTGATCCGTAGGTGCCGGCAGCAGCCAGACCATACTTTTCAACGGGTTTCTGTAATCCGGAAACGCCGGGCCGTAGAGATAGTCGAATAGCTGCCGTGCATGACGTTTGGCAATTCTGTGTGCTTGATCTGTCACGGTAAAACTTCTGGAGACGCCATCAACTACCTGAATCAGCGTCAGGGTGGCTCGGAGCTGATTCTGGCTCATTTTCGTTGTAGTGACATAGGCAACCACGCCCACCACATCCTCCCGGCCCTTCAACTGTTCCAGCGGCTCGGCCTTCAGATCAAGCTCCTCCGAGAGGTTGGCCGGGGTGATCTCCTTGAAAGAGAAACCAAGTCGCTCCTCCTTGATTTGCTGCTCTTTGATCAGACGATCGTAGTGCCCGATCAATTCGGTATTGTAGCTACGCCCCAATCGGTCAGTAGCACGATCCTTGTGGTGCTGATAGAGCTTATCCACCTGTTTCAGGGCAGCTTTCAATACTGCAGGATCCTTGTCCCCGGTATGCAGCCCTTTGAAAAGGTCTCGATCCATTTTGTACTCTTCAATATCCGAAGCGTAAATAAACGGGATATTGGGCCAAACCACCATCTTCCCTGCACTCGGATCAGCCAATCCGGCCAGAGCAGAGCCAGAGCAGAGCAATACTACAAAACCAAACAACGCCCTCATGCTACTCAGCCACGCCTCGACTCTGTAGAAATGTGCGTGTATTCTGTGGTGCTGTATCGACAGGTGCAGTTACAGCCCCTGATTTTATACCCGCTTGTTGCATCACAGAATCAATAATCTGTTCAGTCAACCCAAGACCTCCATTCGCAGCAATCCGCTTGGCCATTTCGGTATCCTGCATCTCCTGGAAAGTTCTGGTTGCAGAACTGGAAAACATTCCACCGCCTGCAGTTGAACGCATGCTCTTCAGCATCATCTGAATAAACAGCCCCTCAAATTGCTGAGTTGCCTCTCTCAATGCTGCCCGTTGATCGGTATTGGCAAGACCCCGCAGATTCTCTGTCGAAGAAACACCTTGCGTCATCGAAGCTGTTGCTGCATGTATACTGGTATCCATCATAGTCTCTCTAAAGCAAAAGCCATTCCAAATTGCTACTACAGCACCACCAGTTGTGCCTTCAATGCACCAGCCCGCTTCAATGCCTCCAGAATGGCAACCAGATCTCCTGGAGCTGCCCCAACGGCGTTGACTGCATCCACCAACTGGTCAAGTGAGACACCACCATCAAACATAAACATTGGATTTTTCTCTTCAGCAACCGCAATTTCAGAGTCATTCTGTACTACTGTCTCACCACCAGCCAACATATTGGGTTGCGTTACCTCTTTACCTTCCTTAATCGTAACCACCAACGAACCATGCGTTACTGCAGCAGGACTCACTTTGACACTATTATTAATCACCACAGTTCCAGTTCTTGAATTGATGATTACCTTGGCTGGCGCTGCTGCCGGAGCAACTTCCAGATTCTCCAGCATGGAGAGAAATTCAACATGGTGACGTGGATTCTTTGGTGCCATCACTTCAATGGAGACTGAATCAACCGCCTCGGCAGTCCCTTTACCATAAAGTTCATCAATTGCATCCACTACACGTTTTACAGTCGTGAAGTCGCTCTGATGCAAGTTGAAGGTCATACGGCCCTTGCGTACAAAACGGGTGGGTACCTCACGCTCAACAATCGCCCCTTCCGGTACTCTGCCCACCGTGGTGGTATTGACCGTCACCTTGGAACCATCCTGCCCACTTACACCAAAACCACTCACAACCAGACTGCCCTGAGCCACCGCATAGACCTGATTATCGGCACCTCTCAGAGGAGTCATCAACAGGGTGCCACCGGTCAAATCACTGGCACTTCCCAAGGTAGAAACCGTCACATCCAGCGTCTGGCCCTGCTTGGAAAACGGAGGCAATTGCGCAGTCACCATCACTGCTGCGGCTTGTCCATCACCAAGATCAAACTCGCTTCCTGCTGGAATCTGGATACCAAACCGTTTCAACAATCCCTGGAGACTCTGTTTGGTGACATTGGAACTATCCCCTGTGCCCCCTTTCAGGCCAACTACTACACCATACCCGGTCAATGGGTTATCCCGCACACCGGAGACTGAGGAGATATCCTTGATACGCTCCGCCTTTGCCTGGGATGAGAAGACCCAGAGAGAAGCCAACGTAATGATCGCAATAAACAACACAATACCAATGGGACGCTTCTGCTTGCGCACTCTCAACTGTTCCAGCTCTTGATCCATAGAAGTATCCATCTGCTTTTCCTCATTCATATTGAGCTTAGAAAGGCCAGAGTGCGCTCATAAAGAAGCGCCCCAGGAGGCCCTGACTGGAGGCACTGGCCAACATACCACTCTCACCAACATAGACAATCTGGGCATCTGCCACATTCATCGAGGAGACGCAGTTGTTGGACCATTGACAGATCGCCTCGGTGGTAGCGGTATGGTCACCGATATCCTGTGAGCGGACAATACCCGAAATTCGGATCACTTCGTCTCCATCGTTGATGGTCACCCGCTTCTCACCCCTTACACGCAGGTTGCCATTGGCAAAGACCTCAACCACAGTAACAGTGACTGTTCCTTCCAATGTATTATCCTTGGAGAGCGCTCCACTCCCCTCAAAGTTTCTACTGGCAGTAGCGCCCGTAGCACTTGCCGGCAGCACCTTGGATGGCAGGCCCGTTGATCCAACCGCATAATCAAAAAGGGCCTGCGGGCTATTATCCTGCTTGGTTACCGAGCTACTCGCATTCTTGGTGGCATTCATGTCATCATCATCAAGGACAATGGTGATCAGATCACCCACAGCCCAGTTACGCTTATCCGACAGAAGGGATTCATTCTCACTGGCCTGATAGATTGAACCATTGGTCACGACCTTCTTTGGCTGTGTTGGTGGTGCAACAGGCTCCCAGGTTGCACGGTGGCGTTCAGGGTTGGAAACGCACCCACTCAGTAATGTCCCTGTCATCAATACAATTGAAACTTTTGTAACTACTTTCATCTTAATCTACTCGGTTAAGTGCGTTGAATCAGTGTGCTCATCATCTCATCCGCCTTCTCCAACACCTTGGAGCCCATCTCATAACCACGCTGCGCCTCGATCATATTTACCATTTCATCAATTACAGTAACATTTGAGTTCTCAAGACCATGAGAACGGATAATGCCAAATCCACTGTCATCGGCATCATTGAAAACCGCACCACCCGTTCGACCCTCATTATCCTGAAAAACGTTTCCATCTTCAGGAATCAACCCTGCTTGAGAACCAAAACGGGCTATGGGGATCATCGCTCTGACAGAATCCGCATGTTTACTACCCCCGCCATCTTCCTCCCAAACCGTTCCATCCTGATCCACATGCAATGTGTTGGCTACACCGTCAGGAAAAGTACCCGTACCCGCTCCAGAAGTAACTCTGGTGCCCAAGTTGATATCAATTTCCAATATATCTGTAGGCCCGGTAACAGCCATGTTCGTTCCAGCAGGGTTCTGTCCATTTTCACCCATCAGATACCTTCCCGAGGAAACATGTCTAAGCCTGAAAATATTAGAACCTGAGGTTGTTTCAATCATCTCAAAGTGGCCGTCTCTGGTAAACACTGGCCCCTCACCCGGGCTATCTTCATCATTCCCAGACAAGACAAAATACCCCTCACCCCCAATATACAGATCTGTCCAGTTTTCTGTCTCTTTCTTCTCACCTTGCGTAAAAACCTTGGATGTTCCGGCAACCTGCACACCATGCCCTATCATTAAAGGGGCGCTAGAGTCATTGTCTCCTGTCTCCGCCTTCCCTTGAGAACTCCGGACAGTTGAATAGCCCAAAGAGGAAAAATGGGCCAAATCTTTTTTAAATCCGTTGGTGGAAGCATTTGCCATATTGTTGGCAATGGTCTGCACACGAAAATCCTGTGCTTCCATTCCTGTCTTTGCCACCCACAATGAATTAAACATTACGTTCTCTCCTAACTAATTCTCTATTAACCCATTACCCGTAAAATAGAACTACTGCGCTGGGACAAGTCATTTGCAGTCTTCATCATTTTGACCTGCATCTCATATTGACGTGAGGTCTGGATCATCTCAGTCATCGCTTCAATTGCACTGACGTTGCTTCCTTCCAATACACCTGTAAGCAGGCGGACCCCGGCCTCTGGCTCAGCTTCTCCGCCGTTCTTCATTTGAAACAGCCCGTTATCCCCTTTCTTCAACTCCTGCAAATCTGGATTGACCAACAAAATGCGATCAATCTGCGCCACATCCCCCTCAAAATCACCCGTTCCATACACATTGACTGAACCATCCGAGGCAATCTCTACCCGTGAATCGGGAGGAATGGAGATTGGCCCCTCGTTTCCCAGCACCATCTCTCCAGAACGGTTGCGCAAGAAGCCATCTCCACTGACTAACAGCGAACCGGAGCGGGTATATCCCGTCGTACCATCCTGTCCAGCGACAGCAAGCCAGCCGTTTCCATCCACTGCAACATCCAGATCCCGGTTTGTCGTCAGCAATTGCCCCTGCTTAAAATCTTGTGCTTCTGTTGTCACAACCGCATAGTGACGGGAATCATCCTCTCCACGTACCGGACGGTGCATCATCACTGCCAGATCCTTCTTGAAGCCATGCGTCGTTGCATTGGCCAGATTATTTGCAGTGACACTCTGTGCATGTACCATCTCGGTGGCACCGGTCATTGCGGTATAGAGCATTCGATCCATAGTTTTCTGCCGTTTTACTGACGTTTCATTCCAAAGCTATTCGTGCCAAATAAGAATGCAGTAAATATGCCAACCACAAAAAAGCCTGCTATCTGTTCAAAATCAGATAGCAGGCTGCTGCCCCTCTGGGCACTAACCGGGAATTTTTATCAGATGTTCAATACCACCTGATTCATCTCTTTACTGGCACTGATCATCTTGGAGTTGGCCTGGAAGTTACGCTGCGCGGTAATCAGATTCACCAGCTCGGAAGTCACATCCACTGCAGAGCTCTCCAGAGACTGCGACTTGATGCGGCCAAAGATCGACTCACCAGGCTCACCGGGACGGGCATCACCAGAATCATTGGTCTCAGCCCAGAGTACACCGCCTTCCTGACGTAATCCATGTGGATTATTGAATTCAAACAGTGCCACTTTGCCCAGCTCTTCGGTATTGCCGTTGGTATAACTGGCTCGAATGACGCCATCTTCATCCACATCAACCCCCGTCAACGCACCACTGGAGTAACCATCCTGAGAGAGGTCAATAATGCGGAACTTGCCGGCAAACTGGTTGGTCCCTGCAATATCCATGGTCAGGAACTCATCCTTGCCCACTGCCGCAGAGCCGGTAGGGATGGTAATTTTTGCCCCATTGGCCGTTACCGGAACCGCCGCTGTAGTGTCATAAGAGGGGTTTGCAGTAATCTCGGCATCCCCTGAGTTCTCCCCTGAGTAGACTTGGGTCAGACCACCGGTGTTATCAAACATCAAGGTTGCCACCTTAAGGGTCTCCGCCTTGTCTGCAGGATAGGTATTCCCCAGCGAGTCAACCCGTTGTGCAAACACCTCCCAATGACCATCAGTGATCTTCTGAAAGAAGGTGTTGACCGTCTGTTTGGAACCCAGTGTGTCATACAGAATCGAGGTCACTGAATGGTCGTAAGTCAGGTCATTGGTCGGGTCTACCACTCCATCATAAGAGACATTGGTTGGTCCCGGCGCAAGTCCGGCAAAATCGAGCAGATCGCCGGTAGTGTCTGCCCCTCTGGTGACTCCGGTACCTGCAGCAATCTCAATATTGACCGATGCACTCATCTGGATCACATCAGCTCCTTTATGCTGGATAATAGCTGCGGTGACACCGGTACCGGAGGCATTGATATCATTGGCCAGAGAATCCAGGGAAACACCCGGCTCAATAACCTCATTCTGCGCCACCGCCGTGCCTGGTGTGGGTACAGTAAAGCCAAGATCCTCAATGATGGTATCTGCACCGGAATCCCAGATCACAATATCTCCCTCGGTGGAGGTCAGTTTCAGTTGTCCAGAACTGAGATACTCGGCAACCACGCCGGTATCATCGGTTTTTGCGTTGATGGCCGTCTTGAAGTCATCCAGTTTGGTTCCGGTACCGATACTGATCGTGACCACGTTACCATCCAGATCCCGCATCTTGAATTCGGAGTTGGCAGGGAAGGTGGAGTTGGCTGGCCCACCATTGAGTTGTGCACTACCGCTTGCCTCAACCGTAATCCCATTCAGGATAAAACTACTTCCAACCGTCAATCGATTGGTATCCGAGGCAGTGGGCATGGTCAATGGAACCGTTCCATCATCGGAAGATTCAAGATCCGCCGTACTGGGCTCAACTGCCCGGCCTCGTGCAGCTACACGTGCATCCACATTGAATACACCGGTCAGCTCTTCCGTGGCCTTGGCCACTGCATCGGTCTGTTCAATCTGGATCTCGGTGGTGTTGGTGGAAACAGGGAACTCTACAGTAGTACCGGTATTTTTTGCCTCGAACATATGGAGGCGCATACCACGAGAGTTGACTACATAACCATCAGCATCCACACCGAATGAGCCGTTTCGGGTATAGTAGTTGTCCTTTACGGCCACATTGGGGTCATCACTACCTTCAGAAACCTTGAAGAAGCCACGCCCTGAGATTGCCAGATCCCAAGTGTTACCAGTGCCCTGAATGCTGCCCTGATCAAATGACTGGCGCAGGTCAGAGACCTCCACACCACCACCTACAGTCCCTGACATTACATCCGCAAATTCAACCGTGGATTTCTTGAAGCCTACGGTTCCCGCATTGGAGATATTGTTACCAATTGCAGAGAGGTCAAAGGTTGCCGCCTTAACTCCACTCAATCCGCTATGTCCGATGCCCATGTTCTATTCCCTCAAACGTAAGTGTTAACTGTCTAAATTTATTATTGCAGTTCAATTAATGAATCTGCTCGACCTTGTCTAATCCAATATTCGTGCCATTTGCCAGATAGAGCTGTGGAGTCGTCCCCCCTGCCAAGGAGACACTATCCACCTTAATGGCTGTCAATGTGGTGTACCCCTTGGTTTCTCCCCCAACCTGGGCCGATGCATTGATAAAATATTTACCATCAAGCTGTTGTTTTCCTTCAATATTATTACCATCCCAACTGAATGCAATACGACCGGGAACCTGTGCACCCAAATCCAGTGTTTGTACCAACACACCACTCTGATCGCGGATTTCCAGCCCCAGAGAGGAGACACTCTCAGTCAATTCTATCTCCCCTTGCATAGGGGTACCCGTGGTCAAATTTGCCGTAGCGGAGGGCGCCACAACTTGCCGCCCTACCAGGCTTGCCGCCTGCAAACTCTGCCCCTGAGAGAATGCCGCAGACATCTTCTCCAGTGAATCATTCATCGCATTGATACCATCAACAGAGCTGAACTGTGCCATCTGACCAATAAAGTCCCCGTTTTCCATCGGAGCAAAGGGGTCCTGGTTCTGCACCTGTGCCACCATCAACTTGAGAAAATCCTCCTGCCCCAGAGACTGGCTGATATCGGCATTCTCTGCAGTGAGTGTGTTGGTAAACTGTGTCGTTGTTGTGTTGGAGACTTCCATCGTGATATCCCTGTAACTGATATTTTTCGTTCAATGACGAAAATGCAAAGGGTGTGCCATGTTTAATGATTGGTGGATTGACCATTCCGTGAATAGGCATCTACCCACGATCCACTACCTACCACTCACCCGCTACTACTGCCCCTTGCCCATTTGCAGGGTACGCATCAATAACCGCTTGGTGGTATTGATCACCTCTACATTACTCTCATAGGAGCGTGAGGCGGACATCATGTTGGCCATCTCCTCCACCGGATTGACATTGGTGGCAAAGATGAACCCATCCTTATTGGCCATTGGGTGGTTGGGTGCATAGCGCCGTTCAATCTCGGCATTGCTGGTCTCAATCTCCTTGACCCGCACACCACCCGCTTTCTCGATTGGACTGTTTCCCGCCTTCTTGAGAATCTCTTCAAAAATAGGTGCCTTGGCTCGGTAGGCCTCCTCTTCTGTACTGGCAACAGTCTCAGCATTGGCCAGATTACTCGCTACGGTATTCAGGCGTACATTTTGTGCATGCATACCGGAGGAGGAGATATCAAATACATCAAATAGTGGCATCGTCTATTTCTCCTTTATTCCACCTATCGTGGAGGTTGCAAAGCGGATTTCAGCGATTTGAATTTTCCACCCAGAAACTGCACAGTGGCCTGGTAACGCATGGCGTTATCCATAAACTCACCCTGTTCGATATGGGCCTCTACTGTGTTGCCATCCACAGATGGTTGTGTAGGGACACGAAACTGCACCATACCTGCATCCTGACCACTGAAATCAAAGTGTCGAGAATGCGTTGTCTTCATCTTCTCACTGGAGGCCATCTTCAGTGCAGAACGAAAGTCAATATCCTTCGCCTTGTATCCGGGAGTGTCGGCATTGGCAAGGTTGGCGGCCAATAGTTCGGTCTTTTTGGTTCGCACCTGCAGTGCTTGTGTATGCACACCCAGATAGTTGTCGAGTACATTAGGCATAATCTTATCCGCCGGTTTTCTGTTACTTATTTGAACGTCATCAACCTTCGAGCAATTAGTATGCCAGCCACACAAAAAATGCCGGTGAGGGTTGCCCCACCGGCATTTTCTGATTCACTCCACCGTTATCGTATTACGGGAATTTATAGATTGTCTTCCCTCGCTCTTTCGCTTCCAGCATCATCTGTTGCAGCTGCATTAACCTCTCCTGCTCCTGCCTGAGCTGCTGCTGTCCAACACTCAACTGTTCAAGGTAGGCTTTCAACTCCGGCAGATGCGCTTCACTGCTCTTGATCTGCTCATGCAGTGCAAGAATCTTCTGCTGGGTTTCGTCAATCTTCTCTTCAACCACTGTGAAGTCGACTGCAACTTCCGGCATGGCGGCTTCTCCTCCCTCTACACCATCACCACCCTCTACCATAACAGGATCCTGTGTCGCTGGTGCAGGGGCTGGTGCAGGTTGACTCTCCAGCTTCTCCAACGCCTCTTTCAGAGAGGCAAAAGAGGCCATCGCCTCATCCATCTGCTGCTGCTGTTCAAAGATACGACCCGCAATCAGGTTGACATTTTCTCCCACGCCATCGACCGAAGCACTGACCGTTTCAACCTGAGAGAGCATCGTCTCCTTGTCTTCAGTGACTACCAGCCCCAGTACCGCACCGGAGAGCAGCAGGGTAACTCCACCCAGGATCATCCCCAGTTTGCTGTTCTTCTCCACATCACCGATTGATGCCTGATCTGCCTTCAGCTCTTTAGAGGCCTCTTTCACCCCTTTGACAAACCGTTCTGCCGCAGAGTGGCGTTCCTCCAGTTGCTGGGTAATAAATTCACTCTTCTCTACTGCAGCATTCAGCCGTGCGACCACTCCATCCAGCTCCGCAGAAGATGCCCCCCCTGTTGATGGCGCTGCTGCCGGAGCAGGTGATTCAGCAGGTGCTGTCGGAGCAGCTGGCTCATCAGCCACTTCTGTAATCTCATCGATCACTTCTTCCTCTGCAGGCGTTTCAGGTTCTGATGCCACATCATCCATAATGGCATCAATATCATCTTCAGCAACAATCTCATCAGCCCCCTCTGCAGGCGCATCTTCAACTGCATCATCCAGTACGCTATCGACATCTACTGCTGCTTCATCTTCTACATCTTCAGGGCCACCTTCTCCACCTTCTGCCACATCATCAAGAAGTGCATCAATATCGAGCTCCTCTTCTGCTTCAGCCTCAACCCCGTTCTCTTGATCTTCTGCCATAACTGTTATCTCATTTTATCTGTGCACAAACCGTACACGGCTTTATCTATCTGACACTGGTTCTCTAATCGCATTATCGTCTGGGTTGGTTAGAACTTTACATGGATCACTGTATCGTCCTAAACTTGAGTAAATTCCTACTGACGCCTTACCCAAGTCTTATGCCATAAAAACGTCCACTCCCTTTTAGTAACCCCCTGCTGCAAAAAGAATACCAACCCCATTGAACATCACCGCCCCCCCCGTAACCGCAACCAGTCAGACACTGGCAGTCACCAACCAGACTGGCTCTCTGCCACGCTTGCAGCTGGGGGATCAACTGCAGGCCACGGTGCTCTTCAGTCGTGGTGGAAAGGCAGAATTGCAACTACCACAAGGGACACTCAGTGCAAAAACCGATCTTCCATTGCGTAGTGGTGAACAACTGAAACTGACTGTGGCCCAGCTACAACCACAGATCACGCTGACCATTAGCAAGCCTGCCACCTCTCCGACCGATGCACTCGGACAGAAAATCTACCCCAAACAGTTACCACTTCCCCAGGCACTGCAGAATCTGGGGCAGCTGATGCAGAGCCAAACCACGGGCAGTGGCGGACAGATGGCAATTCAGCAGATCCTGCAACAACTCCCGACCATCACTCAACTCTTCAACCCCAAAGTGGTCAAACAGCAGATTGGCAAGTCCGGAACCTTTATGGAGAACAACCTGCTCCACAACAGAACAGAGTCCCTTAAAGGGGATCTGAAGATGCAACTGCTGCAGCTCAAAGCCAAACTGCTCAATCAACCCGGACAACAGAAGGCGCTACAACAGATTGAATCGATGATTGCACGCATTGAGCTCAATCAACTCAAAAGCGCACAGAGTCAGGCGCAAGGTTCTCCCTCCTCACAACCAGACCAGGGAAGTCGGGACTCCACACAGCGAAGCTGGCAGGTAGAGATCCCCTTTATGGTTGAGGACAACCCACAGCAGGCCGCGCTGAAATTCCGTCAACAGCAGGAGAGTGAAGATGAGAACCGGTCCCGCTGGCATATCGAGATTCAGCTCAATCCTCCTCAACTGGGTGAAATGGAGATTCACGCCATTCACCATAACGACCAGTTGGACATCCACTTTCTGACAGCAAAGGAAGAGACCAGCGCTCTGATAACGGAGCAGATCGAAACGCTGGAGTCAGCTCTATCGATTGCGGGACTGCAACCCGGTACCCTCTTCAGCCGTCAGAAGAATATTCATGATGTGGCTCCTGAACCCAGCTCAACCACCACCGGATTCTCAATCAAGGCATAGATGGAAAAGAGAGAGAAATCGCTCGACCTCGCTGTTGCCCTCCAATATGACGGTACTGGCGCCCCGAAGGTTACCGCAACCGGAAAAGGGGTCATTGCCGAGCAGATTATTGCTCTGGCAAAAGAGCATGATGTTCCACTTTATGAAGAACCGGAACTGGTTCAGCTGCTCTCTGCCGTTGAGCTGGGCAGCGAAGTCCCGGAAAATCTCTATATTGCCGTTGCCGAAATTATCGCATTTGCCTATCAACTCTCCGGCAAACAGATTTCATAAACCGGATAACGCCAATTTGTTGTCATTCTCTCCATGGCATACGCCTTGCATAAAGGGTTGCAGCGAGAAATATAACAATGTGACGGAGTATGAGAACACTCTTATCACGCACTAAGAAAAACCTTAGAACCAATTGATTTCTAAAGAGAAAAAAAGCCGCGCCGATAAACCTACTGGAATTAAGCGCCACTGGAAAGCCTCTTGAAACTGCAACTCTGGATGTTGCACGCTCAAGAGGAAGAATTTGAAACAGCATAGAACATACGTAACTATTATGGATAAGTCGAACAGCAACAGTGCACAACAGAACAGCAGTAATTTCATAGAATTTTACTGGCCTGCCCTGCTCATCACCATAATTGCGATCATCTCGGAGATTCTGCTCGGAGCGGGTATCGTGCCAATTATTCTAACGGTGATCACTGCAACTGCATGGACCATTATGGCACTGCTGAATAGCAAGCAAGCAGCCACCACAGCACAGACACCTGCTCAGGAGGCCGAGGCGTCCGCACCTGCTCCAGAGCCAGTCCCCGAACCCATTGCAATGCCGATGGCAGAAGCTGTCAATATCACGCCTCAGATCAGCGGTATCACAACAGAGATTGGACAGTACCTGCGCCATGAATCCTCCTCCATTCAGGAGAAAACCTCCAACATCCGGGACATCATCAAGGATGCAATCACCAACCTTAACAATAGTTTCAATAACCTGAATGACCACACCCAACAAGAGCACGATGTTGTCGTCTCTCTGATCGAAAGCCTGGCTTCCGGTGAAGGCAGTTCAGACTCACAGGCCCTCAGCTTCCAGCAGCTCTCCAACGAAACCACCCAGGTGATGGAGAAGCTGGTTGCACAGCTCTCCAATGTGGGACAGCGCAGTACTGAAACCGTCGGCAAGATTGATGAGATGGTGGGACAGATCGAGGCGATCTTCACCCTGCTGGTCGATGTAAAGAGCATTGCGGATCAGACCAACCTGCTGGCACTGAATGCAGCCATTGAGGCCGCACGTGCCGGTGATGCCGGTCGAGGATTCGCGGTGGTTGCCGATGAGGTGAGAAAGCTCTCTCTCCACTCCAACCAGCTCAATGAGCAGATTCGTGCCCAGGCAGAACAGGCCAAAACCACTATTGATGATGTACGTTCCATCGTCTCCAAAGTGGCCACAGAAGACGTGAACGAAGCGCTCACCTCCAAATCTACCGTAGACAACATGATGTATGACCTGGAGAAGATGAACAATGCCGTCTCTACCAAGCTTGAGCAGATCTCGGGAATGATTACCCAGGTGGATGACAATGTATCGATCGCAGTACGCTCTCTCCAGTTCGAGGATATCGTCTCACAGATTCTGGGACAGCTCGACGGCCAGACCAACAATCTGCAGCAGTTTGCAGATCAGATTGACAACAGTGTCCACCAGCTACAGGGCAGTGTCAGTAGTGGCAGCGACTGTCAGGAGCAATTGGGTACGCTGCAAGGGGCAATTTCACAGGCACGCGGCTCGTTGGCATCCAGCAGCAGCAGTTCCAAGTCCTCCATGCAGGATGGCGATGTAGAGCTCTTTTAACCTGCCGGATCGACAAAGCATTAACCATTAATAATAGTTAACAACAAGAAACGAAGATTATGGCTAAAGACGAAGCAAACGACGAGAGCGAAGAGGAAGAAGGCGGCGGTGGCGGCGGTGGTCTGGTTCCACTGATCCTGGGCGCGCTTTCTGTAGTCCTCAATATCGCAATTCTGGTCTATCTGATCCTCTTCCCTTCCGGTGGCGATGGTGCCATGGTCGAGGAGATGAGCACCAAAATTACCGAACTGCACGGCGAGGTGGTTCCGGGTATGGGTGAACAGATCTCCGCCCTGGCAGGTGTTCTCCTCCCTAACGAAGATGAAGAGGACGAAGATGCCGATGAGGATGAAGAGGAGTCCGATGAGGATGAAGAAGAGTCCGATGAGGAAGGTGACGAAGAAGATGGCGAATACGAAGATGAGTATGAAGGTGAAGACGGTGATCTTTCAGAAATCACAATGATGCTGACAGACACACAACTGATCCTGCGCCAGCTTGCTGAAAACCTCAATAGTGACACAGCATCGATCAAACGCTCTGTTCGCGGCGCCTCACAGGCCGGTAAACAGGTACGCAACATGAGAGCAGACCTCAAGCGTATCGAACAGAAGCTGAATGAACTGCTGGGAGATGGTCCGAAGAAACGACGTGGACGAGGATCACAATTCCCGGAAGGATATAACCAGGGAATCACATTCCCGTAACCAAAAAGCAATAACAACCAAAACAACATGATGACAATTAGACAGGAGAGCACAATCATGAAACGTAAATTGAATAACATCCTCCCTCTGGCCCCTGCCCTCTTGATGGCCTGGGGCACTACAGCACAGGCTGCACCTGCAGGTGCGGAAGAGATCGGTTTTGCAGAGCCCGTCCGTATCTCTGCCATCGGTTACGGCGCAGAGAGCACCTACGAAGGATACTCTGATGGACAGCGTATGCTGACCTCAATCCGTGCTTCCAAGATGGACGCCTACCGTGCACTTTCCGAGCAGGTCTATGGCGTACGTGTCAACGGTTCCACCACTGTCTCCTCGATGGTTGCCAAGAACGATAACTTCCGCGTCTATGTCGATGCCTATCTGCGTGGTGCCGAGATCGTCAGCATCAACCCAATCGGCAACGGCAACTACGAAACCGTTGTAGAGATGGTCATCGACCAGGACTTCTTCGATATTGCCAACAGCTTCTAAGCTGGATATCGCAAGCCCCTCTCCTCTTCTTGAGTAGAGGGTGACCCTCTTCTCTGCCTCCTGCGCCTCCCTCAGCAGGGGGTGGAGAATTTTCGATTGCTATAGAGTGCGATGAGCAACACACAACCCAAAGGTCTGTTCACCTCACTGGTGCTCTTTATCACCTTGGGGCTGTTCAGCCTTGCCACACTGTTTACCCTGCTCATTCTTGAGGTACGCAATGGTCAGCAGCAGTTGAACCAACAGCTTGCTGCGCTGAGCGGAAAACCGTTCAACCCATCCCGGGCCACCACCTCATCGGACGACCTACCCAATATTGAGCAGCTCAATCAGATACAGGCAACCCTCGATCTGATTGCTAACCGTCAACGCAGTCAGACATCCACAAATCTCCATCCAGTCATCAATCAACTGTCAGAAATTGAGAATCGGCTGGAGCAGACACAGCAATCAATTGCCACACTCCCTGCTCCCTCTGCACAGATCTCACTGCCAGATAGCGTCACTGAAACACTGCAACAGATTCAAAAAACACAGCAACAGCAGCTGGTCGATCAAAATCAACAAATTGCTACCCTGCTGACCCGGCAACAGAACCAGGAAGAGTACACTAGGCAGATCACTGAAGAGATCAAGAAGATCTCCAGCCGTGCTCCCCCAACGATAGATCTCTCAGGCTTCGACCTGATGACTCAACAACTGACACAAATTCAGCAGCAACAGGTACAGTTTGAACAAGTGCAACAACAGCAGTCTCGCACCAATGTTACCTCCAGTTCCAACAAGCGACTGGAGGAGAAACTGGATCAACTGATGGCACAATACGAGCAGATCCGTTCTGCTCAATCCTCAATGGCAAAGAGCATCGACAGAGTCGACACGCAAACTCCTGCAACCCCGACTCTACCGGAGACACTGCTGGAACAGCTCACCAATCTGAACAGACAACAGCAATCATTGGCACACGCACAAAGTAGTCTGCAGGCACTGGTTGAGAAGATTGCACAACAGCAATCATCCCAACCTCAACCGACGCAAGCCCCCACTTCACCCCGGCAGTTGGATACAATGAATAGCCAGTTGGAACGACTGACACGGCAGCAGCAACAGATTGAGCGTAATATTCTGAAATCCATGGAACAATCGAATACAATCAAGCCTTATAGTTATAATGCTCGCTGACTTGATGTTGCCATGAAAAGAGAATTTATTGCACTACTCGCTGCCACGTTGCTGAGCCAATCAGCTGCTGCAGTATTCCTCACGTCGGAGGGCAAGGCACCCATCCGCCATAATGACCTCTCTACAGCACGTTATCTGGCAACACTGGATGCAATGAATCAGGCCAGTTTGGAGAATGGTGCCCAGGTCACCTCGGACACCATCATGAACAACCTCTCCATTCGCTCCGATACCTTCCGTATCCGCACACAGGGCAAGGTGGGCAAGGTACATATGCTGCAGGAGTGGCAGGAGGATGGGATTTACCATGTGCGAATCTCGGCCGATGTCGGAGACAACTCGCTCCACTGCGGTTCGCCTGATGCACTGGTGCACAACAAGCGTATTGGGGTCACCCAGTTCACCAACCATGCACTCCATGACAGCAGTGATCTGAGAGCCGTTGAACAGGGATTGGCCGGAATGCTGATTCGCCAAATCAACCACTCTCCTTCACTGAAAGCGGTCAACCTCAGTGATTATGCCGTTGAAGGTGGCAATTATGGAGAGCTTCAGGAGCAGATACAGCAGCTTGCCCAGCAGAGTGGTGTACAGTTCATTGTAGCCGGCACACTGGAACAGGCGGGTCGTCAAGCTGTTGGAGATCTGGCCGAGAGCGGCCCGATGAAGGGGATCTCCTCACTGATTGGTATTGTACAAGATCAGGTACAACAACGTTATCTTGAAGTTCAGACTACACTCTACGATGGTGCCACTGGTGATCTGATTGCTCAACACCAGGAGGGAGTGACCGTATTGGGGACCACCTATGTAGGCAGAAACATCCCCGTTGGCAGCCATCGCTTTCTCTCTTCCAGTACCGGAAGTGGTTTTCAGCAACTGATTACTACTCAGACACGCAAACTGCTGGATGAGCTCTCCTGCCAGCCAATGGTTACCGGTATCGACTCCATCCAGGGTAACGTGGTCACCTTGCCGGTTGGACGCAATGCAGGAATACACTCCGGTGATCGACTGGTCATTGTGGAAAAAGAGAACCCGCTTAATATCCTGGCTACACTGCAGATCACACAGGTCTCCAATACACGGGCCTCAGGGATGACCGATGTGGATGCCTCTCTACTCGGCATTCAGACAACTGACCTGGTCCGGTCCTGGTAGGTTGAATTGACTACGGCTGTAGCAACTTCACCTCTTCACTGAGCAACTCTACTGCCTCTGCCAGCTGCTGGAGAGGTTGCACCAGTTCCATTTCACGTCCTGCATCAGCACCATGGTGCTCCGCTATGGAATGCAGCGAATGGCTGAAAGTCTGCAGTTGGTCCAATCCCCGGGTCATTTTTGAACGACTCTCAGCTGCAGCCTCCATCGCTTCGCTGGTAATCTCTTTCCAGTTTTCAACCCGCTCCCAGATCTCACCAGTCAGATCCTGACTACGTTGCGCCAATGTTCTCACTTCATCCGCCACAACCGCAAAACCACGCCCCTGGTCTCCTGCACGTGCTGCCTCAATCGCTGCATTCAGCGCCAACAGATTGGTCTGTTCGGCAATCTCTCCAATCCCGTCCAGTACCCCACCCACATTGACACTATCCACCTCAAGGCGCTGAATCTGATCACTGGCTCTGGTAATCTCATCGGATGCACTGCTGACCATCATCGACAACTGCTGCAGATTATCAATACAGACATCCACTTCAGGCCCTGCCCCCTCCTTTTCCGACTCATCCAGTGGCTGCTGTAACTGACCCCGCATTTGAGAGAGCAATGCCGTTATTGTCTGCATTCGCTCTCCAACCCGCTGTATGCCCTGTTGCTGCTGTACCAGTTGCGACTGCAGTGCCTCCATCTGGCCATTATCGTCTACCATTGCCGGCACTTGAATCACCGGTTCAGAAGCTGACTGCTGCTCTGCCATCCTCTCAAGGAGTTGAATATGTTCTGCCAGACGGCTGAGGAATTGCCCCACGTCCGGGGCACTCACCGTGGTAGCCTGGTGCAATGCATCAACATTCAATTCAAGTGCGGATAGCTGCTGCACCAACCGATCATAGCGCTCATCCTTAACGATGGTCGGCTCTGCGGAAGGTTGACTCCGGGAGAGGCGACTCAGACGTGCTACCAGATATCCGATTGCTGCCAACAGCGATGCCGTCAGCACCACCACCAATGCAATAATCTGCTGATCCTCCAGCCCATCAATCAAAACAGCACCCCCGGTTATCGGCTATCACTTCACTTATGGGTTAGATATAGTAATCGACCAGGCCGATTCGATCGACTGCCATTGAGGAGATGGGCACAACCTCTTCATCAACACCTTCTCCCAAACCGCCAAGGCTGCCATCCCCTCTACGCTGTTCGCCTTCTCCAGACTCAGCACTCTCTTGCTGCTGCTTACCATCCGAGACCGTAACATCAGTCAGAGTGATTCCGTTCTGCTCCAGCATCTCACGAATACGGGGTACCGCCGATTCCAGCACATCACGCACATTGGCATTGCCACTCTGGAAAACCAGTTGCGCCTGCTCACCGCTGATCGCCAGTTTCACCTCCATCAATCCCAGATTGGGTGGATTGAGCCGGATCTCTGCGCTCTGAATCTTCTTTCCAGCCATGAAGAGGATACGTTCACCCAGTTCCGAGGACCACTGTCTCGACTGCGGAGTCACCGTCATCCCTTTCAACTGGACAGGGCGCTCTGCAGAATTGACCGGATCAGCTGCCGAGAAGAGTGAATTCATGGACTGATTGCCTCCATTCTGGGAAGTTTGCTCCCCTCCCGTCCCCTGTCCACTTGCCATTGCACCCGCAGCATGCTGCTCTTTTAGTGCATTCATTGCGGATTTGAGGTTCATCTCTTCATTCAGGTGAATCTGCTGGTCCCCTTTCTGAAGCTCAGGAGGAAGGTTCGGACTTCTGCCACGCCCCTGCTCAGCGGATGCCCGTTTCACCATCTCTTCTTCCATCAGGGCTTCATCCAGCTCGACGGCCTCCTCAGTTACGTTGTGTTGTTGGTTGGCTGCAGCTTGCGGAGAGACAACCGCAACAGTCTCTTGTTGATTCCCGGAAACAGGCTGCTGCAATGCATTCAGCATTGCTTCAGGGTTATCGGTTTCTGAGGCCTCTCCATCTTCTGCCACTAGTATCTGATCTGATACCAATCCTTCAGCAGTTACATCACTACCATCCTCAGCACCATCTGCCGCATTTGGCTCCGCATCAGACGCTGTCTGTTCAGACTGCTCCTTACTGTGACCGGCTTGCTCTGCGGATCTCTGCTTTTCTGTCTCTCCTTCACGAGAATTCTCCGCCTGCTTTACCACTGAATCCTCTTTATTCAACTCAGACTTCCTATTTCTCTCTGGCTGAATTGACTCCTCTTTGCCACCAAGCGGCAAATTATTCCGCTCCTCTCTCTTGGCAGAACGTTTTTTATCAATTTTCTCTTGCAGCAGATCAGAAAAGGAGTCTTCTGTAGACTGATTCTTCATTAGATTACCCGAATCTATCGAGAACAGATCGCTGGTTGCCGCAGAAAGGCCTGATTGCACCTGCTTGGAGGTAGATAGCAGAGGGTTGAGTGTCGCTTCCATCCAGTTTTCCTTATTATTATTTTTGGACTCTATACTGGAAGGGATAAATGCAACCTGCGTACCAACCTCTTCAATCCTGACTATTTTCTCCGATTCACAGCCAAATCATCCAGCTGCTTCTGTTCTCGACGTTTTGTCTCTCGCAGAAATTCAGCTTTACGATGTTCTGTAGCTTTATTCAGCGCTCGGCAACGGACACGCTTCTCCATCCAGACTTTCTGCAGACGACTCTCCTGATCTCCCCAGGCAGAGATCTGCTCTTCCTGCCCTGAGATTGCACTCTCCAGTTTTTGTAAAAAAGAGAAGCGGTTCTGGATCTGCTGAGGCATGGTGGCCAAACCTGTCTGCTTCATCTCTTGATGGTACTCACTGCGATAGTGAACCAAATCCTCCAGTTTGGCTTCCTGGTGCTGAATCTCTTCACGGCATTTTGCAAGCTCCGCAAAGGCCTTCTTCTCAGCATCTTCCGCAATCTGAATGACACTGTTCAGCCGATCTGCCCGCTTTTTATTGGCCATCAATTAACCAGCCGCCTGTTGTGCTTGCTGCTGGCTCTGAAACAGCTGTACCAGTGTGGTGACACTGGTCGCTATATCCGCTGCCTCGCCACGTGATTGACTCAAAAACTGATTCATCAATGGATAGTAGCTGATCGCTTCATCAATACGCGGATCACTCCCTCGCTGATAGGCACCTACACTGATCAGATCTTCATTCTGGCTATACCGCCCGTAGATTTGACGGAAGTGTTGTGCCAGCTGTTGATGTTCCGGTGAAACCACATCATTCATTACACGACTGACCGACAGCTCCACATCAATCGCAGGGTAACGGCCACTGGCTGCAATCTCTCTGGACATCACAAAGTGACCGTCCAAAATGCCTCGGGCTGCATCAGCAATCGGTTCATCATGATCACCCCCCTCAACCAGCACGGTATAAAAAGCAGTGATTGATCCACCCTTTTCACCTCCCATGCCGGCACGCTCAACCAGTTTGGGCAGTTTGGCAAATACCGAAGGGGGATACCCTTTTGTAGTTGGGGGTTCACCAACAGAGAGACCGATCTCACGTTGCGCCATCGCAAAACGGGTCAGAGAGTCCATCAGCATCAGTACATCCTTGCCCTGATCCCGGAAGTACTCGGCAATCGTGTGGGTCAACATGGCACCATGCATCCGCATTAGCGGAGAGTCATCTGCCGGTGTTGCCACCACAATCGCACGCTGCATCCCCTCCTCACCCAGAATTTTCTGGATAAACTCCTGCACCTCTCGACCACGCTCTCCAATCAACCCTACCACGACCACATCAGCAGCCGTTGATTGTGTCATCATCCCGAGCAGAACACTCTTGCCGACACCGCTTCCTGCGAACAGGCCAATGCGTTGCCCTTTCCCTACCGTAAGCAGGGAGTTGATCGCACGGATTCCCACATCCAGTGGTTCACTGATTACAGAACGGTTCAGGGGGTTGACTTGCCGTCCATTGAGTGAACGGTGCTCAAAGGCATCAATTGGGCCTTTGCCATCAATCGGATTACCGGCACCGTCCACCACACGTCCCAACAGACCGTCCCCTACCGGGACCTGAAACTGCTTGCTACTTGGAACAACATGCGCACCCTGAGTAACCCCTTGGAGATCGCCCACCGGCATCAGGTAGAGGCTCTCATCATTGAATCCGACAACCTCGGTCTCTGCTTGCGAACCATCCGCAAGTTCAACCATACAGCGCCCCCCCAACGGGGCCTGGCAGCCCACTGCTTCCAGTGTAAGTCCAACCATGCGCCGCAGACGCCCCTTGATAACAGGCTCCTGCTCCTCTGCTGCACGTTGACTCAGTCGATCCAGTGTCTGCTGTAGTCGCACACTCTGTTCAACAGCCATTAGTTCGCCTCCGCAGAGGTCTCCGCTGGTTGCTGCTCTGCTTCCATCGAAGAAGGCACTTCTTCCGCCGCCACGGTCTCTGGGGCCTCTAGAGCCTGCTCAGCAGCTTCATCACCCTCGACGTCTGGATGCTCATCCAACTCACTAACCTCATCAGCGTCGCCGCTATCCACATCAGACTCTGTCTCTTCTGCCACAGTATCGTCTTCAATCTCTGACTGTCCCTCTTCATTGAGAGCAGCCAGCTCTTCCGAGGAGAGGCCAAATACTTTACGCACCGACTGTTCCAGCCGCTGTTCTACAGTCTCATCCACACTAAAGTTGTGAGATTCCACATGGCAACCCCCACGGGCGATCTGCTCGTCAGACTCCATACGCCACTGAAATGCACCGGAAGAGAGTTGAAGTCCGGACTCCAACAGCGCCTTGTCCTCTGGATGAAGATGAAAACGCACTTCACGATCCGTCATTGGAAGTTGCTGAAACAGCTCTTTGACCACGGTGACAATATGTTCAGGATTAATCTCCAACTCACTCTTGATCACCTGAGTGGAGACTTGATGTACCAAGGTTGCAATTGCACGATTGACAGTCTCATCCAGTTGGTTCTCCAAAGGATTCTGCAAAGCATGAACCAGTGCATTGAGCCCATTCAGAGTCTCCTCTGCCTGTGCTCCGAATGCCTCCTGTTGTTGGCGCCCCTGCTCTTCAACCTGCTGTCGCGCCTCACTGTTCCCTGCCTCAAAGCCTTCCGCCTTTCCCTGCTCAAACCCCTGTGCACGCCCCTCTTCCAGCCCCTTGGCCAGGCCCTCCTCATAGGCCCTTTGGAGCGTAATCTCCTCTTCAGTCAGCTCAGGCTCCTCTGACTGCTGATCGACAACCGATAGAATATCGGGTGCTTCCCATGCCGTCGCAGAAGCCACATGATTCTCATCTCCTCGAATCAATGAGACCACATTTTTCTTGGTACACTGCATCAGACGTACTCCTCACCACCTGCGCCACCCAGGGCAATGGTGCCATCCTCAGCCAGCTTCTTGGCGATTGCGATAATCTCTTTCTGCGCAGCTTCCACCTCGCTGAGTTTCATTGGCGGCATCACCTCCATATCCTCCAGCATCATATCTGCCGCACGTTTGGACATGTTACCGATAAACTTATCCTTGGCACCATCATCTGCCCCCTTGAGGGCAACTGCCAGCTTCTCTGTAGGCACATCACGCAGAATCGCCTGTATACCACGATCATCCACGCCTACGAGATCATCAAAGACAAACATCTGGTCTTCGATCTCCTGACGCAGCTCAGGATCAACCTCTTCGATGCCCGCCAGAATATCCTGATCAATACCACCCTGAACATAGTTGAGAATATTGGCGACAGTCGAAACGCCACCCACTTCATTGGAGGTGTGTCCACTGGAGGAGGCCACCTTGTCAAAGACCTCATTCAATTCAATCAGCGCATCCGACTGAATACCTTCAGCCGATGCAAGACGCAACATGACATCCATCTGCAGGCGTTTGGGGAAACCACCAATGACCTCTGCAGCATGCTCATCTTCCAGAAAGTTGAGTACCACGGCAATCACCTGAGGGTGTTCATTACGGATCATCTCGGTAACCGCTTGGGCATCCATCCACTTCAGGGCTTCCAATCCATTGGCGCTGGTACCCATACTCATCCGGTTGAGCAGACTATCCGCCTTGTCTCCTCCCAACGTTTTGGAGAGCACATTGCGAATATAGTCTTCCGAGTTCATCCCCATTGCGGTGATGCCCTTGGTGTCATTGATAAATGCTCCCAGCACACCTCGCAACTCGTCAGTGGTCACATTTTTGAGCGTGGACATGGTCATGCCCAGCTCCTGAACCTCCTTCGGATCCATCTTTGCCAAAACCGATGCGGCAGAGTCCTCACCCAGCGCCATCAGCAGAACCGCAGTACGTTCAATGCCTGAAAAACGACTAATATCCGGCTCAGCCATTACTCAACCTCCTCCTCACCCTCTGCCGACCAGTTCTTCAGAACCAGTGTTGCCAGATCAGTCTCTTCATCCACAATCTTCTGTGCAGCAAGCAATCGCTCTTCATAGCCCGGCGGCATGTCGCCATCCAGAATTTCATCACGCTCACGCTCTGCTGCTTCCTCTGCCGTTTCTCCACTGCCCCCAGCTTCGTCTGTACCTTCACCCTCTACACCTTCACCGACTCCAGCCAGTGCAGGCTGAGGCATCAAACCACCCACCATCGGTTTCAGCACAAACAGAATCAGGGAGAGTACCACCAATCCAGCCAGTGCCTGTTTCGCCAGTGGCTTGAACCAGCTCTGCTCCCAGATTGGAATTTCCGGCAGAGGTTCCACCTTCTCGACATGGAATGCGGCACTGGTTACCGTCAAGGTGTCACCGCGCTGAGGATCAAAGCCGACCGCGTCCTTTACCAGAGAACGGATCTTCTCCATCTCCTCTTCCGTCAGAGGGCGACGCTTGGGCGGTGGTGGCGGCGCAGGTTCTGCACCCTCTTCCCCTTCAGCAGCGGCTTCTTCACCCTCTGCAGGAGCGGCAGGTGCCACCTCCACCTCTTCAAAGGGTTCATCCACTACAACTGCAATCGAGAGGCTCTGCAACACACCGGGGGCCTTCTTGCTGTGACGCAGCACACGGTCCAGCTCATAGTTCCTTGTTTTGCTGGAGTTATTGAACCCATCAGGGCTTCCACCCTCTTCATCATCCAGCGCCTCTGCATTGTTGGTCAATGCACCGGGGATCCCCATTGCACCCAGTTTCCCGGAACGCTCATCACGCAACTGCTCACTACGGATTGCATTCTTTTCCGGAGTATAATCTTCCAGTGTCTCTTCTATAGAGGTGAAGTCAACCTTGGCAGAGACTTGGGCACGAACATTATTCATGCCCATCATTGGACCCAGGATATTCTGGATACGGGCAACATAACTCTCTTCAAGGTTGGTTACATAGTCAAGCTGGTTAGTCGAGAGGGCGATCTCATTGTCATCATTGGAGGTCAACAGTCGTCCCGCCTGATCGATGACTGTCACCTGCCCGGACTCCAAGTCAGGAATACTGGAAGCGACCATGTGAACAATGGCAGCCACCTGCCCCTTTTCCAGAGTACGACCCGCGTAGAGATCAACCACAACCGATGCACTGGGCGGAATCCGCTTGCGTACAAAAACCGACTGTTTGGGAAGTGCCAGATGGACACGTGCGGAGCGCACACTACGAATAGAGGAGATCGATTGGGCCAATTCCCCCTCCATTGCACGATGGTAGCGAGCCCGCTCGCGGAACTGACTGATGCCAAAACCATCATCCTTCTCCAGCACATCAAAACCGGTAGCTGTCGTGCGTGGCAACCCTTTGGCTGCCAGCAGGAGACGAGCACGGTTCAATTCACCGTGCTCCACCTGGATAGCGCCAGTGGCCATGTTCACCTTGTGTTCAATCTGTGCTGTACTGAGCGTGGAGACCACTTCGTTGATCTCCTGCTGATCCACTTGATTGAAGAGAATTGCGTAATCCGGCTCTTGCGACCAGAGCACCACCCAGAAGCCGATGGCAATACTTGCCGCTAAAGCGAAAAAAACGCCAATTTGCCGGGCAACCGGCATATCAGCGAGGTTTTCTAAAGGACCTTTCGGGGACTCTTCCTCTGGAGCTTCATCCAGAGTTGCTGCATCTGCTTCTGCCATGAGCGATCAACCATCATTAAATCAATATAAAATACTGATTATACCTGCATTCTCATGATTTCTTGATAGGCTGTGATCAACTTATTTCTCACCTGAGTTGCGGCCTGAAAGGAGACATCCGCTTTCTGCACAGCAACCATTACCTGTCCCAGATCTGCATTTGGATCGCCCTGTTCAAAGGCGGTCTTCATTGCACCGGACTCTTTCTGTAACTCATTGACTTTGTTTACAGAATCTTTCAGAAGTGCGGAAAAATCAGGACCCTCTGTCGCACCAGATTCTGACGCTGCCGGGGTCGAAGCCGTACCTTTCACCTCACTGGAGAGGGTTCGCATCTGTGTCAACAGACGGTTCATATCTAAATCGTTCACTGATCTGCTCCCTCTAAGGTTTCAATTACATACAATCGATTGTGCATCTTTGTATCCATATTATCGACTATTTATTGGCATTTGCCACCTATTTAGTAACTTACAAGCAACAAACATACCATTTTTCAACTTAGCCCGGAATTTCGTATCCCGCCTCTTTCAATCGGGCAATTTTGTAGCGCAGTGTGCGTGGGCTGATACCCAACTTGTCTGAAACCTCCTGACGCGTCATCGAATTGGCCAGTGCTTCGAGAATCATCTGCGTCTCCTGCTCTTTCAAACTCCCGGAAGGTGGCGTGGAGGCAGATTGTGTTGCTGCCTCTGAAGGAGACTCTGTAATGGGTTGGACGGATGGCTCTGCAACATCCACTACTTCAGGGGCAACAACCGTTTGGTCACCTCCCCCCATCTCCATCAAGAGGTCATCTGGCAGAATTTCCCCGCCTCGCTTGAGAATCAGTGCGCGCTGCACCACATTCTCCAGTTCACGTATATTTCCCTGCCATTGAGCGTTACGAAGTTTCTCTTCCGCCTCGTTATTCATCACCGGCAGTGGCTGATCGGCTGGTGCATGGCGTTGAATCAGACGCTTGGCAATCGGCACAATATCATTCGGACGTTCACGTAGTGCAGGCAGTTCCAGCGGAAAAACATTGAGGCGATAGTAGAGATCCTCACGGAAGTTTCCTGCGGCCACCTCCTTTTTCATGTCCCTGTTGGTGGTACAGAGCACACGCACATCCAGAGGAATCGGCTCCTTGCCACCCAATCGTTCCACCTCCTTCTCCTGCAGTACGCGCAGCAGCTTGGCCTGAAGCAGCAGATCCATCTCCGAGATCTCGTCCAGCAGCAGTGTCCCCCCCTGTGCCTGTTCAAATTTTCCGGCACTGGATTTGTAGGCACCGGTAAACGAACCCTTCTCATATCCGAAGAGCATCGCCTCCAACATATTCTCCGGGATCGCCGCACAGTTGATTGCCACAAACGGGCCTGTCTTGCGTCTGGAATTGGTATGGATATAACGTGAAAGCACCTCTTTACCGGTACCACTCTCTCCCATGATCATGATGGTGGCGTCGCTCTCTGCAACCCGCTGCGCCATGGAGCGCACCTCGCGACTCTTCTCGTCATTGGCAACAAAGTCGTCTTCCGAGCTGGCATCCCGATCGATATACTTCTCAGCCGTTTCCAGCAGGGTATCCGCCTCAAAGGGCTTGACCAGATAGTTGACCGCTCCATCATTCATCGCTTCGACCGCCTTGTCGATGGTGCCATAGGCGGTCATCAGCACCACCGGAAGGTGCGGCATTCTGGCGCGAATGGTCTTCAGCAGTGTGTGACCATCCATGTGATCCATCTGCACGTCGGAGAAGACCATACCGATTTCCTCATTCTGAATCCACTCCAGTGCCTCGTGACCATTTTCGGTTGCCATTACCTCGAAATCGGAGAGCTCAAGTGTGTCGACCAGCGCCTCTCTCAGATCAGGATCATCTTCTACAATCAATACCTTCGAATGACTCATAAAACTGACCTTCCTCTCTCCTCAACGCTCTATTGAAGCAGTACCTGGGTAAAGATAACCTCTGCCACCTCTTCCTGCTTCTTCGGCTTGTTCAAAATTTCACGCTGTTCCATCACTTTGCGAATCAGCTTCAACACCTTATTGCGCAGCTTCTTCTTGTGCTTGGTCTTCTTCATCTTCTTGTAGGTCTGCTCTCCCAACAACTCCAGCACGTCATTCTGGATCTTGGGCAGATGCAAGATGATGCCATCCTTGGCACGCTGGGTGGTAACATAAACCTGCGCATGTAGCACCATCACATGCTCCCCCTTGCCACTCAGATTGACCTTGAATGGCTCTTTTCCCAACGCAAGATACTCACTGATGATGACCGGAGGATCCTCTTCCTCCTCTGCAACAACTGGCAGAGCAAACAGGGAGAGCAGAACCGCGATCAAAACTCCAACGCTGTAGCGACCATTATCCATAGACCAATCAACCTTTCACTCAAATAAAGATCGATACATTATTCCACAACCCGGCGGGAATATCTCCCCTCACTCCTTCCCTTGGGATGAGGCACCCGCAACCGGAAGGCGAATGGCAAACAGTGCACCTTCCCCCTCAACGGACTCAACCCGTGCCACCCCTCCATGCGCGTCGGCAACCGCCTGCACGACCGCAAGACCCAACCCGGTACCCCGGGCACGGCTGGTATAGAATGGTTCAAAAATCTGCTCCTGCATCTCTCTGGGGATACCCGGACCATCATCTGCCACCTGCATTTCCAGCCCATGCTCTCCGATAGCCAGCATACGGAAGGTGATATTGACCTCACCATCCGTTACATCCATCGCATTATTGACCAGATTTTGCACCGAGGTGAGCAGTGCATCCCGATTACCCACAAAACTGAAGTTGGCATCCAACTGCAGATCCCATACAAACTCACCCTTGAGGGTACGCTTTAACTCCTCCTCCAGTGTCTGCTGCAGCGCCTCAACAAATCCTCCTACCTCAATCTCCTCATCGCCTGAATCTCCTCCACGGGCGTAGTGGAGCATGTCCTTGATTAACCCATTGAGGTGGTGCAGGCGGGAGCGCAGCTTGGCAGAGACCTGCAGCCGCTTCTCATCGCTCAGCTCATGCTTCTCCAGATGAGCAACATAGAGCAGAGCGGCAGCCAGAGGAGTCCTGACCTGATGTGCCAGTGAGGCCGCCATCTCCCCCATTGAGGCCAATCGACGATTCTGATTGAGGTGGTGCTGTAACTCGCGGGTCTCGGTCACATCACTGAAGAGCAGAATCTCCTCTCCTTCTACAGGATGGCTACTGGAGCGTTCTAGAATACGGCCACTCTTGAGTTGCAGATCCTTCTCCAGTGCGGACTCTCCCGGTTGCTGATGCTGCTGCAACACCTGCTCCCACAGCTCCCCCTCCAACGACTCTTCAAAGAATTGCTGCGCTGCCGGATTGGCAGTCTGAATCATCCCATCCTGATCCAGCACCACTACACCTCCAGGCAATGCATCCAGCAGACGCGCCAACTGGTTGGCAATCTTCTCCTTCTCCTGTAGATACTTGAGTCGCTCGCTACGTGCAGCAGCCAGCTCCTCAGTCAACTCGGAGACCTGATCCTGCAGTGCATGGTAGGAGGCCTCCAACCCCTCCGACATGCGGGCAAACTCGACAAACGCGCTCTCCAGCTCCAGCAGCCGCTTCTGCTGCAGAACAGGATCTGTAATCTCTTCTGTGACCTCCTGTGCAGCTTCTTCAGTCACCACTACAGTTCCGCAGATCAGATCTCTTCACGGTTGAGGTCGTACTTCTTCATCTTCTCAACCAGTGTGGTTCTGCGCACATTGAGCAACTTTGCCGCCTGCGCCACCACTCCATTACACTCAATCAACGCCTGACGAATCAGATCCTCCTCCAGAGAGGAGAGGTAGCTCTTCAGATCCAACCCCTCGGATGGCAACACCGGCTGCTCCCCACCGTTATTGAGTTCCTGCTCAATGCTGCTCACTTCATCCGAGGCAATCAGCGGCAGATCCTCCTCAAACTCCACCTCCTCCATCTCTGGCAACTCCAGATCATCCGGGAAGTAACGCTCCGGCAAGTCAACCGCCTCCACCTCCTCATTGGGGAAAAGAATGCCCAGTCGCTCTATCAGGTTATTCAACTCACGCACATTGCCTGGCCAGTGGTACTGGGAGAGCGCAAAAATCGCACTCGGCATCAAGCGAGAGACCGGACGCCCCTCCTGCTCCAACCGCTCGGTCAGAGATTCAACCAGTGGTGCGATATCCCCGGTGCGTTCGCGCAACGGTGGCAATTCAATAGGAAAGACATTCAGACGGTAGAAGAGATCCTCACGGAATTTACCATCCTTGATATTGTCCTCCAGATCACGGTGCGTCGCCGCCATCACCCGCACATTGCACTGGATACTCTTTACCCCACCCACACGTTCGAAGATGCGCTCCTGCAACACACGCAGCAATTTCACCTGCATCGGCAGACTCATATCGCCGATCTCATCGAGGAATATGGTGCCTCCCTCGGCCAACTCAAAGCGCCCCTTGCGTGTGGTCACAGCCCCGGTAAAGGCCCCCTTCTCATGACCAAACAGCTCACTCTCCAGCAAATCTGCCGGGATCGCACCACAGTTGATCGGCACGAATGCACTGTTTTTCCGCTGAGAGTGTCGATGGAGACTCTGGGCCACCACCTCTTTACCGGTACCAGACTCTCCTAAAATCAATACATTGGCATCTGATTCAGCAACCTGAGCCATCAGTTGGCGCACCTGATTCATCGCCGGGCTGCTGCCGATCATCTCGGGAAACAGACCACTGACATCTTTACGGGCCGCCCGACTCTTGCGCCGCTTGTTGTAGGCAGCCGCCTGCTCCAGTTGTGTGATCAACTGCGCCTGCTTGATCGGTAATGAGAGCAGACCCAGTACACCATCAACCAGAGTTCCAGGCAGTTCAACCTCCTCTTCTGTAATCGCTTCATTCAGAAAGAGTAGTGGAACAGAGAGATCAACCTCTCTCAATATCTGGTAACACTGTTCATAACTCTCACCTTCCTGAGTATTCACAAACAGCATTGTGGTTGAATCCTGCTCACTCAGAAACACCTTGGCCTGTTCAAGATCACTGACCCACTCCAACTCCCCCCACTCAATAAAACCCAGAATGGACCGCAAACTGTGCGCATTGGACTCTTGAGAATCAATCAACAGAGCACGATTTCCCGCACTGACCTCTTGATTCCCTGCATTCAAAC
>CAYQFH010000005.1:18822-47060 GCA_964416755.1 uncultured Piscirickettsiaceae bacterium | reverse complement strand
TTTTGTTACAGATTGTTACTGTTCAAGCTGGTTCAGGATTACAACTGTCAAGCCAAACAGAGCTACCGAAAGAAATGTTAGTGTCAGAATATCCATAGACAGAGTCTAGTTCAGATTGTGGCTTTGTGAAGGGAGATCAGATATTCAAAATCCGTGATACCCGAATTCTATATAATCCATATCATCAACGGTCACATTATCATGGTCATGAAACGATCTGTTCGAGGCGCAAGAATGAGTTCTTGAAAGATGGTGCCTGGGGGGAGACTTGAACTCCCACGATCTTGCGATCACTAGCACCTGAAGCTAGCGCGTCTACCAATTCCGCCACCCAGGCAAGGTGTTGGATTTTCCTGTAACAGGAAATGAGCGCGCACTTTACCGACCCGCTGAACGGTTGTCAACACTCCGGTTTGAATTAACAGACAAAGAGTACTTTTCCGCCTTTTTCACAATGGTAGAATTGTTCACCATGTTCAACTGGACAGCACGATCAAAACAGTGGAGAACCGTTTCAGCACGCTGGTTTCTCTCTTCGCTGCTGTTATTTGGATCTCCTCAACTCATTGCCAACCCCGAAACGGCTTCAGGTTCTCTGGAAGCGGTTCGGCTGCAACTGAAATGGCTCCACCAGTTTCAATTCGCGGGCTACTATGCTGCTATTGACCAAGGCTATTACCGTCAGGCAGGGCTGGAGGTTACGCTTCTGGAGCATCCATTGAAACGCTCTCCACTGGAAGTTCTGCTAACGGGAGATGCTGAGTACGTGGTTCTCGGGAGTGATCTGCTGGTTGAGCGGGCAGAGGGCAGCCCACTAATTGCACTGGCCGCAATTACCCAACATGATCCATTGGCGCTTCTGGTTACCAAAGCATCCGGCATCGACCACCCCAAAGCACTACATGGTAAAAGAATCATGCTGGACCATGGCGCGCATGATGCCTCGATTCTGGCAATGTTGAAGCAGGCCGGGCTATCCGAAGAGGATTACGAGTTCCAGCAGACCAGTTACAACCCTCTGGATCTGGCAGAAGGAAAAACCGATGCCTTCAATGCCTATATCACCGATCAGGGGTTTCTGCTGGATGAACTGGGGATAGAAAACCACTATCTGCATCCATCACGCTATGGTATCGATTTTTACAGCGACATTCTGACCACCACAGAGCAGGAGATTGAACAAAACCCGGATCGGGTGAAACGCTTTCGTGAAGCGAGTCTGAAGGGGTGGGCCTATGCCATGGCCAATAGTGATGAAATAATTGATCTGATTCTGGAACAATACAACACTCAAAATCGCAGTCGGGCACACTTGGAGTATGAAGCGGCACAGATGCGTGAGATGGTGCAACCCTTGCTGGTACAACTGGGTTACATGCATCGAGATCGCTGGCTACACATTCGTGATACCTTCGACCAGTTGGGCTTTCTGAAACAGAAGATCGATATTGATCAGCTCTTCTACCAGCAGGAACAGGAAGCCGTCAATCCGCTGCTAGAGCGAATTGCCTGGGGAGCTGTGATTGCAACTCTGGTGTTGAGTAGCCTCACATTTCTGATCATGCTGTGGAACCGCAGATTAAAGCATCAAGTTGCACTGCGTACATCAGAACTGGCTCAGGCCAACGAACGTATTGAGCTGATTCTGGAATCAATGAATGAGGGACTGGTTGTCACAGATGCAGAGCACCACATCATCCGCATCAATCGCAAACTGGAGCGTCTAACCGGACTCTCCGCAGAGCAGTGTATCGGCAATCCGTTATCAATGCTGTTTGAAGAGGGGGACGACCACTCCATTCTGGACGCACAGCGTACCTTGATTGGAAAAAACAGAACATTTATTCCGGTCCAGGTCAGTGGTGCGCTATTGCAGCACGAGCAGTTCACCATGGAGGATGGGGCAGTACTGGTCATCCATGATCTTCGAGAACGTGAACGTGCAGAACGTCAGGAGCAGTATGCAGCTTTCCAGGCCGGGGTTGCAGATATGGGGGCTTCAGTACTGCATAATATCGGTAATGTTATTACCGGAATGAGCGGCCACACCATCAAGCTGGAGCATAGTTTCAAGACACTGGAAAAGCTGACCCAGGGCCTTTCCCATTATCTGAAAAACCTGCCGGAAAAACCGGATCGAGAGAGCGAAAGCTACCATCAACAATTCGAAAAACAGCACCAGATTCTTCAGGCATCCGTTACCACACTGGAGAAGGTGAACGGTGTAATTCTCAAAAAAGAGCTGATCAGGAAGATAAATCAGGGCATTCTCCATATTGGAGATGTAATCTCTATTCAGCAGAGTGCTGCTCGCCCCATTATCCATGCAACAAAGTTCACCTTCCGCTCAATGATTGAGGACACAGTCAATCTGATTGAAGACCGCATGGAGAAATATGGTGTTACCCTCACAGTCAAGGTCTCAGCAGATATAAAAGAACTTCGTTTGCCGAGAAACCCGCTGATGCAGCTGTTATTGAATTTGCTGAAGAACAGTCTCGAGGCGATTATCGAGGAGATGCTGAACAATGAACACCTCAACGGGACGATTCAATTGACAGCTTCACCATATACTCAGGAGCAGTTCAGAATCACTATCACAGATAATGGCTGCGGCTATGATACCGAGACTGTAGGCGATATTTTCCAGAGTGGACATACAACCAAACAACGCGGCAGTGGTTATGGGTTACACTCTGCAGCTACTTTTGTACAGAGTTTGGGAGGAGAGATTCAGGCCGATAGCCAAGGGAGCCATCAAGGCATGAAGATCACCATAACGCTCCCGCTACAAGTGGAAAACAGCAAACAGAAATGACGCATGACTGCTCCAATTAAAATATTGATCGCTGATGATGATCTCTCCATTCTTGATCTCTATCGCACTATCTTTAAATTACCTGAAGATGATGATGAGATCAGTGGAACACTCAATGATGTTTTGTTGCTACTTGGAGAACAGAGCGACAAACCAGCCGCTCCCATCTATCCGGTTGAACTCTTTTCACAGGGGCTGGATGCCGTGTTTGCTGCCCGCAAGGCATCGGAACAGGGGAAACCTTTCACCCATGCGCTACTGGACATGCGTATGCCTCCGGGTATCGATGGTCTGGAAACTGCCAAGCACCTGCGAGACAATGACTCGACAATCGATATCACCTTCATTACTGCCTATACCGATTATGAGGATGAGCAGATTCTGGAAGTTGTCCCCGGTGGATATCGGATGTTGCAAAAACCCTCTACTCCAGAGCAGATACTGGCTCTTTTTGAAGAGTAGTTCACTGTAAATACCATTTTCAATCCTGTCCGCATGCAGACGGACAATCCATACGGAATCCATCTTGAACACCTCAAACAACAGATCGTATGCAACTCCAGTTGCGGAACGTAGTGCAATCCTGCAAACATTGGAGCAGAGCGATGCACCATTGACTCGTCAGGAGTTGATTGAATATTTCGGCTATGATGAAGACGAAGAGCGCATGGAAGGGCTGCGTCGACGACTGATCGCAATGGATCGTGATGGCCAGATTGCAAAGAATCGTCGTGGTGCCTACGGGCTGATCGAACGGATGGATCTGATCAAAGGGCGCATCTCGGGTCACCCGGATGGCTTCGGGTTTGTCATTCCTGATGAGGCCAATGAAGAGGATATCTTTCTCCATGCCAAGCAGATGCGCTCCCTGATGCACGGTGACCGTGTACTGGTCTCGATTATCGGGGTCAACCGTCGCGGTAAACGGGAGGGAAAGCTGGTCAAGGTGCTGGAGCGGGGGACCCAGCAGGTGGTGGGGCGCTACTTCTTCGAGCGTGGTATGGGTATTGTGGTGCCCAGCAACAAGAATATCAGCCATGATATTTTGATCCCCAAAGAGCAGACCAATGGTGCCAAACATGACCAGATTGTACTGATCGAGTTGATTGAACAACCCTCCAAGCACAGTGCTCCCATCGGAACAGTGGTTGAAGTGCTGGGCGACCACATGGCGCCGGGGATGGAGATCGATATCGCCATCCGCACCTTTGACATCCCGCATATCTGGAGTGATGCTGTCCAGCGTCAGGCCGCAGCCATTCCGGCAACTGTTGAAGAGTCCGCCAAAGTGGCGCGCAAGGATTTCCGTAGACTGCCACTGGTCACCATTGATGGCAGTGATGCCAGAGACTTTGATGATGCGGTCTTCTGCAGCCGAACCGCAAAAGGGTGGCGCTTGCTGGTTGCCATTGCCGATGTCTCTCACTACGTTCAGCCAGAAAGCCCACTGGATAGTGAGGCAATTGTGCGTGGCAATTCAGTCTACTTCCCCGGCCATGTGGTGCCGATGTTGCCGGAGTCGCTCTCAAACGGCCTCTGCTCTCTCAATCCACAGGTGGACCGCCTCTGCATGGTGTGTGAGATGCAATTTGATGATCGTGGTCATATTACCCGATCCCGCTTCCACCGTGCAGTGATGCACTCCGCTGCACGCATGATCTACGATGAGGTGGCGCAGGCGCTCTCCGGCGATTTCACCGGACTGGATGAGCAATACCAAACCTATCTGCCTCAACTGCAGGAGCTGCACAACCTCTACCGGGTACTGATCCGCTCTCGTGGCAATCGTGGAGCCATCGACTTCGATACCGTTGAAACCCGAATTGTCTTTGGTGAGAGCAAAAAGATTGATCGTATTGTGCCTACCGTCCGCAACGATGCTCACCGAATGATTGAGGAGTTCATGATCGCGGCCAATGTCTGCGCTGCACGCTATCTCAAGCGCAACAAGATCGCCACGCTCTACCGAATTCATGAACAACCCGCTGCAGACCGGCTGGATGATGTGCGCCTATTCCTGCGTGAATTTGGATTGACTCTGGCAGGGGGGGATCATCCTCAACCCGGAGACTATGCACAGGTATTGGATCTGGCGCGTGATCGGCCTGAATTCAATCTGATCCAGACCGTACTGCTGCGCAGCCTCAACCGTGCAGTCTATTCACCGGAGAATGTGGGTCACTTCGGACTTGCCCATGAGAACTATGCCCATTTCACCTCTCCCATTCGACGCTATCCGGATCTACTGGTGCATCGTGCCATTGGCCACCTGCTGGACGGAGGGACTGCAAAGGATTTCCGCTACAACAAGGAGGACATGGTAAAGCTGGGTGAATCCTGTTCCACTACCGAACGGCGTGCCGATGACGCCACCCGCGATGCCACCGAGTGGCTCAAGTGTGAATATATGGTGGATCATGTCGGGGAGTCCTATAGTGGTGTTGTGAGTGGTGTTACCGGATTTGGTCTCTTCGTTACCTTGAACGACATCTTCGTCGATGGACTGGTTCATATCACAGCACTGGAGAACGATTACTACCACTTCGACCCGGTTCGCCACCAGCTCACCGGAGAGCAGTCAGGGCATCAGTACCGTCTCGGAGATACAGTCAATGTCCAGGTTGCACGTGTTGACCTGGATGAGCGCAAAATCGATTTCCTGATGGTTGATGGAGCAGAGCAGAAGCAACGTAGCAGAAAAAGTGCCAAAAAAGGTTCGAAGAAGAGGAGCAAGTCGGAGAACGCCTCCAGCAAGAAAGGGGGGAGTAAACAGAAAAAACCTGTCAAACGGAGCAAGCAGGAGAGTAATTCCAAACGTAAAAGCAAGGCAAAACCCGCCAGTAAAAAACGGCCACGCAAGAAAAAGCGCGATTGAGTGCCCAACTCCTGTATAATCATCCCCTAATTTACTGAATAAAAGCCCGCCACAATCACGTGACGGGCTTTTCTCTGTATGTGTGAAACAAATCCACTGTTAATTCACCATTAATTCAAAGGGCAATCAACATGTTTCAACTTGGCTGTGCCAGTAAAGTCTGTTTCAAGAATGAGATCCTCTCCGGGTTGACCGTTGCGCTGGCACTGGTACCTGAAGCGGTTGCCTTCTCCTTTGTTGCCGGAGTTGAGCCACTGGTTGGTCTCTACGCTGCATTCATGGTCGGGCTGTTGGCTGCAATCTTTGGTGGCCGCCCCGGTATGATCTCCGGTGCAACTGGTGCAATGGCAGTGGTGATGGTCTCACTGGTAGCGGAACATGGGGTGGAGTACCTGTTTGCAGCTGTCGTTCTCACCGGTCTGATCCAGATCGGAGTCGGGCTGATGAAGCTGGGTAAATATATCCGCATCGTGCCTCACCCGGTAATGCTCGGTTTTGTTAATGGCCTCGCCATTGTGATCTTTCTTGCCCAACTGCAACACTTTCAGTTCACAACTCCGGAGGGGAGCAGTGCATGGATGGGGGGGAATGACCTGATGCTGTTTGGTGGTCTGATTCTGCTCACCATGTTCATCATCCACTACCTCCCCAAGCTGACCGGAGCTTTCCCCGCCTCTCTGGCGGCTATCCTGGTGGTATCACTGATGGTTATCGGGTTGGATCTGGATACCAAGCGGGTGGCTGACCTCGCCTCAATCGAAGGTGGATTCCCCAGCTTCCATATCCCGATGGTGCCATTCAACTGGGAGACGCTCTATATCATCCTGCCGTACGCAGTCATTCTTGCTGCAGTCGGTCTGATTGAGTCACTGTTGACCCTGACCCTGATTGACGAGGTGACCGACACTCGTGGACAGGGCAATCGCGAGTGTGTTGGACAGGGAATCGCCAACACCACCACCGGGTTGTTCGGTGGCATGGGGGGGTGCGCAATGATCGGCCAAAGCATGATCAATGTGAACTCCGGCGGGCGGCAACGTCTCTCCGGTATCTCGGCAGCACTCTTCCTGCTGAGCTTTATTCTCTTCGCATCCAGCCTGATCGAGATGATCCCGATGGCAGCGCTGGTGGGAGTGATGTTCATGGTCGTGCTCGGCACCTTCGAATGGTCCAGCTTCCGCATCATGAACAAGATTCCGGCCAAGGATGCCTTTGTACTGATTCTGGTCTCCGGTGTAACCGTCGCAACCGATCTGGCGATTGCAGTGATCGTGGGCGTTATCGTTTCAGCTCTGATCTTTGCCTGGGAGCATGCCAGCCATATCAACATTGAGCAGCGAGACGAAGAGGATGGTACACGCATCTATGAACTCAATGGCCCGCTCTTCTTCGGTTCAGTGAAGAACTTCTTGGATCTGTTTGATCCCAAGAGTGATCCCGACGAGGTGATTATCGAGTTCAAGAACTCTCGTGTCGCCGACCACTCAGCCATTGAGGCAATTGATACGTTGGCAGAGAAATATCTGCGTGCAGGCAAACAGCTCCACCTGCGTCACCTCAGCCCTGAGTGTAAAGTGCTGTTGCACAAGGCGGGAGATCTGGTGGAGGTCAATATGCTGGAAGATCCGACCTATCATGTTGCAGACGACAAGCTGGCATAGCAGAATTACCCAACAGAAAAATACCTGACATAGAGGAGCAGCCATGCCGTCGTTTGATACCGTTTCCGAAGTTGATCTACATGAAATCACCAATGCAGTGGATCAGACCAACCGTGAGATCAGCAACCGTTTTGACCTGAAAAGCACTGGGGCTGAGGTGACTGAGGAGAATGAAGGACTGCTGATCAAAGCCGACAACGAGTTCCAACTGGAGCAGGTGATGGATATCCTGCGTGGCAAGATGGCCAAACGTGGCGTCGATGCCGATGCACTCGATCCAGGTGAGGTTGAGACCAATGTCAGTGAGGCGCGCCAGCCGGTGCGACTGGTACAGGGGATCGACACTGCCACAGCCAAGCAGATTGTGAAGGCCATCAAGCAGTCCAAGATCAAGGTGCAGGCAGCCATTCAGGGTGAAAAGGTGCGGGTCACCGGCAAGAAGCGGGATGATTTGCAGGCAGTGATGGCACTATTGCGTGAAGAAAACCTGTCTGTCCCACTGCAGTTCAACAATTTCAGAGACTGAAGTACGCTCTGGTTCAGGTTCTTGGTTCAGATCGAGATCTCGGTTGCACGGCAGCAGCTCCAACTAACTGGGGTTGCCAACACTCCGTTGAGCTTTCCAGTCTCGACTGCACTCAATGGTGTTGGTGAACGGTTCGGCAGTGGCTGTACTCCACGCGGCGCACATCACATCCGCATTAAGATCGGGTCAGAGTGTCCCATCAACAGCGTCTTTGTCGGTCGTCGCGCAACCGGAGAAGTCTATACATTGGAACTGGGGGAAAAATTTCCGCAACGTGACTGGATTCTCAGCCGTATTCTCTGGCTCAGCGGTGACCAACCCGGAATCAACCGTGGCGGAGAGGTCGATACCCTGCGTCGCATGATCTACATCCATGGCACTCCAGAGAGTGAACCGATGGGTATCCCCAAATCCCATGGTTGTATTCGGATGCGAAACCATGATCTGATAACCCTGTTTGACCATGTAGCTGTCGGCACACCGGTAATGATCAAGGAGTAAAAAATGGCACTAGGCCCACTGATGCTGGATCTGGATGGGGTGGAGCTCTCTTCAGAAGAGAGAGCGCTGCTATTGGACCCTCGTATAGGAGGCGTGATTCTGTTCAGCCGAAACTACCACTCTCCGGAGCAATTGACTCACCTCTGTGATGAGATCCACGCGCTACGCACCCCTGCATTGATTATTGCTGTTGACCAGGAAGGAGGACGGGTACAACGTTTCCGTGAAGGCTTCACCGAATTACCGGCGATGGCAGAGCTCGGGCGCCTGTTTGATCGTGACCACAAGACTGCACACCGTGATGCCGAGTTGATCGGCTGGTTGATGGCGAGTGAGCTGCTCAGCTGTGGTGTCGATTTCAGCTTCGCACCGGTACTGGATCTGGAGCATGGTGTCAGCGGAGTCATTGGAGACCGCGCCTTCCACCGCAATCCAGAGATTGTCGCTTCTCTGGCACAGAGCTGGATGCGTGGCATACACCTCGCAGGCATGGGGGCCGTTGGCAAACACTTTCCCGGACACGGTGGTGTAACTGCCGACTCTCACGTTGAGGTGCCCGTTGATAAACGCAGCTTTGCCGACCTGATGATTGATGACCTGGTTCCTTTTGAACGAATGATCGCCTATGGAATCGAAGGCATCATGCCGGCTCATGTTTACTATCCGGAGACCGATCCGGACAACCCCGCAGGGTTCTCACCTTTCTGGCTACAGGTAGTATTGCGCAAACAGCTGGGGTTTAACGGGGCAATCTTCAGTGACGACCTGACTATGGAGGGGGCCGCCTCCATAGGGAACTACCCGGAACGTGCCGCAGCCGCACTGGAGGCGGGTTGTGACATGTTACTGGTCTGCAACCACCGTGAACACGCACTTGCTGTACTGGAGTCGCTACCACAACAGAGTGATCCACTACTCACCGCCCGTTTAATGCGCCTGCACGGAAAGCGGGGCATGGATCGAGACAAGCTGAAAGAGAGTCACCAATGGCAACAGGCTGTGGAACGGGTACAACAACTGGAGGGAATACACACCGTGGAGATGGAGTTGTGAGCGTATCGATTCAAGAGGTGGAGCAGGTTCGGCAGGAGGCCGACTGTCTCTGGACAAAACAGCAGGTAGAAGAGGCGCTGGATACCATGGCCTCTGCATTGAGTGAGCGTATTGCGGATACACACCCGCTACTATTGACGGTAATGAATGGGGCTGTGATTCCAATGGGCTATCTGCTGACCCGGCTCGACTTCCCGCTCCAGATCGACTACATCCATGCCACCCGTTATGGGGCACAACTCTCCGGCGGGGCTCTGGAGTGGATTGCACGCCCCCGCATTGCTGTTGAAGAGCGTACTGTTGTCATTGTTGATGATATCCATGATGAGGGAGGAACACTCCATGCACTACAGCAGTGGGCGCATGAGCAGGGGGCTGCAGAGGTGATTACGGTGACACTGGTCACCAAACTGCATAACCGCAAGATTGCACCGCCTTCTGACTTCAATGCCCTGACGGTACCAGACCGTTATGTCTTCGGTTTCGGGATGGACTACAAGGGGTACCTACGTAATCTTTCCGGAATTTTTGCCCTGAAAGAGAAGTAGAAGTAATGTTTCAGTTTTGAGTAAGAGACGATAAATTCAATGAAAACTGAAAGAGACAAGTCCCCTCTGCTCTTCATTATCGAATACGGGGTCTATCCAGCACTGATCCGGGCACTGCAACAAACTCGCTACAGTGTTCAGGTTGAGCACCAGATGCGCAAGGCAATCTCTTTTCTGAAAAAGCAGCGGCCTGCAGTTGTTGTGGCCGAGTTCTATCATGAACCTACTTTTCGTGATCGGGTGAGCAATCTGGAGTCGATGCTGGCACACCTGCAGCGCAAGCTGCCTGACACTCGCGTTATTGTGCTCTATAACCGGGAGGACAAGTCTTTCCTTGAGCAGGTAAAGGGGCGTTTTCCAATCAATCAAACACTTGAGCTGCCGGTCACACCGGAACAGCTGCTTGAGGTGATCGGTTAATACTCTGTTGAAATCACCGTGCTCACAATATTCCCCCGGTTGAGACGAGAAGTAATCTCGTCTCCACATTTCAGTTGTGCCACATCCATTACCACCTCTTGATCCTTGTTCAAGGTAATGCTGTAACCTCGTGACAGTGTGGCCAGCGGGCTCAATGCATCCAGCATATGCGCATGGCTGGCAAGACGTTGTGCTGTAGACTGTAACCGATGCTGAATGGCATGCAGCAACTGCTGTTGTTGCCCTTCAAGCTGCTGCTTCAGTAACGCGATCTTGCGTTGCGGTGCCCGATTCTGTAGTGACAACCAGTGACGCTGTAGCTGCTCGGATTTCTGCTCAATCAGCCGCTGTTGAGCACGTTGCAGACGTTGCTCACTCTCATCCAGTCGCTGCGCAAATTGCTGGATACGTTCACCCGGATGGCGCAACCGTTTTTCGACTCCTTCAAGGGCTGAGTGGGCAGAGAGGAGTCGTTGTCTGCATCGGCGAGCAAGCCGCTGCTGCAGTTGCTCCAATCCTGCCAGCCACTGCGCACGATCTGGTGAGATCGATTCTGCCGCTGCAGAGGGGGTTGGAGCGCGTTGATCTGCCACAAAATCGGCAATGGTGAAATCAGTCTCATGCCCCACTGCAGAGAGAATGGGCAGAGTACAGTTATAGATTGCCTTGGCGACTGACACCTCATTGAAACTCCACAGATCTTCAATGGATCCACCGCCTCGTCCCACAATCAATAGATCACACTCTGCATGCTCCTCTGCCTGTTGAATGGCTGCAACAATCTCTTCTGCAGCCCCGTCCCCCTGTACTGCAGTCGGGTAGAGGATGACCTGGAGCGCAGGAAAACGGCGCTGCAACACACTGAGAATATCATGAATCGCTGCACCGGAAGGGGAGGTGATTACCCCCAAACGTTTTGGATAGACCGGCAGGGGCAGTTTGTGGTCACTGTCAAACAGTCCTTCCTGTTCCAGCTGTTTTTTCAACTGTTCATAGGCTCGCTGCAAAACACCCTCGCCACCGGGCTCCATATGTTCTGCAATAAGCTGGTAGTCCCCTCGCGCCTCATAGAGGCTGACACTACCGCGAATCTGCACCTGCTCTCCATTTTCCGGCCGGAAACGGAGATGGTTGAGGCGGTTGCGAAACATTGCGCAACGAATCTGTGCCTGCTGATCCTTGAGGGTGAAGTAGATATGTCCGGATGCTGGGCGTGCCAAATTGGAGATCTCTCCCTCAACCCAGAGGGTGGAGAGGTTTTTCTCCAGCAGAAAACGGCTCTCCCGGTTAAGCTGGAAGACCGAGAGCACCTTGCGCTGTGGATTCAATTTACTGCGGCGTGACAGTAACACGTACCCGGATGGAATCTGCAGGACGGCGCTTCATCTTGGTGGTAAAGGTATGACCGTTGTAGCGATAGGAGACCCGATAACCGGAGCGTTCTCTCTTCTCTTCAGTCTCATAGATGGTTTCACAACGCTCCACCTCCTTGTAGCTGCCGCCATCCGTCTGCCCACTACGCAACTTCTCTTGATCATTGGCAATCGAGGCACCCAATGCAGCGCCGGCAATGGTCATCGCATCTTTGCCACTGCCATCACCAAACTGATTCCCCACCACGCCACCTAAAATACCACCGATCAGCTCGTTGGTGATGCTGCCATCAGAGCGTCCCGACCGCTCTACACGCACTGTCTCCATCCAGCACTTCTCGACTGGCCTGCGTACAGTATAAGTACGCTCTACCGGCTCAACACGGGTAACCGTAGCCCAGTCCACAAAGGACTCCGCTGCGACGGCTTGGGGTAGCAGCAGCGCAACAGTAAGTGCTGAACCAACCAATACAGTGAAGGGGGTTTTATGAAATTTAGCCATGATTAAAGTCCTCTTTTCATCACTCTGATACTACGATTATAGACTTATCCTCACGGTATTGGTTCCAACCTCCATAAATTCTCCATAATTTTGAGGGCGATTTATAATGGCTGGATGGAGAGTAAAATCGAAAGATTGTTGAAGATCATGCGTGCCTTGCGCGACCCGGAACGGGGGTGCCCATGGGATCTGGAACAGAGCTATGCCACCATTGTCCCTCATACGCTGGAGGAGGCCTATGAGGTGGCAGACACCATTGAGCAGGGCAATCTGGATGCACTACCGGGAGAGTTGGGAGACCTGCTGTTTCAGATCATCTTCTATGCCCAGATCGGTGCAGAGGAGGGGCATTTCAGCTTTGACGATGTGGTTGAGCATCTCTCTAAAAAACTGATACGACGACATCCTCACGTATTTGCCCGGGAGCAGGTCGATGATGTTGAAGCACAGAGCAAACGCTGGGAACAATTGAAGCAGCTGGAACGACCACAACAAGATTCCGCTAGTGCACTGGATGGGGTATTGAATAATCTGCCCGCATTGACCCGAGCTGGCAAGATTCAGCGGCGCGCTGCCCACGTTCACTTTGACTGGCCCGACTCATTCGGGGTAATGGATAAGGTTGAGGAGGAGTTTCAGGAGTTGCGGGATGAGATCAAAGCAGGGAATCTCCATACTGATTCAGACAAGGTGGAAGAGGAGTTTGGCGATCTCCTCTTCTCCATCGTCAATCTGGGACGACACCTGAAGATCGATAGTGAAGGGGCACTACGACGTGCCACGACCAAATTTGAGCGCCGTTTTCGCACAATGGAGCAGCAGCTGATCGAGGAGGGGAAGCCACTTGGTAACGCAACAGTGGAGGAGATGGAGCAGGCCTGGCAGCAGGTCAAAGATCGAGAGCAGGGTTAACGCTGCTGTTTCTGCTCCCGTTTTTTACGCCGCGTCTGTTTCAGCCTCGACTCGCCCTGTTGCAGCTGTTGCTGGTGCTGACGGTCATACTGGTCATACAGCGCCAACTCCATCAACGTCTCGGAACGTCCACCCAGCCGCACCTTTTCCCGATACCTTCTCAGTACAGGGTGTCGTCCCACGATCTTGTCAATATAGCTGCTGTTCGGTGGTTCCATCAGCCAGTAGGGACTGTTGTTGAATGGTATCGAGAGCAGCATTGCCAACAGAGCAATGGTCTCAATGGCCATGATGATCTGATAACTGAGGCCACCACTGCTGCGCCAGTCGCCCAGAAAACCGGACATCTCAATGGCAAAGAGTGCCAGCAGAATCAGTAGTGCTGAGCGGAAGCCGATATAACTCACCATCTCCAACATGCGGAAGCGCCGGTTGAGCCAGATCAGGGTGGGGGGAGCATCCTGCTCCAGATCAGGAGACATGATGTATTGCAGTGCCTCGAAGCGCCCTGCAGGATACTCGATCCTCAACTGCTCACTGAAACCATCCGTGAGTATCCGCTTCATTCGAGTCTTGGTGAAGGTGAACAGAGGCATCGCAATATGGTACGCTACAATTTTTTATAATAAAGCAAAAAAGTGCCGTTAATTGATTTATGGATTTCTCTCTAAAACCTTACCGGTTTCTGATCGTTGACGATTTTGGCAACTATCGCACCTCACTGGTTACCATGCTCACAGAAGCGGATGTGTCCACATCACAGATCGATACTGCAGCCAACGGAGAAGATGCACTCAAACTGCTGCAGGAGAACCACTACGACATCATCCTCTGTGACTTCTATCTGGGAGAGGGGAAAGATGGGCAGCAGGTGTTGGAAGAGAGCCGTTCTCTGGGTATCCTGGGGTATGCCACAGTTTTTATCATGATCACTGCGGAGACTGCACGTGCAATGGTCTTAAGTGTGGTCGAGAATCGTCCCGATGACTATCTGACCAAACCATTTACCCGTTCAATCTTGAGCACACGTCTGCAACGACTGCTGGCTGACAAGCAGGGACTTTCAATCGTGGATGATGCGCTCTCGGTCAAAAGCTACAAGCGAGCACTGATCCATCTCGATACCATGATTGAGGAGCGCGGTGAACGCCCGTATGAGTTGCTGCGTATCAAGGCCGAAATCCTTGAGCACAACAATGACTATGAGTCTGCACTGCAAATCTATGAGCAGACTCTGGAGCAGCATCCACTGCTCTGGGCGCAACTGGGACGGGGACGGGTACTATACAGTCTGAAGCAGTATCCAGAAGCACTGGCCAGCTTTGAAGTCGTGTTGGAAGAGAACGATGCACACAATGTTGCACGTGACTGGATTGCCAAAACACTGGTTGAATTGGGAGAGGGTGCACGTGCCCAAGAGGTGTTGCAGGAGGCAGTTGATCAGTCCCCCCGTGTCCTGCGTCGCCAAAAACTGCTGGCGACAGTGGCCAAGGAGAATGGAGATGTGGAGTCTGCACAGAGGGCCTTTGAGAACACCGTTCGCTTGGGAGAGCACTCACTATTCCGGGATATTTCCGATTTTACCGGTCTCTCCGAGGTGTTGATGGAACAGAAGGCCTCACAAAAGGCGCTCAATATTCTCAAAAAGGCAAAAAAGAGCTTTGCCGGTAATCCTGCCGCACAGGTAGAAACTTCACTACAGGAGCATCAGGCCTATACCAAGCTCGGACGCCCCAATGATGCGGTTAAAGCACTACACAAAGCAACCGAAAATTTTGCCAAGCGTGGCGAGACCACAATTGATGCCAAGGTTGCACTGGATCTGGCCAATAAACTGGCTGAAGAGAGTCAACACTCTGTTGATGAAGCCGCTTCCGCAACCGGATTAATGGCGCAGGCGATGCAGCAGAAAAGTGATAAAACCCGGGAAGAGAACAAGAACCTGATCAAGGATATTCTCAGTGAGGTGACCCAGCACAACCACAACAACAGTGAAGTGCAGCAAGCCATCGATAAACTGGTTGAACAGTCGGACATGGATGAGGAAGAGCGCAAGGAGATCGACTCTGCACGACAGGAGGTGCTCAAACTCAACCATGACGGGGTCTCTCTCTATAAAGAGGGGAAAGTGGTTGAGGCCGCCGAGATCCTCTCTACTGCGGCACAGCGTCTGCAGGGGAATCGGGTTATCAACCTCAATGCAGCTCAGGCACTGCTCGGGGTCATTATCAAGAAAGGGGTAACACAGGAGTTGATCAACCAGGCCGATGCCTGTCTGTCGAGAATCCCGGTTGAAGATCATGATGCGAAATATAAAAAACTGCATGATCTCTTTGATCAGTTTGTGCAACGGTTGAGAGTTGCATAACCGATGGAGTGGTCTGCTCTGGTCGCCAATCAACTGCATGATCTGAAAAACCAGTTGGGTGTGCTGATGCAGCGTATCGATTCCGGCGAGACGAATGATCTTCTTCTGCTGCAAAAAAGCAGCCGCCTGATCCACGATGATCTCAGTAGTCTGCTAACCCTGTTTCGTCTGGAGGAGGAGACTTTCTCACTAACCCGATTAGATCTGCCCCTATGTGATGTCCCGGAGGAGGCGGCAGCACGACACGAACCACTGATCGAATCTGCAGGCATCACACTGGATATTGAATGTGATCCTGCAGCACTCGGTTTATATGACCGCCCGTTGATTGTCAGCGTAATTGCTCATGGGGTGCTCAATGCTATCAATGCAGGTTCAACCACGATCCGGTTAAGCGCACTCAATCAGGATAGAGGAAGCCTGTTCAGCGTGGATGACAATGGTTCCGGTATCATAGAGGGGAACACCGTGGATAGTGACCATGCACCCGGGGCAGCCGGAACAGGAATTGGACTGCGTCTCGGAGAGCAAATCGCAATGGCACACAGAAGGGGAGATCGATGTGGCTGGCTCAAACGTATTCCCAGTGAACAACTGGGGGGCAGCTCACTACAACTATGGGTTCCCTGAGCCTGTTTCCGGTGAAAGAGAGAGCTCCTCGATAAGCTGACTGCTGCGCAGAGCAAATTCTTCATCACTATAAGGCTCTGCAGCCGAATGCCCCCAAACGGGAGCTGGCCATGCGGGATCATCCCGAAAGCGGGCGATGTGGTGCAGATGTAGCTGTGGTACCAGATTTCCCAAAGCACCGACGTTGAGTTTATCTGGCTTGAACAGGTCCAAGAGAACTCGCTGGATCAGACTGGACTCTTCCAACAGTTGAATGCGTGCTTCCACTGAGAGATCAATCAGTTCTCGCAGCTCCGGTCGTTGTGGCACCAGTATAATCCATGGATAACGGCAATCATTGAGTAGCAATACGGTACTCAGTTCGAGCTGCCCGAGTAGGTGACAGTCCTGTTGCAGTTGTGGATGGAGGTACATTACTATAGAGATCTGAATGAAGACCCATAATTTAACATAATATGTATTATGCGCTATTTATTGTTATCAACAGCACCGTCGGACAGAGAGGAAGAATCACTCGGAATACTCAGATCTGGCAAGTTGGCCTTACCAATTACAAATAACACAATCCCAACACCACCCAAGAAGACCATACCGGCCATCATGCTGGCGATAATCGAGTCTGCCGTACCGGTATCCTGGTCATAGGTGATGAGGATGTAAGCCAATACAAAGATGGAAGCAAAACTGATGAGCGAACTGTAGTACGCAACTTTCTGTCCAATACCCTTATCCTTCATGCTCAAAATTGCTTACCTCACTATTTATCTGTTCTGTAATATGGTGCAACATCGAGGCTGGATCATGATAATCAATCTCAATATTGGCCCTGTGGCGATCTTGAGCATCGACCAGCACCAGTGATGGAAAACTGGAGACACCCAGAGATCTTACTATTGCAATCTCCTGCTGCAGTCTCTCCTCAACCACTGGGCTATGCAACAACTGTTTGAATCTATTTTGATCCAGATTCAAATCACCGGCCAATTCTATCAAGGTCTCACTGTTGGATGGATTCCTCGCCTGTCGATAGTAGCCGTTCTGGATTGTTTGAACCATCAACACCTCTTTCTCCTCATCCATCATGTGCGCAGCAATAACGGCACGACACGCTGGATAAGTAGATCGACGAGGTCTGCACTTTTTCCAGAAGTCGTGGTTGAAACGGCGAGATGGAATCTGCTTTTCGATACGCCTCCAGGTCTGTTGTAGATAACGCTGCATCTCCAATGGCATATCCACATCGCTATCAGCAGCCAAACCTCCCAATAGATAACTCACTTCAACAGAGGCTGGAAGTTGCTGCTGAAGCTGTTCCCAACAAGGGGCAAATCCCCAGCACCAGCTGCACATTGGATCATGAATATAGTGCAGCTTAAACAGCATACTGAGGTTAAATTTTAAATAGGTTTCTGAAGTTGTTTGTGGTCAACTGATCGACCTGTTGAAGAGTCCAGCCCCGCAGTTCAGCGACCTTTTCCGCAACCTGTCGCACGTAAGCTGGCTGGTTGGGTTTTCCCCGAAAAGGAACCGGTGCCAAATAGGGAGAGTCTGTCTCAATCAGTATTCGATCCTCTGGAACCTGCTTGACCACCTCTCTCAACTCCGCCGCACTATTGAAGGTGATAATTCCGGAAAACGAGATATGGAACCCAAGATCGAGCGCCGCCTTCGCCATCTCCCAGTTTTCGGTAAAGCAGTGCATCACTCCGCCGCACTCTGCCGCTCCCGCCTCCTGCATGATCTGGATCGTCTCTTCCCGTGCTTCACGGGTGTGAATGATCAGTGGTTTGTTTGATGCCTTTGCGACCTCGATATGGGTCCGAAAACGGTCACGTTGACGCTGCAACAGTGCCTCATCCGTCACGTAGTGAAAATCGAGGCCAGTCTCCCCGATTGCCACCACTTTGGAATGTTGTGCTCGCTCGAGCAACTCCTCTGCCGTTGGTTCTGTCTGCTCCATCTCATTGGGATGGACACCAACTGAGGCCCAGATCAGATCATCTGATTCAGCAATATCAACCACATCCTGATAATTCTGCAGATCAATACAGACATTGAGAAAGCCCTCAATCCCCTGCTCACGTGCTCGTTGTAACGCATCAGATAGCACTTCCTCCGACTCCAGTTTGAGCCGATCCAGGTGACAATGTGAATCAATCATCGTAGGTTACTCCACTCCAGCAGCAGTCCTTCAAACAGCAACTCCTTGTTCACCGGTGTTGTTGAAAGTGATACCGCCTCGGTTACTTTGTCATAGAAGAGAAAAAGGTGGCGTTGATCCGTACTCTGCAGACGTTGCGCTACGGTCTGTATCGGTTCACCAATGGGTGGCTGATGATTCGCTGCCTTGATCAGCTCTGCTGTCCACTGCTGCAACCAGTTGAGGGTGATCGTTGGATCCAGCTTCTTGCTGCTCCAGCGCAGTGCAACCCGTATCGGATCCGTTCGCTTGGCCAGCAGATCGATTAACTCCTGCCCCATCTTTTGGCGATGCTCCAGCAACTCCGGATCTGCAAGCGCAACTGCCTTTAAAGGCGCGTTTTCAGCCAACTGCAACACCTCTTCTGCTCTATTCTGTTGCCCCATCTCTTGCTCTAGCCACCGCAGGCTCTCTGCTCGAGCAGGCACAGGAAATGCGATCTGCTGGCAGCGGCTACGAATGGTTGGCAAGAGTTTGGCTGGTGCATGGCTAACCAGCAGCATCACCGCCTCACCTGGAGGCTCTTCCAGTGTCTTGAGCAGGCTGTTGGCTGCACTGACATTCATGCTTTCGGCAGGTTGTACGATCACCACTTTGCGCGCTGCAATCTGCGGTGTGTAGGCAAACTCCTCCACCATCGATCGCACTTGATCGACTGCCAGTACCGCTTTCCCCTCTTCTGGCTCCAGTCTTATCAGGTCAGGGTGAGTTTCAGCAATGAACAGCTTGCAGGAGGGGCAGGCTCCACAAGCGTGTCCACTCTGCGCTGGTGTACTACAGAGCAAGCGCTGAGCGAAAACGGTAGCAAAACGCCCTTTTCCCGTTCCGACTGGTCCATGCAGCAACAGTGCATGAGGTACACGCTGTTGAGTAAGCTGCTGTTGCAATCGCTCCCAAATGGGTTGCTGCCAGGGTAATATCTGACTCATCGATAACGTTCAATAAATGGGATCAGTGCACGATCGATATCCTGTTGTACCTGATCGAGCGACTGACCGGCATCGACCACATGAAACCGTTGCGGAAACTGTGTCGCCCGATCCAGATAGCGTTGACGTACACGGTGGAAGAAATCCATCTCCTCTTTCTCAAATCGATCCAGTGCCCCGCGCTTGCCTGCACGCTCCAGACCCGCCGCTGGTTCAATATCGAGCAACAGCGTGAAATCAGGCTGCAGCCCCTGCTGTACCCACTCCTCCAGCGCACTGATTCGTGCAGTCTCAATACTGCGCCCCCCTCCCTGATAGGCGTGGCTGGCGTCGGTAAAGCGGTCGCACAACACCCATTTTCCTGCATTCAGTGCCGGGCGAATCACCTGAGCAAGATGCTCGGCACGTGCTGCAAACATCAGCATCAACTCTGCATCTTCCGACATGCCCGTATGACGATGATCAAGTAGCAGTTCACGCACCTCCTCTCCTAAGGGAGTACCGCCAGGCTCGCGAGTCTGAACCACCTCGATCCCCTGCTCTTCTAGGCGCATCAGAATGTGGTTGATATTGGTGCTCTTGCCGACCCCCTCCGATCCCTCTACGGTGAGAAACTGCCCCTGTCTGATATCCTGTTGCATAGTGTCTATGATCCCCCCTTCAGCCACTGAATACAATCACGGGTTACCGCTCCCGGCGCTGCAAAAGTGACACCACCAATCTGGCGAATTGGCCAAACACCGATCAGGCTGTTACAACAGAATGCCTCATCAATCACCACCAATTCTTGCAATGGAACAGGTCGTACCGAGACAGCGATCCCATGCTGTTTGAACTGTTGAAGCAGTTGTTTGCGCACAATCCCCTCAACACCACAACGGGAGAGATCCGGCGTAACCACTTTTCCATCCCGCACAAAGAAGAGATTGCTCATGGTGCCCTCTACCATCTCCCCCTGCTGATTCATCACCACCCCTTCAGCAATGGTGGCGTCACTCCACTCATTTCGCGCCAATACCTGTTCCAGGCGATTGAGATGCTTGATTCCAGCCAAGGTCGGGTTATCCCCAAGACGTGTGGTACAGATATGGAGTTTGACCCCTTGCTGTTCTGCCGACGCCTGCTGATCACCACTATAGGGCCAAGGATTCAAGGATAGTATACGTGTCGGAGATGGTTGATCTGGTACACGATAACCACGCCCTCCCGCTCCACGGGTGAGAATGATCTTCAAGACCCCGTGATCAGCTTGCTCCTGATCCAATAGCAAATCTGCTTCACGACGCAGTTGCGCGATATCCGGCAATGAAATCGAGAGACGCTCTGCACCTTGCTGCAGGCGCTCCATATGCGCCCCCCAGAACTCCAACACACCACTACGTAGTGCAATGGTCTCAAACAGGCCATCTCCATAGTGCAATCCACGATCCAGTACCGAGAGGGTTGATTGCTGTTCACCATTAACCAACATCATCCTGTTGTCCCCAGCGCCACCAACATCCCCTTGGCCTTGGCCCGTGTCTCAGCCAATTCACGTTCAGGAATGGAATCATGGACGATACCGGCACCGGCACGCAGTGTAATCTCCTGCCCCTTCATGGTCAGCGTACGGATCAGGATATTGAGATCCATCGATCCATCATGGTTGAGATACCCGAAGCTGCCGGTATAGGCACCACGCGGAGAGCACTCCAGTTCATCAATAATCTCCATGCAGCGCACCTTGGGGCATCCGGTAATCGTCCCGCCTGGAAACAGTGCACGGATCACCTCTCCCGGCGTCACTTCCGGTCTAATCTTTCCTTTTACGTTGGAGACAATATGATGTACGTGGGCATAGCTCTCCAGCCCCATCAACTCATCCACCTCGACTGTCCCCGGTTGGCATACTCGCCCTAGATCATTGCGTTCCAGATCGATCAGCATGATGTGCTCGGCCTGTTCCTTGGGGTGAGACAGTAACCGTTCCGATAACTGGTGGTCCTCTGCCTGATCCTTCCCTCTCGGGTGAGTACCCGCAATTGGGCGGGTTTGGGCAACATCATTCTTCACTTCAACCAAACGTTCCGGCGAGGAGCTGATCACTGCGAAAGACTCCTCCACAACCAGTCCACCAAAAGGGGCTGGATTGGCGCTGCGCAATTTCTTATAGAGCTGCCATGGCTGCATTGTCCCCTCTGCTTGCGCCTGCCACTGACGCGAGAGGTTCACCTGAAAGACATCACCTTCCAGGATGTAGCGCTTGATCCGTTCCACACTGTGCAAAAACTGATCTGCAGACTCTTCATGCAGCACAGGGATCTGCATCACCTGTTCAGCAAGCGGTCGAATCGTGCCGAGATCCTTTTCAATCTGTGACTGATAGCGCCCCTTCTCCGAAACAAGAAAGAGCTGCTGTTGAGCCTTGTTGAGCAGCAGTGCCGCCGGTATACGTCGCGCAAAGCTGGCTGTCTCTGGAGCACTCTTCCCTCTGGAGAGGACTGGTTCTACTTGATGTGCCAACTCGTAATCGAGAAAGAGAAACCAGCCACCAACAAAAGGGAGAGCAGAATCTCTCTGTTCTGACTCTGCAGAGTCAGCCTGTTGGTGCCAGTGTTGATCCAACTGCTGGAAGAAGTTGCCATCGCTGGCATGGATGGTTTCACCTGGAAAGGCGAAGAGGATATCCCATCCATCCCGCCCCGACTGTAGAGCACGACTTTCCAGTAGATAGGGGTAACGTTGTGGGTTGGCTGCGTGAAGCGAAAGCAGATCCACTCCATCTGCAGCCAACTCAGTGATCAAAGGCACTTAGATTTTTGCAAATACCAACGTGCCATTGGTGCCACCAAATCCAAAGGAGTTGGAGATCGCCATATCAATCTTCATGTCACGTCCTGAACACGCCACATAATCGAGATCACAGTCTGGATCCTGGTTGAAAATATTGATAGTGGGCGGAGAGACCTGGTCACGAATTGCCAGAATGGTGAAGATTGCCTCGATACCACCGGCGGCTCCCAACAGATGTCCTGTCATTGACTTGGTGGAGTTGACCGCCAACTTGTAAGCGTGATCCTTGAAGGTCATCTTCACTGCAGAGGTCTCTGCAATATCACCCGCAGGCGTCGAGGTGCCATGCGCATTGACATACTGCACTTGATCTGGATTGATCCCCGCATCTGCCAGTGCGCTATTCATACAGCGAGAGGCGCCCTCACCACCAGGTGATGGAGAGGTCATGTGGTAGGCATCACCGCTCATGCCAAAGCCGGTGACCTCGGCATAGATATTGGCACCACGCGCCTTGGCGTGCTCATACTCCTCCAGCACCACCACACCAGCACCATCACCCAGTACAAAGCCGTCACGATCCTGATCCCAGGGGCGACTGGCTGTTTGTGGATCATCGTTACGTGTAGAGAGTGCCTTGGCTGAAGCAAATCCACTCAGTCCCACAGGTGAAGTGGCGTTCTCTGCACCACCCGTGATCATCACGTCGGCATCTCCATAGACGATCATGCGTGCGGCATCACCCACACTGTGGGTTGCTGTGCTACAGGCGGTCACAATGGAGGTGTTGGGTCCCTTGGCACCAATCAGAATCGAGAGGTTTCCGGAGACCATGTTAATGATGTTGGAGGGGACAAAGAAGGGGGAGACTTTACGAGGACCACCCCCTACCAGCGCATCACGCCCTTTCTCGATACCGGGCAGACCACCGATACCGGAACCGACGGAGACACCGACTCGTTCAGCGTTCTCTTCAGTAATCTCCAATCCACAGTCACGGAATGCCTGGATTCCTGCAGCCATGCCATAGTGGATAAAGCTATCCATCTTGCGCAGATCTTTCTTGGTCAGGTATTCGAGCGGATCAAAGGTCTCCTTGACGGAGCAGGAGAAGGTGACTGGAAACTCACTGGCATCAAAGTGCGGTACAGGACCCGCACCACTTTTGCCCGCAAGGATATTCTCCCAGCTCTCTTTTACCGTATTACCCACTGGAGAGACCATCCCCAAGCCAGTTACCACTACGCGTCTGTCGCCTTTCATTTCGTGTACTCCATTAAAAAGAGCCGTACCTCTAATAGAAGTACGGCTCTGATCTAATCGTTATGAAAACGGTACTCGGTTGTTACCGCTCAGGGTCGATTATCCGTTCGCCTTGTTGACGTAATCGATCGCCTGCTGAACAGTGGTGATCTTCTCAGCCTCGTCATCAGGAATTTCGCAACCGAACTCCTCTTCCAGCGCCATCACCAGCTCAACGGTATCCAGAGAATCTGCACCCAGATCATCTACGAAAGATGATTCGTTGGTGATCTCCCCCTCATCAACGCCCAACTGCTCTGCAACAATCTTGGTAATCTGTGCTTGAATATCGCTCATTTGTATCCTCGTACGATTTATCTAATAAAAAAATTAACTCGCTAAAGTTGACGCGTATTTTACCATGAACCGGCGAGTTCCAAAAACATTTTACATGTACATTCCACCATTGACATGGAGGGTCTGGCCTGTCACATAGGCGGACTCATCCGATGCCAGATAAGCGACTGCATTGGCAATATCCTCTGGTTGTCCGAGTGCCCCGGCAGGAATCTGTACCTTCAGCGCCTCCTTCTGCTCTTCTGGTAGTGACTTGGTCATGTCGGTATCGATAAAGCCGGGCGCTACGGTATTGACGGTCACTCCTCGCGAAGCCACTTCACGTGCCAGTGACTTGCTGAACCCCATTACTCCCGCCTTGGCCGCTGCATAATTGGATTGACCTGCATTCCCCATCGCACCGACCACCGAGGTAATGCTGATGATGCGCCCTGTACGTGCTTTCATCATCCCGCGCAGACAGGCCTTGGAGACACGAAAGATCGAGGTGAGGTTGGTATCCATAATATCGCCCCACTCCTCCTCCTTCATCCGCATCAACAGGTTGTCACGGGTGATCCCGGCATTATTGACCAACACGGTGACTGCACCATGGGTGTCCGCAATCTGCTTGATCGCTGCATCGATCGCCTCAGGTTCAGTGACATTGAGTTTCATCCCCTCACCCTGTACGCCCGCCTCTTTCATGTAGGCAGAGATATTATCCGCACCAGAATCGGAGGTTGCGGTACCAATGACCATTGCCCCCATCTGCCCCAGTTTGAGTGCAACTGCCTGACCAATACCTCGACTTGCTCCGGTAACCAGAGCCACCTTTCCTTCCAGATTACTCATCATCTATTCCCCGTTTGTTAGTGCAATTGCAGCTTCAAGGCTCGCCTGATCAAACAGTGGTGCAGCCTTCATGCTCTTCTCGATTCGTTTGTTCAATCCGGCCAGCACCTTGCCTGGACCACACTCAATCAGCGTGTCAACGCCTGCGCTGTGCATTTCCTGAACCGTCTCTACCCAGCGCACTGGATTGTAGAGCTGACGTGTCAGCGATCCACGAATCTGATCCGGCTCAATCTCTGCAACCACATCGACGTTATTGATCACCGGAATCTCCGGTGGATTGATCACAATGGGCGCCATTGCAGCACCAAACTTTTCTGCCGCCTCACGCATCAGCGAGGAGTGTGAAGGCACGCTGACTGGTAGAGGTAGCGCACGTTTTGCACCCGCCTCCTTGGCCAATCCGGTCGCACGTTCAACTGCATCGGCACTGCCTGCAATCACTACTTGTCCCGGTGCATTGAAGTTGACCGCTTCAACCACGCCGCCTTGCGCAGCATCACTACAGACGGAGCGCACTTGATCATCCTCCAGACCGAGAATTGCCGCCATCGCACCTTCACCCGCAGGTACCGCCTCCTGCATCAGACGACCACGTTCCGCCACCAGTTTCACAGCATCTCCAAAGTGGAGTGCCCCAGCACAGACCAGTGCACTGTACTCTCCCAAACTGTGCCCAGCCATTACCGATGGAGCCATCCCGCCCTGCTGTTGCCAGACACGCCACGCTGCCACCCCAGCGGTCAACATGGCTGGCTGTGTATTGATGGTCTGATTGAGGTCCTCTTTAGGACCTTCGGAGACCATCTTCCAGAGGTTAAACCCAAGTTGATCTGATGCCTCTGTAAAGGTCTCTGTAACTACTGGATGGCTCTCTGCCAACGCGGAGAGCATCCCCACCGCTTGTGATCCCTGACCGGGAAATACAAATGCTAATTTCATTGTGAACCCCTTGTTGAAAACTGACTGTTCAGAACCGGGCCAGCGCAGAACCCCAGGTAAAACCACCGCCAAAGGCTTCCATCAGAATGGTCTGCCCCTGCTTGATCTTGCCACTACGCACCCCTTCATTGAGTGCCAACGGGACGGAAGCTGCGGAGGTGTTGCCGTGATCCTGTACAGTCAGGATTACATTGTCCATCGACATGCGCAGCTTCTTTGCCGTTGCGGCAATGATGCGGACATTAGCTTGGTGCGGCACCAACCAGTCCACATCCTGCTTCTCCATATTGTTGGCCTCCAGGGTCTCATCGACAATGCGACCCAAGGTGTTGACCGCCATTTTAAAAACCTCGTTGCCCTTCATTTCCATGTAGGGGATCTCGCCGGCAACACCGGAAGAGATGCCTCCTGCAGGAACATGGAGTAGCTCTTCATACTGTCCATCGGCATGGATATGGGTGGAGAGTATGCCTGGCTCGTCTGAAGCCTTGAGCACTACGGCACCTGCGCCATCCCCAAAAAGAATCGCGGTACCGCGGTCTGTCCAATCAATAATACGGGACATGGTCTCTGCGCCCACTACCAGAGCACATTTGGCCGAGCCTGCACGAACAAAGTTATCAGCTACCGAGAGTGCATAGATAAAACCGGTACAAACTGCCTGTACATCAAACGCAGGACAGCCATGAATATCAAGTCGCTGCTGCAGCAGACAGGCAGTACTGGGAAACACCTTGTCCGCTGTGGTGGTCGCCACCACAATCAGATCAATCTCATCCATGGAGATGCCCGCCATCTCGATCGCCTGACGTGAGGCGTTCTCAGCGAGATCACAGGTGGTCTCTCCCTCTGCAGCGACATGACGGGTACGGATACCGGTTCGTGCAACAATCCACTCATCACTGGTATCCATCAGCGCTTCAAGATCGGCGTTGGTGCGAACCCCTTCGGGCAGATAGCCTCCCGTTCCTATGATTTTTGAATAGTTCACGCTTTTCCCTCGACAAAGGTTTGGTGTAGATGGTCACTAATTTGCCGGGGGACGGCATGCTCCACCTCACAGATTGCCACCTCAATCGCATTCTGAAAACCAGTCACATCGGTCCCACCATGACTTTTGACCACAATACCACGTAATCCCAGTAAGCTGGCACCATTGTAATTGCGTGGATCAATGCGCTCGCGGAATGCCTGCAACACCGGCATCGCAACCAACCCCGCCAACTTGGTCAAAAAGTTACGTTTGAATTCTCGCTTGATATAGAAGCTGACCATATGTGCCAACCCCTCACTCGCCTTGAGCGCGATATTGCCGACAAAGCCATCACAGACGATCACATCTACCGTTCCCTGATAGATATCATCTCCCTCTACAAAACCGTAGTAGTTAAGATCACTCTCCGAGAGCACTTCAGCAGCCTGTTTAACCACTTCATTGCCCTTGATCTCTTCTTCGCCAATATTGAGCAGACCAATCGAGGGATTACTGTTACCAGAGACCGCCTTGACCAGCTCTGCACCCATCACGGCAAACTGAAAAAGACTCTCCGGGGTGGCATCAACATTGGCACCGAGATCAAGCATGTAGCTGATCCCCTTCTCTGTCGGCAGCATGCCACAGATTGCTGGACGATCAATGCCTGGCAGCATCTTGAGAACAAAACGGGAGGTGGCCATCAAAGCACCTGTATTGCCGGCACTGACACAGGCTCCAGCCACTCCATCTTTGACCTGATTCAGTGCCACACGCATTGAGGAGTCCTTCTTCTTGCGCAACGCACTGGATGGAGATTCATCCATCTCCACCTTTTCCGAGGCGTGTTGAATCCGGATACGCTCTCTAAGCGCACTGTCAGCTTGATCAAGATGAGAGGCGATCTGCTCCTGATCACCAACCAGAACCAGATGAAGTGCACTGTTTTTCCTCAGTGCCTGAAGGGATGCGGGGATTGTGACCTCAAGGCCATAATCCCCGCCCATTGCATCAATGGAAATTGTTGTTGTCATTCACCCAACCTGATTATGCCGGGCAGACAATAGTCGATCATCAACGGTAATCAGTCTTCAGAACCGTTCTGTACGACCTTGCGACCGCGATAGTAGCCATCTGGAGTAACGTGGTGACGCAGATGAGTTTCACCGGTCTCTTCATCAATCGACAGATTAGGTGCAGTCAGTGCATCGTGTGAACGACGCATGCCGCGCTTGGAACGGGTCTTCTTGTTTTGCTGTACAGCCATTGGAATTCTCCAAAAAATAACAATAAAAAAGAGCCGTTCAATGAACGGCCTGAAAGTTGCGGCGGATTATACTGGAACCGTAGTGATTTAGGCTACTAAAAATAGCACTTTATCATTGTATAGAACCACATCTAACCCTATAATGCGCAGCCACATGCCGAGGTGGCGGAATTGGTAGACGCAGCGGATTCAAAATCCGCCGCTGGCAACAGCTTGGGGGTTCAAGTCCCCCCCTCGGTACCAAGATAAAAGACCCCTTTCCATTCAGTTGGTTAGGGGTTTTGTTTTTTTGATCTGTGCCTCACGTTTGAGCTGTGTTCAGCGTGTTAAAAGAGGGTATATTCATGCTCTCTGTAAGTATCTGACCAACAAACTATTCACACAACAACACACTCCTCAATTTCTCCTCATTTCGAACACACTTCCTCCAACTTTGCACTCTATATTTTTTAGCAACAGAGAGAAATCTGTTCATCCACCCCAATCACAGGAGAAGCATCATGAAAAAATCCATCATCACTATTTCAATCGCTGC
>CAYQFH010000005.1:0-18722 GCA_964416755.1 uncultured Piscirickettsiaceae bacterium | reverse complement strand
CCAATCACAGGAGAAGCATCATGAAAAAATCCATCATCACTATTTCAATCGCTGCTGCACTTGCAGCAAGTACTGCATATGCCATGGGGCCTTTTGGTGAGCTGTATGGGCCTCCATCAGTTGATACTCGCATTGAGCGCATGACTCAAAGACTTGGACTCAACGAAACACAAGCAGAGCAAGTCCGGGCCATTATGGTCGAACAAGAGAAAGCTCGAGCAGCCCACAGGGAAAACGTTCGTACCAAACTGAGTAATATTTTGACTGAGGCTCAACTGGACTCTCTTGGCTCCTACCGTAAAGGTAAAGGATGCGATAGATCATTTAAAAAAGCCCGTCATCAAGGACGATACTGGTAAGCCCGAGAACCTCCCCTCACCATCAACCAGAAACGATGGATGGCGAGGGGCAGACATGTCTGAGCCATGTTTGAAGAACATAGCAAATGGCAACCTCTATTCCGTTTCCATACAGTGCAGGTAGTATGGGAATGGTGATTGTGCCGATCAATGGCAATTAGCCAAGGAATGGCTGTTCTCACCAAAAATATAATAATAAGAATCATTCCTATTGACAGAGTGTTTTTTATCCACTAGAATGATTCCTACTTTCATCTATACCGTGAAAGTTTCATGTAAACGCAACCTGGCCCCTCAGCAGTTCTCCCCACTGATTACGCTGAGGGGTTCTTTTTTACAACCTCAACAACTGTTCAAGACAATGTTGACGGTCACTCCGCAATTTTTTCCTCCACTGTACAACTGCAATTCACCGCCAATATTCTGCATTAATCCCCCCGCCCCTTGATGACACCAAACATCAAAGGCATTCCGCCAAAATAGTACAGATTGAGCAGCCGGTATTGCAGCACAACCCAGTTTCAGAATGCTACCGCATCCACTCAGCAATCTGCTGCAGAGAGCGATTCATCCCATGAATATCCAGCTGTTCAACTTGAGTTTCCAGATTCTGCGCAAAGTGAACCACTTCAGAACAGGATGTCGATTCTGCACGATGTCGCAACTGCTGTGCAAACTTGGCAATCGTATCCAGCTCATTCAAGGTGTCCACAGTCTCCCACATCTGTAGCAGATCTCCCTGGAGCAGATGCTGCATCTGTTGAACAACCACCTCATCCTCTATCGATTCACTGGTTTTCATCATGATGGAGAGGCGAACAAATTCGGCAAACAGTGTTTCCAACTCCAGCGGCTTTGGAATAAAACCGTCCAGACCGGATGATAGCAACTGCTCCTGCATACCGCTCAACAGATCTGCACTCAAGGCAATAATCGGTGATGTAAACTGAGGAATTTCTCTGCGAATTCTCTCCGCAGCCTCTGTTCCTTGCATTTTTGGCATATGCAGATCCATCAGAACAACATCATAATTTTCCTCAGTCGCAACAGCTTGCTGAATCAGATCAATTGCCTCTGCACCACCGGCAGCACAGGTAACCGTTGCTCCCCTCTCTTCAAGCAGTGCTGTACCGACAATTCGATTGGCTTCATTGTCATCGACGACCAGAATGGAGAGTGCAGTCAAATTCAGAATAGTCTCTTGATCCCTTTTCGAATCCGCCTCAACCTGACCTTCAATACCAAATGGCAAGACAAAACTGAATGTACTCCCTACCCCCTCCTGACTTTCTACGGATATCCCCTCCCCTCCCATCAACAGCACCAACTGCTTGCTGATCGCCAGCCCCAGACCACTACCCCCAAAACTACGTGTAATACTGCTGTCCGCCTGAGAGAAACGGTCAAAAATAGCAGCCTGCTGAGATTGAGGAATTCCAACACCGGTATCCTGTACACTAAACCGGAGCCACTGTTGTTCCAGCTCCTCTCTATCCAACTCCACCGCCAGTGTTACCCCTCCCTCACTGGAAAATTTGAGCCCATTGCCTGAGAGATTGGTTAACACCTGCTGCAGACGCATCGGATCTCCAATCAGATGCTCTTTCACATCTGCAGATACGATCACTTTAAACACCAACCCTTTTTTCCGAGCCACTCCATAATCGAGTGTAGTCTGCAGATCAGAAAGACGCATTCTGAGATTAAACGGAATGATCTCCAGTTCAATCCTTCCAGCCTCTACCTTTGAGAGATCCAGGATGTCATTCAACAGGTGAAGCAGGGAGTGTGCTGCACTGTTAAGCTGTTCAACATAATTATGCTGCTTCCTGGAAAGCTCTCCCTTGGAGAGCAGACTACCCAAGCCGATAATCGAATTCATCGGGGTACGAATTTCATGACTCATATTGGCAAGAAAGGTTGATTTTGCCTGGTTGGCAGACTCTGCACGCTCCTTGGCAATGGTCAGTTCAAGGGTACGCTCAACCACTTCGCTCTCCAGCTGTTCTACCATCCGTTTTTCCGACTCCAGCAACTGATGTTGTGCCTCATCATTCTGCTTGCGGATGCGATCGTAACGAACAGCAAATGAGACCGAAAGGAAGAGCAATCCGGTAATGCCGATGGAGAGCAGTGGTCGATCCTGAGGCAAGGTGTGTACCAGCTTTCCATCCTCCCAATGGAAGAAGGTTGCCGTCACCACAATCCAGAAAGGGGCGTTGGCCAGTAGGTAGAACCAGGAGGTCCAGACACGGTGTTGCAATGCAACCCAGAGCGCTCCCACCATTCCCACTCCAGTTAGCGGAGGTGCCAACGAAATCGCATATCCTGCAATGGTGTAGTCGCCAAACAGTCCCAATAGTATCACCACCGCATCATAAGCCATGATCCAGCCAATAATCCGGTACCAGCGCACACTGATCTCCTCAAGTTGCAGATAGCGACGCGTAAAGGCCATGAAGAAGAGGGTTGCAGAGGCTGCCCCAACAACCATTGGTCGGATTGCCCAATCCCCCGACAGTTGAGGAAAGAACTGCTGGATATGACCACTGTAGGTCAACATGAAGACAACAAAACCGAGCAGTGCAAAGCTGTAATAGAGTTGATCCATTGAACGCATGAATGGATGCACCAGCAGAAAAAGCAGGCTGATTCCAATGACAGCCCCATACAGCAGTGTTCTGAACAGCGTGACATCAGACTGGCTCTGCAGAAAAGCCTCTGGTCTCCATACTTTGACTGGCAGCGTGATTGCGGTACTGGATGCCACCTGCAGATAGACTCGGTCTGTCTCTCCAGGAGGAATGACAAGCGGAAAGAGGTTCGATTGGTATTTCATTACCCGTTGATCCAACGACAGTGAAGAGCCCCCATGCAAAAGTTGTAACCGGCTCGATGCCCCTGCTTCCGTCTGATACACTGCAATACTCTGCAGACGTGGCTCGCCAACCTCTAACCACCAGATGTGGTCGGGGGTATCGTTGTGTACCGTAAAGGTAAGCCACAACTGTGATCTGCGGTAGCCGAAACTGAGTGTATGGGATTCGAGCGGTTGAAACTGTGTAATCTGCAACTGCTCAAACGGGATCACATTATGATCTTCAAACAGGCTCAATTGCGCTGCATCAATTCGCTCGCCCCCATCCACTGTCGATAGCAGCAATGTCCCGGCCGCATGGAGTGGCACACTGAACAAGAGCAGTATGGCATAGAGAACAGCTGTCCAAGAGTACCCGTTCAACACGGAAAGTGTGCCCGCACTATAGCACCTTGTCCCTGTCCCTCACTATCTACTTCCAGTGTACCCCCAACAGAGTTAATAAAGTTTGCCGCACTGTGCAGTCCCAAACCTGCCCCACCAATCTTGGTCGTGACTCCCGAGTTAATCACCCGTTGAAGTAACTCCTGATCAATCCCATCTCCGTTATCGGTGATTTCAACCGTCCAGTGGTGATCTGCATCAGCAGAAACATGGACAGTTATACACCCTTCTCCAGAAACCATTGCTCCAGAATCCACATGACGTGCGATGGCTTCCAGACTGTTGGTGACCAAATTATTGCAAAGACTCCACAGTGGGCTACGAGGCAAATTGACCGACAGGCCTCTGCTTTGGTCATCCACTACCAATTCAATATTCTGTGTCACCAATTCTTCACTGAGTAGCAACTCAACATCAGCAATCAAACTACTGATTGGAAATTCGGTACTGATCAGACTATTTTGAGTCAAACGGCGCTGAGCACCAAGCACCGCCCTGATGTGCCCCATGTTATCCTGCAACTTTTCAAGCAACTGCTCAAAAGATGTTTTTCCACTGCTATTCATCCACTGCGCACTGACTTCCAACAGCTTTTCGGCACGCCCTAGCTCCGTTTTTTCACTCAGGAGCTGTTGTGCATAACCCACTGACTCCCCTACCTTGCCAAAATCGCGCTTGAACTGCTCCAACTCAAACAGACTGCTATCCGTTGAGGTAATCACATTACCCATTGTGTGCAACACTGCCGCCCCCATCTCAGTCAACCCGTTCTGATAGGCTGCATGACGCTCTGCCCGGCGCTGCTCTTCACGATAACGGTGAAACTGCTCCAGTTCACGTTGGTGAACAAAGAGTTTGAGATGGGTTGCGATTCGGGCAAGAAGAATTTCGGCAACAAACGGCTTGCTGACATAGTCCGTTCCACCTACTTCAAAGCCCTCGATATAGTCCTCCACTCCCGCCTTCGCTGAGAGAAAGATAACTGGAACTTTCTTCAGTTCGGGGTCTTGCTTGAGTGTACGACACACATCATAGCCACTGATTCCCGGCATCATCACATCCAGCAGAATCAAATCAGGGGGAGAGGTTCTGGCTTGACGCAGTGCATCCTCTCCATTCATTGCCAAACTGATACGATAGCTTCCCTGCTCGCGCAAGATGGCACCAACAACCTGCAGATTACTGGCCTCATCATCCACCACCAGGATGCGGTGTTTCTGTTCAGGCTCAGCAGGGTCACTCATGATTGCACAATCTCATAACAGGGGATGTACTCCTGCGTAGGCAGTTTCATTCTGTGCTGATCCACAAATTCCTGAAGCAACTCCCCCAACGAGTCCATCAACTCTGCATCCCCGGTTAGCTGATAGGGGCCGTTCTTCTCGACAGAACAGATACCATCCTCACGCACATTACCCGCCACAATCCCGGAGAATGCCTTGCGCAAGCCGGCTGCCAGCAGGTGACGATCCTGCTCCTGATGAAGATCCAGAGCAGCCATACTCTCGTGAGTCACATGAAAAGGGTGTTGAAAGAGCAGGTCCACATGCAGTTGCCAGTTGAAGAAGTAGGCATCTCCACTCTGTTTGCGATAATCGATCACCTCCTGAACACCACGTTTCACTGCCCGCGCCACTGCAATCGGATCATTCAGAATAATCTTGTAACGCTGTTGTGCCTCATACCCCAGAGTCTTGCCAATAAAATCATTGAGCTGCTCAAAATAGCTATGACTTGACTCAGGCCCGGTGAGGATCAGCGGGAAGGGAATGTCCCGATTTCTTGGATGTAACAGAATACCCAGCAGATAGAGTAGCTCCTCGGTAGTGCCTGCACCACCGGGAAAGAGGACAAAGGCGTGTCCGGTACGCACAAAGGCCTCCAACCTCTTTTCAATATCAGGCAACACCACCAGATTGCTGACAATGGGGTTGGGTGGCTCAGCAGCAATAATACTGGGCTCGGTCAGACCAATATAGCGCCCCTCCCGGATACGCTGTTTGGCGTGACCGAAGGTGGCCCCTTTCATTGGCCCTTTCATCGCACCCGGCCCGCATCCTGTACAGATATTGAGCGCACGCAGCCCCAACTGATACCCCACCTCTTTAGTGTAGCTGTACTCCTCACGACCAATGGAGTGCCCGCCCCAACAGACCACCAGCCCGGAGCGGTCATGGCGGTCAAAGATCGTGGCACGACGAAGGATATGGAAGACGGCATTGGTGATACCGCTACTCTCGCACTCCTCCTGGTTGAAGTAGGTGGAATGACGTGTCTCATGGGCAGAGTGAATATCACGCACCACCGCAAAAAGGTGTTCGCGAATGCCATGAATCAACTCTCCATCAACAAAGGCATCAGCAGGTGCATTCAACAGATTGAACTGGATCCCCCAATCCTGCTGCTGCGGGATGATGTCAAAATCGTGAAAATGCTTCAACACTGCACGCGAATCATCAATATCAGTACCGGTATTGAGCACTGCCAGCGCACAGCGGCGGAAGAGTTCGTGCAACTCACCCAACTCTTCACTATTCCCCAAAATCTTCTGTACCTCATGCTGAGACAGCACTCCCAGAGTACCATCTGGAGAGATGGTGGCATTGACTCGATTTGGCTTGAATGGACTCATGATTTATGTCCCCAGATGGATTACCAGACGGCGATGGTGGCTACGCTCACGATGTTCCCAGAGAAAGATCCCCTGCCAGGTACCCAGCACCAGACGCCCGTTCATCACGGGAATCGATAGACTACTCTGGGTCAACATTGACTTCAGGTGGGCAGGCATATCATCCGCTCCCTCATCAACATGGGTATAGAGTGCATCTCCTTGAGGAACCAGACGATCCATCCACCGCTCCAGATCCCGCTGGCAGGAGGGATCGGCATTCTCCTGAATCAGCAGGCTGGCAGAGGTGTGACGGATAAAGAGTGTGCAGAGACCCTCCTGCAGCGTGCTATCGTGCACATGCTGCTGGATTTGTGCGGTGATCTCCTGCAGACCACGCCGCCCCGTTGACAGTTCGATCTCCTCAACCATTACACTTCTATCCCCCCCTGTTCGACTATTTGCCGGTATCATACCGCGATGCACCACTCCACGGATACCCTGTTACAGATTGATCGAACCCACCTGTGGCATCCCTATACCTCAATGACAGAGCCACTGACGGTCTACCCGGTTCAATCAGCCAAAGGGGCAATACTGACACTGAAGAATGGAAGTGAACTGATCGACGGGATGTCCTCCTGGTGGTCGGCAATCCATGGCTACAATGTGCCAGAAATCAACGATGCACTACAACAGCAACTGAAGCAGTTTACCCATGTCATGTTCGGAGGGCTTACCCATCGTCCTGCTATTGAGCTGACCTGGCGACTGCTTGAGCTGATCCCAGTTCCATTGGAGAAGATCTTTCTCGCCGACTCCGGTTCTATTGCAGTCGAGGTGGCATTAAAGATGGCACTGCAATACTGGATCGGATTGAATCAGTCTGAGAAGCGAGAGATCGCCGTGCTGCGTGGCGGCTACCATGGTGACACCTTTGCTACCATGGCACTGGCAGACCCGGATAACGGTATGCACACACTGTTTGGCGACCTGCTCAGCAGACACCACTTTGTAGAACGCCCAGCCATCGCGTATGGAGAACCGTGGAACGAACAGGCCATGGCGCCACTACAACAACTTCTGAAACAGCGGCACCACACGATTGCCGCACTGATTCTTGAACCGGTCGTGCAGGGTGCCGGAGGGATGTACTTCTACCATCCAGAGTATCTGAAACAGGCGCGCCGACTCTGCAGTGAGTACAAGGTTCTACTGATTGCCGATGAGATCGCGACCGGATTCGGTCGCAGCGGAAAACTCTTCGCCTGTGAACATGCAGCAATCTCACCCGATATTCTCTGCATCGGCAAGGCATTGACCGGTGGAACCATAAGCCTCGCTGCCACCATTACCAGCAGCGAGATTGCAAATGGCATCTCGGAGAGCGGACCATTGATGCATGGCCCCACCTTTATGGGTAATCCTCTTGCCTGTAGTGCAGCAGTGGCCAGTCTGGATCTGCTACTCAACTCACCGTGGCAGCAACGTATAACTCAGATTGAGCATGGACTGCAGCTTGGCCTGGCAGCTTGTGTCACGTTGGAGCAGGTAGCAGCAGTACGTGTGCTGGGGGCAATTGGCGTCATCGAACTGGTTGAACCGGTAGATATGGCAGTGATACAGCCACTCTTTGTACAACAGGGGGTCTGGGTGCGACCATTCGGAAAACTGATCTACCTGATGCCGCCCTTTGTAATCACTGAAGAGGAGCTGGAGCAGTTAGTGCACGCTGTGCTCCATGTCATCAAACAGCTATAGCGCACATTGAATCAGCTCCCGTCAAGCGGGATTGCCAATTTTACCGAAACTCCCTGCGTACTCTTGCGATTGCTGATCTCAAATCTGCCCTGGATCGCATTGACATAGTTGCCTACCGCATGGAGGCCATTCCCCTTTCCATCATGCTTAGTACTGAATCCGGACTTAACAACCTTGCTGAAATTGGACTCTTCTATTCCACAACCATTATCAAGCACCTGAACAATCAGCCAACGCCGACCTTTTTCACGCACCTCCTCATCAACCGCAATCAGGATCTCCCCAGCTCCTTTTTTCTCAATAGCATCCAGGCTATTGCTGACCAGGTGCACCATCGCCTGTAGCATCAGGTTGCGAGAGATTTTCAGCCGCCCCACCTGCAAAGTAATCTGCTGAGTGATGGAGACCTCCTTCTGTTTGATTTTCTCAGCCAATAGAATTTCAACATCCCGCAACAGATCCTTGAACTCAAAACCTCGATCTGATCGGCGTTGGTCATCCGTCAGGGGGGTTGCCTGAATGACGGAGTGGATATGGTCGGAGAGCTTGTGGATATCCTTTACTGCACCACCAATTTCACGCTCCACCATCTGTTCAATAGAGAGCGCACTCTTCTGTAGTATTTGCGGTGCCTTCTGCAGGATACTTTGTGGCGAGAGGCTGAGTTCGTCCAGCTCTGTGAGCACCTTCTGCGAAAAGCCTCCCAGCAGTGAAGAGACCTTTCTCAGGTTGTCACTCTGCTGCTCGATTTTCAGCAATCCCCCCTGAATGCCAGCCAGATTGTTGCCGATATTGTGCAGAATATTGGCACTCATCTCGTTCAGCCCCTCCTGAAATGAAAGGTAACGCTCCCCCTCTTCCGCCCGTTTCAATTCACGCAGATCCTGCGCCGTGATGACAGTGAACCCCTGCTCCTGATCATCGATTCTGGAGGCCATCATCAACACCGGAAGCCACTCTCCGGAAGCGGTCAACAGCGCAAACTCTTCACCGCTCTGCACCTGCTCCTGCATCATCCAGTCCAACCGCCGCTTGTCATCCTCAGCCAACAAGACATGGAGATCCTGATTGACCAGATGTTTCTCTTCGTAGCCCAACAGGCGCTGACTGGCCGGGTTGGTCAACTGAATCTGCCCCTGATCATCCACCACCAGGAGAATCTCCGACATCGATTCGAGAATACTCTGCAGTGACTGATTGGCATAAGCAAGCTGCCGGGTGCGCTCTGTCACCTGATCTTCCAGTGAGGTGTTCAGCTGGTTCAACGCATCAGTTGAGCGTTGCAACGCAAGAGACATCTGATTGAAATAGTTTGCAGTCTCTGCAATTTCATCCGATCCCTTGATCGGGATCTGTACCCCCAACTGTCCTGAGGCAATCTCACTGGAGGCGTGACGCAGCACCTCCAACTGTTTGACCAGCCAGCTCCCCAGCAAAAAAGAGAAGAGTGCCGACAGCAGAATCTCGATCACTGCCAGCGAACTGGTCTTGATGGTTGCTGCAGTCAGCTTCTCTTCTAGCAGAGTTGTGGAGAGGCCGAGTTGAACGCGCCCATACTGTTGTCCCGCCTCTGTGATGGAGGCCTCAATATCAAAAACCGCATCATTCACCTCTTCCAGTGAGTGATCCTGAATAAAGGGCATTGCACGCTGAATCTCATCCCCGGCAGCAGCCAGCATCTGATCCTGATCATAGATACGCACATAGACCAAGCCCTCATTCTTCATCAGCTCCGAGACAAAGGTCTCCAGCGTCGCCAGATCATAGGAGAGGACGGCATCTTTGACCATCGAGGAGAAGAGCGAAGCGGTGGTCTCAGCACGCTGCAGTAGCTGACTCTCGCTCGATTGATGCATCATACTCATGCCATTCCAAACCAGAATGACCAGCAGGATCACCTCAATCAAGGCGACTCCAAGTATGGTTTTCAGCCGAAATGACATTGCTGCCAGGAGTTTGTCGGATTTAGGAGACCGTAGCGAGAGAAATCTGATTTGAGGCAAATTTTTTCATCGCTTGAGGCGAATAGCCGTAGCTATTTAACGAAAAGGATGAGGAAATTTGACCAAATTCAGGTTTTTCGCAGTAGGTGTTCATAAATCCGACAGACTCCTAACGGAGAGTTACTGGCTTAAAGATCGTCCAGCAGATCAATCTTCAGGCTACGCACATCATCCCAATCATCATGCCCCGCCTTATCAAACCCCTTGAAGCTGATCGCCTTGATCAATGGCGCTGCTTCAGGATCACCATTCATGGCAATCAAAGCCTGTTGCAACTTGTCAACTGTTGCCTGCGCCAGTTTGGGATGAGCTGCAAATGCATGTGGAGTAAAGGTCTGAGAGGTCCAGAAAATCTTCAACTGTTCCCGGATCTCAGGCTCGGTATTCCTGAAGGTGCGCACTACCCCACCTCCCGATGGAAACAGCCCTTTGGCCACAGAACGGTAGACGGAATCATGTGACTTCACATACTTGGGGGTAAAATCGACACCAATTTCCTTGAGATGGGCACGAGTCAGGATGCTGGCTGCAAACGCGGCTGGTGCCGGAAAGGCTAACGCATTTCCATCCAGTGCCTTCAGATCCGCCATTTTTGTATCCTTGCGGGCCACCATAATTCCCTTGATTCGCTTGTTCTTCTGCTTGGCAAAGGCGCGATATCCGGGCTTATCCCCAAATACGGTGTAGTGGTAGGGGTTCATATAGGCGAGATCATACTCTCCCTTGCTCAGACGACGCTCAAATTCTGGAATATTGGGGGCTGTCTTGAAGCGGATGGTGACACCGCTTTTCTCTCCCAGATACTGAAACAGTGGCCCCCACTTTTTCGCCAGCTTTTTGGCGGCCTGCTGCGGCACCACACCGAAGGTAAGTACCTGCTCCTCGGCAACCACGTTTAGTGAAAACAGGGCTGCAACCAGTAACAACAGTAAATTTGCTTTATATGAACCTCTTTTCAACATCTTAATCCTCTCTTCAATTTAATGTGTAGTATGTGCCTGCCAAACTATCAGCTATCGTCTGAAAGTAACTGCTTGCAGCGATTGAGCTCCTCCTCAAGTCCAGCTCTCTTTTGACGCTCCAGATAATCCCTTGACCAGTAGTAGGTGAATACCCGGGTAATCTGGAGCAGTTCATCCGGGAGAAATGGCTTACGCAGATAGACGAAATCATAGCCGAGAAAGTTGTTCATTTCGTCCAGTGAATAGTCTGAATAGGCCGAAGCAATAACGATGTAGACATGCGGATCTATATCACGAATTTTACCACCACATTGAATCCCATCCATGCCGGGAGGCATACGTACATCAAGAAAGACCACTGAAAAAGGTTCTCCCTGTTCCTGGGCCTGGGTAAACAGCTTAAGCGCTTCATCACCAGATCTCGCAGAAACCAGTTCAAAACTGTCCTTTCCCAGTTCAACAGCCGCTTCGCTCTCTCCCTGATCCAGCAAGAACCCTTCTGTCAACAGATCCATTAACTCATCCGCAGAGGAATTCTGTTGCTCAACCAACACCTCTTTATAAGTGTTCAGAACCTGTTGGTCGTCATCAACAACCAGTATTTTTCGGTTGGGTGTTATCACGTTTGTCCCCCTGACATAAACAGTAACTAGAACAGAGTAAGCTCACCGCTCTCCTCTTCGATCACATCAACACCAAGGCTCTCCTCATGCGGACGGAAGAGGTTGACCTCCTTACCTCTCAAGCGATCCTCATCCCCCCAAAACAGATCAGCATTGAGACGAGGGGTATCCTCGTGCTCAAAATGTTCCACAATGGCATAATTTGGAAATATGGTATCTCGCTCAATCGGTTTTTTGTATGGCTCGTTATACTCATTCCAGACTGCATAGACCAGAGGGCAGGTGCGCTTGCTGCGCCGTTTTGATACTACCGCCACTTCACCACTTTTCAGCATCACGGTCACACCGGGAGGATAGACCCCTACTTCAGCGATAAAGTGACGCGCCATCAATGTATCATACTGATCCTTCTCCTGATCCAGAAAGACTCGCATGATATCTTGTGGATTTCTCGGCTTGCGCCCTTTTCTTGGAGAGATTGCAGCACCATACCGATCCGCAATCGCCAGTAGCCGAGCCTCCTCAACAATCTTGTCTCCAGCCAATCCATTGGGGTAACCACTCCCATCAAGCCGCTCATGGTGATAACCAACCGTCTGCAACCACGTCTTGTCCTTGACTCCGAGAGCAATCAGCATCTTGACCGCCTGAGATGGGTGTTTGCGTATCATCCGCTTCTGCCAATCCTCCAGAGGCCCTTCATGTTTGGCCAGATCATCCTGCAGTGGGTACATACCGAGATTGGCAGTAAAAGAGGCGCAGGCCAACTTGATAATGCGCTTTTTATCCCACTTCAAATTGTCCGCAGTCAATACTGCAAAGACCGTGTTTTGCAGGGTACGAATCACAGAGTGCTTCAGATCCGAACGGAGATGGACAATTCCGATCATCGTATCTGGGTCGTCCTCCAGCTGTTTTACCAGCTCGACCGAGATTCGCATGATGTCGTTCACCAGATTATAACCGTTGGTAACAAAGTTGTTATAGGCGATATCGAGACGGTAGATCAGATCTTCAACGTAACCGGTGGCTGTCAACTCCTCCTCGGTTTTGTCGAGCATCTCAATCTCACCATCGGGCGTGGTGTAACATTTACGCTCACAGATATTGTCAATCTGGGACTGATTGTAGATCACCACCCCTTTACGCAGCAGCAGCTTTCCCTCTTCCGTATAGATATCGAAAGTGAGCGGCTCTTCAACCGTAATCATGCCCCGAACGATGCGCATTAAAAAAGAAGTCTAACCTGCAAGAAAAGAAGCAATTATAGCCATTACAGAAGAGATGCATACCCTGTCCGGCAAGGTAAAAAGAGAAAAAAGCAGCCACCAAAACAGAGACAACCCCACTGGCTCCTTGTCAGTGGGGTTGTACCGATCAACTTCAAGCTAAGTTTTAGACCAATTGCAGACCGAGAATTCCCTCCATCTTTTCGGCCGTTTCTGACTTACCTGTGCGACTGTCTCCCACCAGAGCGACGGTAATACTGACCTCATCTCGCTGCTTGCTGCCTGAACCGCGTTTCTCAAGCGCAATTTCCTTGATCAAGTCGATGATATCCTCGGCCAGACGCTCTGGTGCCAACTGTTCGACCTGTTCACGATCCTCGTATCCACAGCGAGTCAGATCGTCATCACTATTTTCGCTATAGACGCCTGCCATCAGTTGACTGAAGGCGACACCAAGACGGAACTCACTACGCTCTATCAACACTTTTGCAGAGGCAATGAAACGGGCCTCAACCTCTGCATACTCCTCAAGCAGTTCCGGGTGAAGCACCTCTCCCTTCTCGTCCTTCAATGCGGGGAAAGGGTTTGCCCAGTAACTGCTCTCCTTGGCACCACGATGAGTATGGGTGCTGCCTGCTGCAACACGCTCTCCAAGGCGGAATTGATCAATCGCATCACTAACGCTCATATCAGTATTGATTGCAGAGGTTCCCTGCTCCACCAACTCGAAGTTGTTCATATAGAGCAACACATCCAGTGGATCTCCATTCATCACCTCAATATCTTCACTGACCGGTACGATTTGACGTGCATTGGATCCAGTCTCCTTGTTATAGCCGACCTCACGCCCCATCATCTGCAGTTTGGCCTGCTCACTGAAACCATCCAGACAGGCGAAAGCGCCCGTCTCGGTGCCAAAAAAGATAGGACGCACCACGCCATCCTCTCCAGCCTGCATGGTAATACGTCCCATATCATCGGCCTTGATCAGCATCTCGGAAATATAAGGCCCCTCATCTTCATCAAAACGAACCACATAACGGGTACAGCCACAGTGCAGCGGCAGATCTCCGCTACGGGTTGCCAATACATTGTGCAGCGTCAGAATCGGCTTTTTGGAATAACCAAAATATTTCAGTTCATCCCGGTTGGGCACCAGCCCAACCAGTATATTGCTCTTCTCATCCCAGTAGTAACCAAGATCACCAGGGTCGGCATTGGGATCACCAAAGATAAAGACACCATCTGGACGGCGATTGTTCTTGATGTCGTCCACACTGGCAAACGGGAAGAGGTTGAGCAACCCCGGCTCCATCTCCACCGTTCCACGTGATTTGTGCAAGTAAGCAACAATCAACCAGGCTCCCACCTGCAACGGGACAGAGACCCACTCATCCGGGTCAAATTTCTCCAGATCGAGTGGATTATGATCCAGTTCGTAGAAGGGCTCGGCACGCTTGTTGGAGGGGGTGGAGTAGTCCACACCAGTACGAATATCGGCTGCAATGGTCAACGGGACATGGGAGAGTGCAATATAGTCGGATGGCAGATTGAAGTAGTGACCGGAGATCTCGCCCGCCGTTACATTGGGAGAGGCATCCAGACCATGGGTACGCCGTACGCCCTTCTCCATTCCAACTCTGCGCAGCAGATATCGGCGCGTCTTCAAGATCAGTTCCGAGAGACTGATCGCTTTCTCGGTCACCTTGTCCTTGACCGAATCCGGGGTCTCGAATCCGGTTGAGACCACGTCATTCTGTAGCCGCACCAGACGAGAGTAGCTGCTCGAACGGAAGTGGTGGAATGCGCCATCGATAAATCGCACCAGATTACGTGCCTTCTCCATCTCAGCACCCTCAGTAATCTCATCACGCTCCAGCAGTTCCAGATAGTCTCGTGCACAAATCCCTTTGATAAAACTGACTTTGTGGGTCGCCTCACGCTTGCGCTTCTGATCGCGCTGATCCAGATTTTCGATAAATTCCGCCTTGTAGCTCTTCAAAAAGCGGGAAAATGGCAAGCTCTTTAACAGCTGCTCCGGGGTGTTGCATCCTTCACGTATCTCTAGAATCTGCTCCATGACTCTTCCTGTAGTAACCTGGGGCCTCTGATTCTAACACTCAACCCTCACACGTGGCGGAGACTCCTTTTATGCAGGAATAAACAGAGCAAGCGAGATCTTTTCCAAATTCTGAAATTCCACAAAGAGCCACATGGCCCCTCTCCTACAACTGCTGCAGAGTGAAATCCAGATTCAACCTCCCTTCAAACAGCAGATCGATCCGCAGTCTATATTGATCAACCATGTAAGGGACTGATGAAGGATGGACCGCAGATACCCTTACTCCTGACTGGCTGGAATCAACTGTCAAATCGAGTTTCAATGGAAAAAAGCCATCAAGGAAACGTAGATAATAGGGGCCGCTCTTCTGGTGGTAGGTGTCACCATCCAGATAGACGGATCTCACCTCTCCTTCAAGACAGATCTCATTTCCCCTTGAGACCTCCTCCATCTCGACCGAAATCCCGCCTTCACCAATCCAGGCTCTACCTATCTCTTTGAAGGAGAGCAGTTTCAACGCCCTGATTCTCTCCGGCTTGAAATCAACACTTGAGCGGCCGGTTGGCGCCATATTACGGTGACACTGGCTCATCTTCACCCAGCCGTTCTCCAGACTCTGTGGGGTATGAATCAGATCCATCCGAATCTGGTGTACCTCTTTTTCCACTGATTCAAGCAAGACAAGATCATCATCGCCGGGCATCTCATCTGAACTTGTCGCAAATGGAGCAACACCAAAAGATAGTACGGCTAGAGAGCAGATCCAGACAGACCACAATTTAGCAGATTTCAGCATGGTTCAATGGCCGCACATCTGCTCCCTGGCAGTTCGGTTTCTCTACTACCTCTCCACTTTCGAGTTTTTTCATCTATTCATCATAACAGCAGAAGATAAAGAATATACACTTGATGTATGGACACCAAACTCTATCTTCTTGCTATCCTGTTTATCCTCAGCGGCTGCACAACAAAGTGGTACCACCCTTCTCACGACTCACACCAGGTTATGCTGGATATTCAGCAGTGTGAAGAGGAGAGTCAACAAACCGTGCAGAGGAGTAATCTGGCTGATCTACCCAATTTCAGCAGATCTTCTTCCAATCCACCGGGTTCACCTGACAACACTTTCGAAGAGCGTAAGTCTGTAAGCGAGTGCCTGGAAAGGCGGGGTTATCGTAAAGAGCCGGATCACCTTGCTCAATAACCCCGAACTCCACCTCGCTGCCCTGGCAGCCAGTTGGCTGATCTATTTCACCATCCATTCAGTGGCCGCTTCCCTGCGTGTAAAGCGGTGGTTTGCTGCAAGACGCCCAAGCTGGGTACCAACCTACCGCCTCCTCTTTAATACCCAGTCAATTTTACTACTATCCCTTCCTCTCTATCTTCTGTTCAGCTGGAGTGGCCCCATGCTATGGGAATGGCACGGCATAACTCAAGCCACCATGTTTCTGTTGATGGCACTGTCTGTAACACTCTTTGTCTATACTCTGAAAGAATATGACTCAGCGGAGTTCTTTGGTTTCCGGCAATGGCAAAACGGGATGCAAACAGTCGAGGATCAGGAACAGTTTGTTCTCTCTACTCTCCACCGCTTCGTTCGCCACCCGTGGTACACCCTGTTTCTAGTCATCATCTGGACACAAGAGATGGATGCAGCCCGACTACTCAGTTCCATTCTAATCACGCTCTATTTGATGATTGGATCTCGAATGGAGGAGCATAAACTGTCACAATACCATCCCGACATCTACCCACGCTATCAAACTCAGGTGCCGGGGTTGCTACCAAACCCCTTCAAATTCTTGAGCCATGAGGAGGCACGGCAACTGCAACAACTGAAATGAGTAGCTACATACTCAGTTCAATAATTACTCCTCCCCTCCCACTTATCGTCTACAAATGGAGGAGTTCTGCCAACGAGATTTTCCAACAGAACCAACTCCTCATCGGTGTGATTGATCGTTGGCATTGGAACCATCAACTCCCCTTCAGGATAGATATTGAATGGCGAATCATGGTGATGGGTATTCACTTTCATCAGCAGTTCATCAGTAATCGATGAGTAGATATCCCCCTCTCCATAGCAGAGACAGATATAGCTCTTCTCTCTGTTCGCCTCGACATAGCACCCTGTTCCTCTGATTCCAATATGGGCAACCGGCGTTCGGATAGTCACTCTTCCCGGAGCAAAGACAGACAAAACTGCACCATGCTCCAGCAACAGATCGGAGTGTCCTTGACCATTTTTTTGAAACGTAAGCAAGCTCTCTTCTCGTAGCAGGTATGCATTCTGCTCACGAACAACAATCAGCCGCCCCCCTTTTCCTGTACTAATCGGTACACCGTCAGATATCAACTCCCCCTTCTTTAGTGAAGCTTCCCCGAGCAGTACACTCCCTCGTAGCGAGCGAACTCCCTGCTGAATTGCACTGCGACCCCGCTGTACAGATGAACATCCTGCAGACAGTAAAGCAATCGCACTCAACCTGAGTAGAGCTACTCTTCTATCTATGGAAAACGACATAGGCCTCGTAAAAAATGACAGCGGGAGAAGTACTATAACTGTCCTGACTATAACACTCTCCACAGACCGAAGCTTGATCAGATAGCCTCCAATCGGCACAAAATATGCTTCTTCTTTCTCATAACGCAACATTAACGGAGAAGGATTATGGCAGCCATTACAGAGCATTCAAACGATTCAATTTATGATCTCTTCGATGCAATCGTCAGGGATCACCCTTCCCTTCTTGATGACTACGATTCACCAGTAGACAAATGGTCGGAACTGAAGAGTCTCGCCAGTGAGTACAACTTGCAAGCAAGAGAAGCTGCTCGTTTTATGACCATGATGATGTGACAGTTCAGAATTCATCACATAGCAAAGTACAAGATCAATTATGGTTAGAAGCAGCTAGAGTCGTCAGCGATCAACCTCAAAGTTGGCAGCATACGACTGTTTGCTCTCCAGATCATCCAGCTCATTAACCTGGTTCAGAAAGTCCTCCATGGTTTGGTGGAGTTGTCCCTCCTCCAAGCCACTACTCAGGACTCTATTGGTTGCATCTAGAAACTCTCCGAACATCTCCTGTTTTAACAGATGATCCTCTGATTCATCATGCAGTATTACCTGAGTCTGTTGAATGAAACTGCGCTGCAGGCTGCGATATTCAATCGCAATAAAAATATGAGAGAAGCCATTGAGATTGTAGCCTCCTTCATTCAGTTCTCCGGCAGTGATGAAGAAATCCCGGAATAGCGCAGAGTCATTTTCATACAGTGACTGCATATTGACCATGAAATCACTGCTGAATGCTGTATCAGGGTCATCAGATAGAGAGCCGATCATTGCAGTTAACCCTTCTGTTGCAAGCCATCTAGCCTCTGGATCCTGGATATTCTGGAGGCTCTGGTAAAACTCATTGATCTGTTTTGAAAAAGTGGAGATCGTTACTGTTGCCTGGCTTGATCCGATATAACTGTGGTTTATACCCTGCGATCGCCTCCCATACCCTCCATAGAGATTGATTTTGTTGATCTGACCAACCACAGACTTTGCGGTGTCGATATGCATGGTGATAGCTCCTAATCAAACGGGATGGCCTATACTTCTGAGTATATTGTGGGATTAGTGGAGGTAAACCGAATAGCTTTAAGTGAACAGAGGCCACGGGTCTTGAACGGCTGATTTCTCTTCGAAAACCATTGCTGGAAATCCAGAACCGCCACTTGCTTATAGTTGAATAGTACAAAATTACCATTGCCCAATTATTAAGCAAATCGCTCTCACCCTGTTTTTTTAGAGTCCCCGATAGGGGATCCGTAAACCCCTCGCCTTTAGGCGACGGAT
>CAYQFH010000004.1:24888-47421 GCA_964416755.1 uncultured Piscirickettsiaceae bacterium | reverse complement strand
TGACAGCATCACCAAGGAGCTACAGGAAGACAGCTCCCGTCTGTTACTGCTACAACATGAGAATGGCATTCCAGTCGCACCCGGTATTGATCGCCTCTTCCCGGAGACTCGTGAACACGACCCCTCCGACTTCAACGAGGCGATGACCATTGCCCGTGATGAGACCGAGAAGGGGATCATTCCGGTCGGCCTGCTCTATCAGGATGCGAGCCGCCCCTGCTATGACGAGCTCTCCTGTGTTGGCCACGACGCCACCGATGAGCAGAAGATTGCAGCGACCAACAAGGCGCTGGACACCTTTGCGATTTAACAGTATTCATCATGAGTAGCGCACCTCCTCTACCGACCCTCTGCACCTCCACACAACCGAACCGTGAAACAGAAGCAGCAACGCTGCGCACTCTGCACCATTTCCATCTGGGCGACCCCAGCGTGGAGCGCGAAACCCTGTCGATCAACAGCGAGCACCTGCCTGCACTGCTGAGTCCGTTCCGCGACTCCTCAAAGATCCGTTATGACTACCCACTGATCCTCTTCACTCGCCATTCGCAGTATCACGAACAGCATGCACAACCCCTTGCCAGCTTCTTCAAGGAGCACATCGAAGGCTTTGCCCCGGAAGAGAATAGTGCACGTATTCTAAAAGATAATCTGGACTGGCTGGAGTTCACCATCCGTCAGGAGATCGAGGGGTTGGAGGGGCCTCAGCTGCTACAACCTACACTGGAGTCTGCCTGCAACGCACTCCAGCAACACCTCTCTCTCTCCGAAGAGAACCGCACTACGCTACAGGCTGATCTGGACCAGCTGCTGGCTGGAATCCATGAGCAGGATGAGCTGCTCCCCTATGACCGCTACACCACCATCCATCTGATGGTGCATCTGCTGCATGGACGTTTCCACACTCGTTGGGATCGGTTTGACGAGGAGCTGGCACTACTTCAGCGCGAACTGGATCGACTGCTGGATGTTGAGCGCCGCAAGCGCGGTGAGGTTGATCCTGACGCAGTTGAACGCAGCATGGGCAGCGAAGCGACCTACTTCAATACTGCGGCCTTCTCTGCACTACAGCCCAAACAGTCCGCCACGGTACTGATGCCGGAGGAGCGGCTGACCCGTATCGAGAACGCTGCCAATACCATTCGTGAATTCAAACACAATCCGATTCAGGTGCGCTTCATTCACAGCGGCGATTTCAACGGCAGCTGGAGCCGCAATCCGGAGCACTTTGAGACCTTTATCGATGACGACCCTTGCAACCGGGCGGCATCCCTGTTTGATATTGAGGCAAAGAAGCTGGCTACCCTCTTCTCCGCCTGCCGCATCGCCCGACTAGAGATCGACAACCACTACGATCCGGTGGTGCATGACCCCTGGTTTTCCAATTTCGGTTGGGAGGCCTTCTCCGAAGAGGAGCTACTGCTGATCCCTGCCACCATTGCACTGGAATCCTCCGTTCATCTGGCCGATGAAGGGATGCGCAGCTTCTCCAGGCTACTCAACTCTGGTCGTCCGGTACAGATCCTGACCCGTATCAAGGGGCATGGCAATCCTGCAGCATCAGAGGATGCACCCTTCCGTGACTTCCGTCTGGAACTGGGTTACATCGCCACCGCACACCGCCAGTGCTATGTGAGCCAGACCTCGGCAGCACGCTATCAGCACCTGATGCAGGGATTCATTGAAGCAACCGAGATGCCACGCACCAGCGTACACCTGATCAATACCGGCATGCAGGATGAGGTGATTTTTCAAGAAACTGACCCCCATCTGGTCGGCAGCAGTGTCACCAAGAGCCGCAAACAGTTCCTGATGGATCCATGGATGGTGGCCGGTGCTGCACTGGAGGGACGCGTTCACCCCTTCTTCCGCATCAACCCGAAACATGGCAATACCTTTGCCGAGCGCATGGACTTCAGTGTTAACCCGCAACCGGAGCAGGACTGGGCCATTCACCCCTTCAGTTTTCGGGATGACAGCGGCGAGATGGTACACACGGAGCTTGCTTTCACCTTCGCAGACTACGCGCTGCTGATTCCGCAGCTGCGCAACCACTTCCGTCAGATCCCGGCTGAATTTGACTCCAGAAGCCTGACACCGATCGCAGACTATCTTGAACAGAGCGAGGAAGAGGCCTTTGAGCAGATCCCCTTTGTCTGGACGGTCAACGAAGAGAACGCGCTGCATAAGGTGGTGGTCTCCCGTGAACTGGTTCTCGCGTGTAAGGATCGCCTCAATTACTGGCACACACTGCAGGAGCTCTCCGGAGTACGCAATCCACATGTAGAGCAGGCGGTCAATGAGGCCAACCGGACAGCCGAAGCTGAACTGAACAGCCAGATCGATGAGCTGAAGCGTACCCATGAAACCGAAATCAGTGAACTGCGCAGCAACGCCACCACCGAGGTGATGGGCAAGTTAGCCCAGGTACTGATGGGGATGGATCTCTCTCAAGGGGTCGGCACCCGACCTGCACCAGGCAACGCAACTCCTGCAATAGAAAGCAGTACCGACACCATTGAAGCGGAAGTTGAAGAGGCGACAGATGAAGAAGTGGAGGAGAACACCGCAGAAGCTGTCATTGAGATCAGCGAAGATCCCTGGATCGACTCCATCCTCTGCACTACCTGCAACGATTGTCTGGCAATCAATCCACAACTCTTTGTCTACAACGAGGACAAACAGGCCTACATCACTGACCCCAGCCTCGGTACCTATGAACAGATGGTCGAAGCAGCCGAGATCTGTCCCTCACGCTGCATCCATCCGGGTATGCCACTCAACCAGGATGAACCGGATCTGGATGCACTGATTGAACGTGCAGCGCCGTTCAACCAATAAAAACCTCTCAATGAAAAAGCAATACTCGCGCAAAGACGCAAAGACGCAAAGCACCGCTTTTCTTGGCGTCTTTGCGTCTTTGCGTGAGGCTGCTTTTAAAGGGCTTTAATGAACAGCGTCATCGCCTCCCCCGTGATCATGACCGGCATCGGCCTCTTCTTCGGGGTAGTACTGGCGGTGGCCTATCGTCTGCTCAAGGTAGAGGAAGACCCACGCATTGATCAAACCGAGGGGATGCTCCCCGGCACCAACTGTGGCGCCTGCGGTGAACCGGGCTGTCGCGCCTTTGCCGAGGAGTTGATTGCCGGGACTATTAAACCAAGCAAATGCACTGTTGCCCCCAAAGAGGAGATCGAAGAGATTGCCGATCTGCTGGGGGTGGATGCCGGTGAACAGGTCAAACGGGTTGCCCGACTCCACTGTGCAGGAGGCAAGGCTGAGGCATGGCAGATTGCCGAGTATCAGGGATTCGAGAGCTGTCGTGCTGCAGCCACCGTATCCGGCGGTGGCAAGGGATGCTCCTGGGGATGTCTGGGGCTGGCCGACTGCGAGATCGCCTGTACCTTCGATGCAATCCATATGAATGAGAACGGTCTGCCGGTGGTGGATACAGAGAAGTGTACCGCTTGCGAGGATTGTGTCATCTCCTGCCCCAAGGATCTATTCCAGATCCACCCAATGAACGAACATCTCTTTGTCCAGTGCAACGCACCGCTGGAGGGCGAAGCAATCACTGTACTCTGCCGCGCTGCCTGTGACGGCTGTGGAAAATGTGCGGCTGATGCCGATACAGGCCTGATTGAGATGGTCGACAATCTCCCACAAATCAACTATCGCAGTGGAGGTCAGGAAGACCTCAAGGCCACCTGGCGTTGCCCCACCGGAGCCATACTCTGGCTGGAGGGTGAACAGTTTGATAAGAAAAACCAGAATATGACCGAGGGTCAGAAACGTTATGCCCAGCTTCACTGAAATAGCCAGCCGTCTCTATCGTCAACTGCTGGGACTGCAACAATCCCCGGCAAGCGATGAGTCTGGAATCATTACCCTACTGGAAGGCACGGTTGCCATTGCCACGGTAGAGGCGATTCTTTCAGAGGTCTCGGCAACTGGTGAGAGCTTCCCACCAGAGCAGGGGGCTATCGCCTGGCGTGGCGAACAACAGCGCCAACAGCTCAATCTGTTTGGTCAACCACTACTGCAGATGGAGAGTGAAAGCCCACGCGCCGCCCTTAGTAACGCAATGGGGTTGGTGATGGCTGGCAAACGTGCCTCCTGTAGCCTCTGGTCCAATGATCTCGCAGCTGCTCAGGATCTGGTGCGACGCGCTGTCGGGCAACATCTGCCACTGGTAATCCACACCATCAACCGTGCCCACCCCCTGCAGGGAGAAAGCCAAGGTGGTAGCCACCAGTCCCTGCACCAGTTGCGCAACAGTGGCGCTTGCATCCTCTTTGCCCAGAACGGACAGCAGGCAGTCGACTTCACCCTGATCGCCCACACTGTGGCGGAACAGGCACTGGTACCCGTTATTGTGGCAATGGATGGAGAGGAGACAGCCTTCTCCATGCAGAAGCTGCAGCTCCCCTCCCCACAGCTGATTCAGCAACTGGTCGGCAACAGCAGCGACACCATTACTCTGGAAGATCCCGCCCAGAAGATGCTGTTTGGTGAGAACCGCCGCCGCATCCCCTGCTGGCACAACCTCGATCGTCCTACACTGCAGGGCGGTTACCAGGATGCACACAGTTTTGGACTGGGAGAGATTGCCCATACCCAGTTCTTCGGCAAACAGGTTGCCCCGATACTGGAACAGACCTTTGATCAGTTCAGTGAATTGACCGGACGCATCTATGGCCCGCTCTCCTATCAGGGGGAGTACAAGAGCCGCCAACTGGTGGTGACTCAGGGGGCCATCACCGAGCGTTGCCAACAGCTGATTGAACAGCTCCGGGAGAAACACAACGGCGACCTCTCTGTCATCGGTATCCAGCAGATCGCTCCGGCACCGACTGACGCCCTGCGCAAGCTGCTGCAGCGAGCCGATGTCATCACGGTACTCGACCAGTCCGAGCCACTGTTCGACGATGAGCCACCGCTCTATCAGCAGGTCTCCATGCTCGCCTCCCCCAGCTGTCGTATCCACTCCATACTCTATGGCAATGGTGGACTCCCTGTGCGCAACCGGGACCTGCAAGCGGTATTCCAGTTGCCGATGACCAGACCGTCCACTGCACTTCGACTCGGCATTGATCCCCTACCCCGCCACAACAATCCTAAGCAGCAGGCACAGCATGACCTGCTGGAGCGCTACTACCCCGAACTCGACAGTATCCAGTTGCGTGGTAAAAACAGTGCTGCAGCTCAAAATGACGGAGCCGTCACTATTGCCATTGTTCACACCAATGGCGCTGCTCGTACACTCTCCACACAGGTCGCACAACAACTCTATCAAACCACTGAGGGTGAGCTGCGCAGTCAGCTTCAGAGACGCTGGTCTGCATGGAGCGAGAGCCACATCGACTGCTTCAGCTACAGCACCACACCGCTGACCGCCCCGCTTGACCCGGAACAGCCCATCGATATTGCACTACTCACCGAGCACAACCCGCAACAGGGAATTCCTGCACTGGAGCGGATGCACAGTGGTACTGCACTGCTAATCGACCCCGGCACACTCGATCCACAGACCTACCTCGCCGCACTTCCCAGTGAGACCATGACTCAACTCCAGCAGTTGGGCATCAACCTCTACGCAGTTGACTACAGCGAAGAGGATCGTGAAGATATCGCACTCGCAACTGCACAGTGCATCGGTACGCTCTTCAGTCTGATCCAGTCAGCCTCAGCTGTTGAGCTGCGTGAAAACCGTCTGGTCGACAACTATCAACCCAGCGAACTGAAAGAGCAGTTCCAGACAGCGCTGGCTCCACGCACACCACTCCCACTACCACAACAGGCAGAAAACCGGACCCCTGCACCGCAGACACCGATGGCAGTACGCCATCTGTCACAGGGAGAAGAGAGCAACATACAGGGCTACCATAGTCTCTCCCGCTTCTGGGATCAGAACGGTGTCCTCTATCGAGATGGACTGGAGGCGCAGCAGGGAGTTGATCCCTATCTGGCAACCGGCCATATCCCTCCACTCTCCTCCACCTTTAACAGCCACACCAGTCAGGCAACATTGCTCCCGGAGTTTGATCCGCAATCATGCAGCGGCTGTGGTAACTGTTGGAGCTACTGTCCTGACAGTGCCATCGGTGCAACCGCCCTCACGCCAACCCAGCTATTGGAGGCGGGCATGCGGATGGGTGGAGCCGACGCACTGCGTCCCCACCTCTCCAATCTGACCAAGGTATTGAGCACCATCACCGAGAGCGGTGACAGCAGCATTCTGATCAAGGAGGGGTGGAAAATTCTGATGGAGCAGGCTCCACTGGCTGCTGATCGGCGGACTGCTGCTGATGCCGCCATCGAACAGTTGAGTGAAAATCTGGGCTCCATGCCGCTGATCTTGACCGAGACTCTCTTCAACGCCCATGAGCGCAGCAAGGCGCAGGCTGGCGAACTGCTGACCCTGGTGGTCAACCCGGATAGCTGCAAGGGATGCGGCATCTGTACTACACTCTGCCAACAGGAGTCCGAACGACTGGAGCAGGAGTCTGCCGCACTGCAACCTGTACAATCCACCTCCACACTGCTGGAGACCCATTACCGCAACTGGCGCACCTGGGAACAGCTGCCGGACACTGCAGCCAGCACGCTGGTAGAGCTCTCCGACGAAGGAGGGATTGGCTCACTGCAGACCACACTTCTCTCCCGCTATGCCGGTATGGCCGTAGCAGGGGGAGACCATGCAGAACCGGGATCGGGTGAGAAGTTGATCGTGCGTCAACTGCTTGGCATTACGGAGTACCGCCAGCAGCCCCTGATCCACCAGCAATTGCAGACACTGGATAGTCTCTACCGACGATTGATGGAGGGGATTCGCGAACAGTTGGCGACCGCCTCCCATATTGATGACCTCGATGGGCTGGCAGAGGGGCTGGGAGAGCTCACCAACCGCAACCTCACCCTCACTACACTGGCTGAGAAGACGGCTGATATCGAAGGGGAAGGGGTTGATGCCTTCCTGCTGAAGGAGTGGATTGAACTGGCCGAGGCCATCCAGAAGGAGCGACAGCTGATCGCCTCGGGGGATCAATCTCTGGGACGTGCCCGCTACAGTCTCGCCTTTGCCTCCGGCACCGCAGCCACCTGGGCAGGCACCTTTCCGCTCAACCCGTTCCAGGTTCCGGTCACCATCGGCACTGCGGCCGAGATCGGGGCGCTCGCCTCCGGTCTGATGGAAGGGCAACTGGAGCAGGCAACTGCAACCCAGCGACTGATCCACAAGGCCAACAGCCTGCTCAAAGGCGGTCCACCAGCGGAACGCAAGGAGATGGATCGACTGAGCTGGCGTGACCTAAACGATGATGAACGCCAACAGTGCCCGCCCCTCCTGTTGATCGGTAATGACACCACACTCGGCGCTGTTGCCTCCGGCGGACTCAGCTGGCTACTCAACAGTGAACTACCGATCAAGGTGGTGGTGCTGGCGGAGATGGATCTCGGTTTTGCGGGAGAGGCAAAACTGCATGGCAGTAGCCATCACCACAGAGATGCCCGTAGCGAACTGGCGCTCTCCGCATTGGCTCAGCGCAACGCCTATGTGGCACAGACCTCCATTGCTGCACCGGAACACCTCAACCACTCCATCCGCGAGGCACTCCACTACAGTGGACCGGCACTACTGCGCATTCACGCCCCCAGCCCGCAACGCAACGGCTTCAATGCTGACCAAACTGTGGCTCAGGCAGCACTCGCAGTAGAGAGCCGCGCCTTCCCGCTATTCCGATACAACCCCGACCAGGCTGGTGTCTTTGGCACCCGTATCTCTCTGGAGGACAATCCAGTCAAGGCCAATTCGATTGCTTCATGGGCCAACAGCGAGCAGCGCTTTGCCGGACTGTTCTCACCATTCAATAACCAGAAAAGCCCCACTCCACTTAAAGAGTGGATGGAACTGGATCAACGGGGGCAAAACAGCAAGACACCGGTCTGTACCGTTGAGGGTAGTGAACTGGCCATTGATGCCCCATTCGCTCGCCGTCTGGGACAACTGCTGGAGCAGTGGCAGATGCTGCAGGAGCTGGCTGGCGTGGTCACCCCATTCACCCATCAGGTTCAACAAGACGCCGAGGCCAGTGTTGCCGCCCGTCACAAAGCAGAGCTGGAGACACTACAACAGAACCATCAACAGGAGCTACAGGCTCTACGCGAGCAGTTCGAAGCCGAGGCCACTGACCGCATCACCGGACAGCTCGCAGCACTGGTCGAACAGTACAGTGAAACCGACAGAGAGAACACGCATTAGCATAGACTGAATTTAAAAAACTTAATTGAATCTATCCATAAAATCAACAAATAGACCTATCACAAAAAATATATACTCCCCCTATTGCAGTCAAACACACTGCAAATGACGAGTCGATAAACAATAAAATAGATTAAAGAGGAAACCCACCAATGAACCTCCATGAGTATCAATCCAAACAGCTCTTCGAGCGTGCCGGAATTCCAATCCCCCAAGGCATTACCGTTGAGCAGACCAGCGAGGTCGCCAATGCAGCCAGCAATATTGATAGTGAAGGCTGGGTTGCCAAGGCGCAGGTCCATGCCGGTGGACGTGGCAAGGCGGGCGGTGTCAAGATCGCCAAAGAGGGGGCAGAGCTGGAGGCAATTGTTGGCGAGATGTTGGGCGGCAGCCTCAGTACCCACCAGACCCATGGTCGTGCCCTGCCGATTAATCAGGTACTGATCGAGCAGACCCTCGACATCCAGAGCGAACTCTATCTCGGTGCACTGGTCGACCGTGACAAGGAGCAGATCGTCTATATGGCATCTGCTGCCGGTGGTATGGATATCGAACAGGTCGCTGCAGAGTCTCCCGAGAAGATCCTCACCGTCCACGCCCATCCTGCTGCCGGACTGCAACCTTATCAGTGCCGTCAGTTGGCCTTTGGTCTTGGTCTGGAAGGCAAACAGATCGGTATGTTGACCAAGATCCTCAAGGGGCTGCACGCCCTCTTCACCCACAACGACTTCAGTCTGGTGGAGATCAACCCGCTGATCGTCACTGGAAGTGGTGAGCTGCTGGCGCTGGATGCGAAGATCAACATCGATGACAATGCCCTCTACCGTCACCCCAGGCTACAGGAGATGCACGACCCCACTCAGGAGGACGCGGCTGAGCTGGAGGCGAGCCAGCACGAGCTCAACTACATCACCCTCGACGGCAACATCGGCTGCATGGTCAACGGTGCCGGTCTGGCGATGGCGACGATGGATCTGATCAAGCTCCATGGTGGCGACCCCGCCAACTTCCTCGACGTCGGTGGTGGCACCACCGCCGAGCGTGTGGCGGCTGCCTTCAAGCTGATTCTGAGTGATGACAAGGTACGCGCCATTCTGGTCAACATCTTCGGCGGCATCGTCCGTTGCGATCTGATTGCCGAGGGGATCATAACCGCCATCGAAGAGGTGGGCGTCTCCATCCCGGTCATCGTTCGACTGGAGGGGACCAATGCCGCAGAGGGGATGAAGATGTTGAAAGAGAGTGGTCTCAACGTCATCGTCGAAGACACATTGACCGGTGCTGCCCAGAAAGCAGTCGCCTCTGCAGCGTAAGGAGCACACCCATGAGCGTACTCATCAATAAAGATACACGAGTCATTGTGCAGGGCTTCACCGGCAAGCAGGGCACCTTCCATGCCGAGCAGTCGATCGCCTACGGCACCAACATTGTCGGCGGTGTCACTCCGGGCAAGGGTGGACAGACCCACCTCGACCGCCCCGTATTCGACACCGTGGCCGACGCGGTCGCCTCGACCCATGCCGACGCCTCAATGATCTATGTTCCTGCAGCATTTGCAGCCGATGCGATCTTCGAGGCGACCGATGCCGGTATCAAGACGATCGTATGTATCACTGAGGGTATTCCGGTTCAGGACATGATCAAGGTGAAGGCATTTCTCGGCGAATATCCTGAAGCACGTCTGATCGGCCCGAATTGTCCAGGGATCATCACCCCCGGCGAGTGCAAGATCGGCATCATGCCCGGTAACATCCACCAGCAGGGATCAATCGGCATCGTCTCTCGCTCCGGCACCCTCACCTATGAGGCGGTCTTCCAGACCACCAATGTGGGACTGGGACAGAGCACCTGTATCGGGATCGGTGGTGACCCGATCCACGGCATGAACTTCATCGACTGCCTCACGCTGTTCGAGGCGGACGAGCAGACCAAGGGCATCATCCTGGTCGGCGAGATCGGTGGCAGCAAAGAGGAGGAAGCGGCAGCCTTCATTCAAGAGCATGTCACCAAACCGGTGGTGGCCTACATTGCCGGTGTCACCGCACCGCCAGGCCGTCGCATGGGCCATGCGGGTGCAGTCATCTCCGGTGGCAAGGGCACTGCTCAGGACAAGATCGCCGCACTGGAAGCAGCAGGCGTCACCGTCTCCCGCTCCCCTGCCGAGATCGGTCAGCATATGGCGGAACTGCTGAAGTAACCTCATGGGCCTCTTCTCTCACAGCTTTGCACATGGTGTCCATCCGGCGCACCACAAGGGGCAGACCGAGGATCTGGCGATCCAGCGTGTCCCCTTTGGCAAGCGCTATGTGATGCCACTGGGGCAGCACATCGGTGCCCCGGCCATCGCTGTGGTGAAGAGGGGGCAGTCGGTCCGGCGCGGTGAGTTGATCGCCAAGCCGGGCGGCTTTATTTCCACTGCCCTGCACAGCCCAGTGACCGGAACCGTGGCTGAGATCAGTCCACAGCGCACCCTGGATGGTGCGCTGAAAGAGGCGATTGTAATCGAGGCCGACCCCTACTCCACCCAACGGCTGGAGACCACACCTCCCCCCTCCTGGGAGAAGCTCTCTCTGGAGACCTTTATCGAGGTGGTACAGCAGGCGGGCATTGTCGGCATGGGCGGTGCAGCCTTCCCCAGCCATGTGAAGTATTCACTACCGGACGGGGTCAAGATCAAGGATCTGCTGATCAACGGCGCGGAGTGTGAACCGTTCCTCACCAACGACCATCGCTTGATGGTAGAACGACCCGAAACGGTCATTGAAGGAACCGAGATCCTGCGTCAGAAGCTGGGGGCCAAACGGGCCTGCATCGGCATTGAGCAGAACAAGCCAGAGGCAATCGAGGCCATTCAACAACATTTAAGTCAGCAGCCTGAACTACCGATTGAGGTGGCAGCACTGGAGGTGAAGTACCCACAGGGGGCCGAGAAGATGCTGATCCAGTCGGTCTACCACAAGGAGGTACCTGCCGGGCAGCTCCCGCGTGATGTTGGTATTGCGGTCAACAACGTCGGTACCATCATCGCCATTGCCGACCTATTCCAGAGCGGGAGTCCACTGATCGAACGCATCGTCACGGTATCCGGCCCTGGCGTCGATCAGCCCGCCAATCTGCTGGTACCACTCGGCACCTCGGTACGTGACCTGCTGCGCTTTGCCGGTGGACTCAACGACAAGAGCAAAGAGATCATCATGGGGGGACCGATGATGGGCTTCCCCATCGCCAGCCTCGATGTACCAATTCTGAAAGGCAGCTCTGGCATCCTCGCCTTTACCGAGCATGAAACAGCACGCCCACCGGAATACACCTGCATCCGTTGTGGCCGCTGCCTGGAGGCGTGCCCCTACTTCCTTAATCCGTCCCGACTGGCACTACTGAGCCGCAACCGACGCTATGAAGAGACCACCGAATTCCATGTGATGGATTGCGTTGAGTGTGGTGCCTGCAGCTACGCCTGCCCCTCCAACATCCCCATTACCCAGCTGATTCGTACTGCGAAGGATAATCTGCGACAGCATCCGCTTGAGCAGGCTGCTTGACGATTACACCCGCACCAAAACCAATGTAGGATTGGTTTTATGAAACATCTGCTCTCTCTACTGCTATTATTCAGTCCTACAGCTTTGCTTGCTGATAACGATCTACCCTTTAACGTTGAGCTAGTTACCTCTGACCTCGGTATTCCTTGGGGATTGGCCTTCCTCAATGCCGATGAACTGCTAATCACCGAGCGAGAAGGCAGCGCAAAAATTCTCTCATTGCGTAGTGGCGAGATCACCCCTTTGAAAGGAGTACCTGAGGCCTTTGCCGATGGTCAGGGCGGTCTGCTGGATGTGGCAGTTCCCCAAGATCGGGATGGCTGGATCTATTTCACCTACAGCAAACCGGTCGACGATGGTGCCGCCACCACACTGGCCCGTGCACAGCTCAACGGTGACCGATTGACCCGATGGGAAGATCTGTTGGTTACCCAATCGGCCAACTCCACCGGCTACCACTTCGGCAGCCGTATTGTGTTCGATGACTGGGGCCATCTCTTCTTCACCGTTGGGGATCGCGGAAAACGGCCCAACGGGCAGAATTTGGATAACCATGCCGCTACCATCCTGCGGCTCAATCGGGATGGCACTACCCCACCAGACAACCCCTTTGTGGGGCAAGCAGGCACACTGCCGGAGATCTGGAGCTATGGTCATCGCAACCCTCAGGGGATTGCCATCGACAGTCGACAACGGCTCTGGGCGATTGAGCATGGCCCGCGCGGTGGCGATGAGCTCAACCGCATCACGCCGGGCAGCAACTACGGCTGGCCGGTGATCTCCTACGGCAAGGAGTACTGGGGGCCGATTGCGGTAGGCGAAGGGACACACAAGGCTGGAATGGAGCAGCCCGTGAAATACTACGTCCCTTCCATTGCCCCCGGCTCTCTGATTGCCTACTCCGGAAAGGCCTTCCCGGCATGGCGTGACAACCTCTTTGCCGGTGCCCTGAAGCTGCGCCATATCAATCGCATCACGCTCAATGATCAGGGCGAGGCGGTGGGTGAAGAGCGGTTGCTGGAGTCACTCAATGAGCGGATTCGGGATCTGGTAGAGAGCCCAGAGGGGTGGATCTACTTCTCGACCGACAGTGGTAAAATTTTTCGAATTCGCCCCGCCTCCAATTGATGCAGACCCACCATCCACTTTTCCCCTCATAAATTGTGTCATCTTGCCGCCTTCCCTGAGTAAACGTACAATTTTTACCAGTTTTCGACAGGAGTCATCCAGCTCGGAATGGAGTGACTGTCTCCCTATTTGGAGACCACCCACCACCGGGATCACTGAACAATTGAATGGATAAGCGAGACCCCGATCTGCTTTTACAGTCGGCCCCACTGCTGAAACAGGGGCTGCAGGTACCGACTGCCATGCGCGATGTGCTGCTGGCGTTGATGCCCGCACTACTGGCCGGTATCTGGTTCTTTGGCATCAGTGCGCTGCTGGTGGTGGTCGCCACCATTCTGGGGGCACTGATGACCGAGTGGCTCTTTACCCCTAAAGAGAAACGGGCGATGGCACTGGGTGATGGCAGCGCCCTCCTTACTGGTGTACTACTGGGCATGACGCTCCCTCCCGCACTGCCGTTGTGGATGGCGTGGATCGGTGGTGCAGCAGCAATCGGGCTTGGCAAGACCTTGTGGGGAGGACTGGGCAACAATCTCTTCAATCCCGCCGTTGTTGGTCGTGCCTTCCTGCTCGGCACCTTCCCCATTGCGATGACCACCTGGCATGTGGCACAAGGACCGGATCAGTTCTTTACCCTCTACTCCAGCACCCTGGCGATGCCCTTTATGCAGGCTCCACCAATGGATGGACTCAGTGCCGCCACCCCGCTGGGATTGATGAAGTTCGAGCAGACCGGCACCCCACTGGATGCACTGATGATTGGCAACACCGCCGGTTCGCTGGGTGAGACCAGCGGACTGCTGTTGCTGCTGGGAGGAGTTTATCTATTGATGCGTCGCGCGCTGGAGTGGCGTATTCCAGTGGGGATCTTTCTCACTGCTGCGCTCTTTTCATTGCTGTTACAGGCCATCGATCCTGTACGCTTCCCCGGTATCGAGTTCACCCTCTTCTCCGGCGGTATGCTGCTGGGGGCGATCTATATGGCGACCGATCCGGTCACCTCTCCGGTCACTCCGAAGGGGGCATGGATTTTTGGAATCGGAATCGGCTTTTTAGTGGTGCTGATCCGTAACTTTGGCGGTCTGCCGGAGGGAGTGCTCTATGCGATCCTCTTTATGAATGCGGCCACCCCGTTGATCAACCGCGTTACACAGCCTCGCGTCTTTGGTAGAAACGCTGGCAGGAGTGCGAAATGAGCAGACCGGTCGAGTCCAAAGAGCCCTCCTCATTTCGCCTTGCCTCCACCTTGGCGGTGGCTGGGTTGATCTCCGGCATCGCCATTGTCAGTGTTTACGAAGCGACCCTGCCCACCATCACCCGCAACAAGGCGGAAGAGCTGCGCAAGGCGGTCTTCAAGGTGCTACCCAATGTCACCGAGATGCGCAAATACCAGTATGAAGACAATGCGCTGCGCTTTCGTACCGAGAAAGGGAGTGACGAATTCACCATCTATGGTGGCTACAACCCGCAGGGGGAATTTGTCGGTTATGCGCTGCCCAGTGCCGGCCCCGGCTTTCAGGACACCATCTCCCTGCTCTACGGCTATATACCAGCCAAGCGCAAGGTGGTAGGGATGGAGATTCTGGAGAGCCGCGAGACCCCGGGGCTGGGTGACAAGATCTACAAGGATCTCTACTTTGTCTCCAACTTCTCCGATCTCTCGATTGATCCAGAGCCGGTGGTGGTGAAGAAGGGATTGCGCGATGAACCACATGAGGTGGATGCGATTACCGGTGCAACCATCTCCGCCAAGGCGGTGGTGCGTATTATCAACGAGGGAAATGCCCGTTGGCTGCACAAGATTCCAACCCACGGCCTGCCTCTACCCAACATGAAAGGAGCTGAATAATGGCAACACCAAGCAGCCCTTATGAAGAGATGATGAAAGGACTCTGGAGAGATAATCCAGTGTTCGTACAGGTGTTGGGCATGTGCCCGATGCTGGCGGTGACCAACACCGCAGTCAACGCACTGGCAATGGGGCTGGCGACGCTGTTTGTACTGGTCGGCTCCAGCTTTCTGGTCTCAGTGATGCGCAGCCTGATTCCAAAGCAGGTACGCATCTCCGCCTACATCATCATTATCGCCACCTTTGTCACCATCATCGACTACTCCCTGCTGGCGGTCTTCCCCAAGATCCACAAGGAGCTGGGGGCATTCATTCCACTGATTACCGCCAACTGCCTGATCCTTGGGCGGCAAGAGGCCTTCGCTTCACGCAACAGTGTGGGCTATGCAGTGATGGATGCGATCGGCATGTCAGCCGGATTCCTCTTTGCACTGCTGGCGCTGGGGAGTGTGCGTGAGATTCTGGGGGAAGGTGCGCTGTTTGGCGTCAACCTGTTTGGGGCTGGTTTTGAACCCTGGGTGATCATGATTCTGCCGCCGGGTGGCTTCCTGACGCTGGGGTTGATTCTGCTCTTTTTTAATTGGCTTACTGAGAAGAGACGACAGGCACAGATTAATTATCAATTGGCAGAAGAGAGAGCATCATGACCGACGCTACTCTACAGAATTTCCTCTGGATCTTTATCAGTGCGCTGCTGGTCAACAACTTTGTACTGGCCTACTTCCTCGGCCTCTGCCCCTTCCTGGGTGTCTCCAGCAAACTGGAGACCTCGGTACGGCTCGGCGCAGCCACCACCTTTGTACTCCTCATCACCGCAATCTGTGCCTGGGCACTGAACACCTATGTGCTACCACACGCCCCCTATCTACGGTTGATCAGCTTTATTGTGGTGATCGCCAGTACCGTGCAGTTTATCGAGATGCTGATCAAGAAGGTGAGCCCTTCACTATTTCGCTCACTCGGTATCTTCCTGCCACTGATCACCACCAACTGTGCCATCCTCGGCTTGGCGATCTTCGCCACCAACCGCGAGTATGACTTTATGGAGAGCGTGGTCTACGCTCTGGGTGCCGGTGGTGGCTTTACCCTGGCGATGGTGCTGGTTGCAGGACTGCGTGAAGAGACTGAGCTGACCGATGTACCCAAGCTGATTCAGGGCACCGCCTTCAATCTGATTATTGCCGGGATTTTATCCATGGCATTTATGGGCTTTGCGGGATTATTCAGCTCATGAGTTATATCCTGCCCATTCTTGGTCTGGTCGCCCTGCTTTTTGGCTGGGTGCTGTTTCAAGAGTGGCTCAAGCGCAAAGACCCCGACCAATTCTATCGCCCCGGCTGTGGGGCCTGTGGCAGCAATGGGAGTTGCTCGACACCAAAGGAGCGATCTCAACAGGTCAATTTTAAATAACCATCAACCACCCAGGCACTTGCCCACAGAAACTGCCCAATATCCTCTGTGTTCTCTGTGCCCTCTGTGGTTCCATCAGGGAGGATGACAGATGAGTATTCAGGCTCGTAAAGTTGCACTGGTCGGCGGTGGCCAGATCGGTATGGCGCTGGCGTTGATGATTACCGAGAAGGATCACGCCGAGGTGGTGATTGTTGATCTGCCCGGCATGGTCGACCAGATCAAGGGCAAGGCGCTCGACATTATGGCGATGCGCCCCCACGCCGGGGTTGATGTGGAGATCACCGCCACCAGTGACTACGCCGAGATTGCCGATGCCGAGGTGGTGATCATCACTGCAGGCGTACCGCGTAAGGCGGGGATGAGCCGTAACGACCTGCTGGAGATCAACAAGGGGGTGATTGAGTCGGTCGCCAAACAGGTTGCCCAGCATGCACCCAACGCCTTTGTGGTGCTCTCCACCAACCCGGTCGATACCATGTGCCAGATCTTTCACCGCACTTCCGGCTTTCCGAAAAATAGGGTGATCGGCCTCTCCGGTGCACTCGATAGTGGCCGTTTCCGCCTCTTCATTGCAATGGAGACCCGCTTCTCCGCCAAGGATGTCTCCTGCATGGTGATGGGAGGGCATGGCCCGGCGATGATTCCACTCAGTCGTACTGCAACCGTCGGTGGAATTCCGATCCAGACTCTGCTTAGCGAAGAGAAGATCAGGGAGATTGAAGATCGCACTCGCCATGCCGGTACCGAGATCGTACAGCTGCTCGGCAAGGGCAGCGCCTATATCAGTCCTGCTTCCGCAATCATGGAGATGGTTGAGGCCTACCTCTACGACAAGAAGCGATTGATCTCCTCTGCTGTGTTATGTGAAGGAGAGTATGGCATTAAGGACTGCTTTATCGGTGTACCCTGCGTAATCGGTTCTGGTGGCGTAGAGCGGATTGTGGAGATGGAGTTGACCGGGGAGGAGCAGGAGCATCTGCAGCACAACTATGAGATTCTTCAGGAGAATCTCAATCAGTTATAGCGCCATCTCTTCGGTAGGCTTTTCATCACTCCAGCCGCTACTCTGCAACGAGAATTCTGATGTGATCTGGTCCAGCTTGAGCACTTCTTCAACCTGGCGCAGCACTCCCGTTCCCTGCTGAATCAAGTGATCCAACAGATCGACATTTGCTGCAGAGGCCTTTTCCTTGATGGGCTTCTCTGCAACCGGAGTTATTGGCTGATGGAGCGATTCATCTGAATCCTGTTCTGCTTGTTGATCGATATTAATCCTTTCCGGATTTGAGTTCTTGTGATTTCGGCTTAGACGCTCTCCAACCTGCATCACCAAGCCACTTGTATTTTCCAGCACACGCTCCATCAACCCATCGGCAGTAACGTCAGATTCGGGATCGCTATGCTCGGTTACATCACTCTCTGTTGCATCACCTTTGGAAGAGGCTGCCTCCCCATCTTCACGAGATATATTCAACAGGTTCAGTTGGTTCAACAAACGGAAACGGGCCAGTGTGCCGATCACACGCTCCTGCAACACCGCCTGTTGAGCCTGGAACAATCCATCCTCTGCCCCCATCACCGCCATCATCTCCACCTCTCCAAGCTTGAACTGCTCACGGGTTGACTGCAGCGCCTCCAACGCACTCTTCTGTTTCTGCTGATTCAGACCCAGTATCCGGCGAGAAACCTGCAGCGCACTCCAGGCGATGCGGATCTGCTCCTCAGCTGTACGTTGTGCCAGTGCCAACTGTTCCCGACTATCCACCAGCGCCTGTGCAGTCTCACGCTTTCTAGCCTGATCTGCACCACCACGGTAGAAGTTGTAATTCATTTTCAGTAACGCCGTCCAACCATATTCAGTGCCATCGGTGCCTGATGCATCGTTTTTCAACAACTCGGTAAATTCAAAATCGAGTGTCGGCAACATTCCTGCATCCGCACCTCGATGATCTGCCCCCGCCGCAAGCAGGTTGGACTCGGCAGTTCGAACAGCCGGGGCAACAGAAATCACCTGTTCAACAGCAGTCTCGATCGAATCCGGCAGCTGGGCATCCGCCAACAACGCTTCCGGGTTTGGCAATACCCCATCCGGGCGTTCTCCCACCACCTTGGCATAACGTGCAAGTGCATCCGAGAGCTGACCACTATTGGCGGCCTGCGCCGTTAGTGCTGCGATATAGGGTCCTTCAGCTGCAGATAACTCCGCCTTACCGGCGGCACCAACCTTCACCTTCTGCTGAATCTGCGCAAAGAGCTGCTGATGCTGCCCTACATTGCGCTGAGTCATCTGTGCAATACGCTGCAGCTTATAGAGCTCATACCAGGACTCAATCACATTCAGCGTAACTGTTCCACGCAGTTCATCTGACCTGATCCGGGCCTGTTTGAACATCTCTTCACTACGCTCGACAGTGCTGTCCGTTGTTCCTCCATCAAACAGCTTCTGGGTCAATGTCAAGGAGTGGTCCTGCTTCCACATGTCTGTAACCGCTGATGCAGGCTTGGCCATGTGCTCATCCCCTGCAGTCAGGCTGAGATCCACTGTAGGCAGATAGGCGGCACGGGCGCTATTGAGCTGCTCTTCAGACACCATCAGCGCTGCATTGGAAGAGAGAATTTCCGGGTTGGTCTGCAGCGCCTTCTCAATCGCTTCGGTCAAGGTATGCGCTTGAATAAGGCTTCCTGCACTCATCATGATTGCAGTGGCTGCAAAGAGGATTACCTGTTTCATTGCTTTGATTAATCTAGTTTACGGACGTATCCAATCAGACGACATTATAGAGCATCGCTCGTGTGGTCTCTTCGTTCAGATCCTGAGAATCTGTTAGATTTTGCACCGCAAAGGCAACCTCGGCATAGGAGATGGATGAACCATCATTCAGTTCTACCTGCCCTTTAGATATCACGCTGCTCTCCAAAATGGTCTCATCCTGCCCGGTTACGTTTAAATCTATCTTCTCAATACCAAATTCTGACAGTGTTTGCAGCTCATCCGCACTACTCGTACCATCCTGATTCAGGTCTCTCCAGACCTGCAATTGATCAAATTGCTCATCATTCCGGTCAATGACCTGATCACCATTGCTGTCCAGAGTACTCAGTGCACCCACACCCGTGGAGATGCCGCTTTCAAAATATTCAGAGAACAGTTCGGTGATATTGTCAATTGCTCCATTGTCATTGCGATCCAGCGCCAAAAAACCATCATCACTGGACAACCAGTTAGCAGGAGTCATGCCACCATCCGGTGTCATGGAGAATTGGTTATCCTCAGAAGCGCTGATGATCTCTATACCGTCGCCATCCAGATCCAGCACCACAGGATCAACCATTGAGGTCATCGTAAAGTTGTCTACTTGATGAACATTGGTTGCATCACCGGTTCTGGCCGCAAACGATGTATACCAACTCGAAACATTTCCATCATAACCACTCAATGTCTGATTAGAAAATGAGAGGCCAAAACCTGTAAAATCGAGCCCATTGCTATCATAGTGAAGCTGTACTGTAGTACTACTGGAAAATGAAGTTGTTGCATTGGAAGAGATCACTGAACCATTCCAATAGACCGCTTCCACATTTGCATAGTCATCAAATCGTACCGTCAATCCATTGGATAATACGGTATCCTCATAGGCTGCGTAACTGGTCCATCCCACCGGAATCACACCGAAGTGAAATGTCATTCCATCGCCACCCGTTCCCCCTGTCTGAGCGTGATCAAAGGAGAGATCCCAGGCACTCAATGTGGTCAAATTGGGATCATAATGGAATACACCCCAGTCACCTGATGTCGCAGAGGTGAGCTGCAACACACCTCCGGTCACCGTAGCGGAACCAAGCAAAGTGGATGAAGAGGGTGTTGAGCTAAAGTCCAATCCGTGATCCTTGCGTGCCGCAACTGCTGCTGATGTCAAATTTGCTGCATCCAACTGGATATTGGATGCACTCAAGCCTGTTACACCATTCAAAGTTGCTATAGTGACAGCAGCACCTCCTCCACTGCCATCCGCATCATAATAGAGTGTCGTATTACCACCTGATTCAGCCGTATAAAAATAGTCATCACTATCCACTGGCGTAGAGTTACTGACAAAATGGTTTGAAGAGAGTGTGCCCAACTCATCGCTCCATCCTGCTGAAGAGATCGAACCATTGAAGGCGGAAGCATCAAATGTCAGCCGGTCATAACCGACCTCAAAATTGTTGATGGTATCGCCAGCATCACCACTGTTACTGTAGAAGACCTCGTCAGAAACCATATCACTGGAACCGGAATCAATTGTGTCTGCACCTGCTCCACCAGCAAGGTAATCCGCTCCTGTTCCACCATAGAGTAGATCATCCCCTGTTCCACCAATGAGTTCATCACTCAGGCTACCCCCTTTCAGGGTCAATCCACTCCCATTGGCTATCAGCAGTGTTGGCTGACTGGTTATCGCTGATTGATCGAGTTTGGCACTATCACTACTCACCAGAACCAAAGTATCTGCAGCATAAGCCGCATCCAGCATCATATCTGTTGTAGCTCCTGCAGATCCGGTAAAACGAACCATTTCAATACCTGAAACACTCAATGAAGCTTGAGTCGTTGAATCAGAAAGGTTGGTTACAGTTATATCCGCAGTTCCAACTCCGGTTCTGTTTACGGTGATGCTCACCTCGGAGAGATTATTCAGCCACAATGTGTCATTTCCATAGGCATTCCCATACGCATCATAAATGGTATCGGTTCCACCCAGGGTGCTCCCCAGACTCATCTGAATCGTATCGGAAACCGAAGTTCCCGTAATCATGTCATTTCCACTTGAGGCAACCGTGGATGTAGCCCCCTCACGCTCTGACAGGGTGGTTGTGCTGTAAAACTGAATATCACTGGCAGAGAGGCTGCCCACATTTTCCAATGTTGCAACCGTGGTAATGGTTCCTCCTGACGTACCACGACCATTATCATCATAAATCAGAGTAACCCCGTTCCCTACCGTGACCGTATAGAAATAGTGCTGAATCTGAGCGTTTCCACTGCTATAGAAGTTATCGCTGGATAGAGTGCCGTAGTAACCATCGGAACCATTCCCGCTCCAACTCACAACATTTCCCGAGGTGAACGCACTGGCATCCAATAAAATTGTATCCCCATCAGACGAATAGAAATCCATAATGGAATCACCTGCATCTGATATTGAATTGAACCTGAAGGTATCTGCAGAACCATCTGCATCAAGCACGCCATTACTGTCGGCATCGGTTGTACCATCGCCGCCATAGAGCTGATCACCACCAGGACCATCCCCACTTGAGCTGCCTCCAATCAAAGTATCGGCACCCATACCACCATAGAGTTGGTCACCTTGTGTACTTCCTGTCAGCGTATCATTGCCTTCACCACCATAGATCATGGAGTTGAGACCACTGATTGCGGTAATGGTGTCATTTCCTCCCTGACCATAGACCAGAGAACCCAGTTGAGGGGTAGAGAGAGAGGCAGCACTCAGGTCTATGGTGTCATCCGCACTATTATCACCAACCACAATAAAGCCATAACCAACACTATCGCTACCATCCGGTACGATTGTTGTCTTCTCCCCACTGAGCGCACCAAAATAGAGCTGCTCAATACTGGCAGTGGTGACTGTTCCAATATTAGTTCCACTACCGATTGTTGTGCCTGTACGAACCGTAACCGTAGCACTATCCGAACTGGCAAAATCTGCGATCAGATTGAGATTCTCAAGCCCACCTAAAGTCAGCTGATCCGTTCCCAAACCGCCATCTACCGTATCCACCCCCCCTAGTGTCGAGCCATAGGTCATCGAGAAATTCGTGTCGCCCTCCCCGCCAACCAGATTGTCATTACCGGTAGTGGCAACCAATACCTCCTGAAAAACTGTTACCGGTTCAGGCTCCTGATAATCGTCGTAGTAGGGGTCATGATAAGGATCAAAGTAGGGGTCAAAATAGGGGTCAAAATAGGGGTCGTAATGGAAATCCATATACGGATCGTGGTACGCATCCATATAGGGATCACCACTAAAGTAGGGATCAAAATAGTTCCCCCCCATTGGATCCACATAGAAGGGATCGTTGTAACTCCCCATCATTGTGTCACCAAATGAACCCATCATCGGATCCATAAATCCATCCTTGGCAGGATCAAAACCATCTGGCCCCATCATCGGGTCAAAACCACCTGGACCCATCATCGGGTCAAACCCACCTGGACCCATCATCGGGTCAAAACCACCTGGACCCATCATCGGATCAAACCCACCTGGACCCATCATCGGGTCAAACCCACCAGGACCCATCATCGGGTCAAAACCGCCTGGACCCATCATCGG
>CAYQFH010000004.1:19019-24788 GCA_964416755.1 uncultured Piscirickettsiaceae bacterium | reverse complement strand
CCGCCTGGACCCATCATCGGGTCAAAACCGCCTGGACCCATCATCGGATCAAATCCCCCAGGGCCCGCCATTGGATCAAATCCGCCTGGACCCGGCCCAAAACGACCTGGATCATCTGGCCCCGGCATGGTTCCATCCACAATCATCTGGGCCATCATCTCCTGTCCCTGTTCCGGTGTCATGCCGGGGGGCAGATTCTCCATAAAAGCCTTTACTTCAGCCTTAGCCTCCTCTGCTGTCATGCCTGGAGGCAGCATCTCATCGGTGATCTCACCACTCATCGCCATACCGAGCAGATCTTGAACTTGATCCACCCCCATCGGTTTCCCATCCGGGCCAATCGGAGGCCCCTCTGGACCATGATCAGGTCCGATGGGCATACCTTCTGGCCCTATCATCGGCATGCCATCCGGGCCAATCATCTGCTGCCCATTAGGTCCCATTGGTATACCTTCTGGCCCCATACCGGGCGGCATCGGCCCTCCGGCAATCATCTGAGCCATCATCTGCTGTGCCTGCTCTGGAGTAACCCCGGGCGGCAGATTCTCCATAAAGGCCTCCATTTCGGCCATTGCCTGTTCCGGTGTCATCCCCTCAGGTAGTGGCATGTCTTCTGGAAGTTCTCCCTCCATCATCGCCTCAACCATCTCCTTGGCCTCATCCAATGCAATGGGGTTGCCATCCGGCCCTAGTGGGGCTCCTTCCATTGGCACCTCACCTTCAGGTCCGAGTTCACCTTCCAGAGGCACCTCACCCTCCAATAACTCTTCACCTTCTGGCAACTCTTCCCCCTCCAGAAGCTCTTCCTCTCCTTCGAGCAACTCCTCTTCGTCCTCAAGAACCTCTTCACCTTCCGGGGTTACCTCGCCCTCTTCCCCTTCGAGCTGCTCCTCTTCTGTAATCTCCTCTTCAGCACCACCCTCTTCGTCTGTCTGCTCCTCTTCAGCCTGCTCCTCTGGTTGCGTCTCATCTGTACGCGCCTCCACGACAAATGCCGGAGGTGGCGGCATGCTGGCCTCAAAGGCCTTGGTGATCGATTCGGGCGCCTTGAATACTGGTGCCGGTGGGCCTGGACGGAAACTGACTGCAGTTGCAGTACCCGGCTCGGTCAGAGTAACTGTCCCCCGACCATTCACATCCGACACATCGAGAATACCGGAGCGGTGTACAAAAGTGGTGGTGCCATCCCGCTCCACCTGCCCCTCCAACTCGGAACCCCGCACACCAATTTGTGCGGTTGGCGTCTTGATCATGGTATGGGTGCCCTTATCGGTTCCACCCAACTTTCCACTGGCATAGCGGAAGAAACCTGTGGTTACTGTAGCTTCAAATTTACCAATCTCTGTATCCGGATTAAATTGATAGTCATCCAGCACTGCACGGGTCTCTTTTCCCATCTGGAAGCTGGTGTCATCCACCATTCGTAGTCCGGCATAAGAGCGCCCGAGAGTCTCAACCACATCACCCTTATAGATCGGATCTCCCTCTTTCAGTGAGCGAACAGAACCATCTGCACCTTTGGCCGTGACTCTGGCTTCAGCACCAATCTCGTCCACTGTACCAATGACATCTTCCTGTATACCGGGAATTCGTAGTGTGCCAGCCGGTCCGGCCACCATGACCGCGTCGGTATTGATCAATAACTTCTCTACCGTATCCGGCAGGATCGCTGCTCCTTGCGGGGTCTGCAGAATTGGAGGAGCCTCACCGGAAAAGTAGCCCTCAATGACAACCTGAGCACCAAACTCCCCCTCGATGAGCAGATCCGTACCACTGCGACTGTAATCTCCCTGTAACAGCAACTCCGGGGAATCTACAGTAAAAGATGGTGCATCAACCACACCATCCTGCAACTCTTCAATAGGATTCAGCATCGTTCTCTTCTTCCTGCTCTATCGCTCACGCAATGCACTCTGTTTCGCCTTGATCAACGGTTTCAACAGATAATCCAGCACTGTCTTCTGGCCCGTCAACAACTCTACTGTAGCCGTCATGCCGGTAATGATCGGCAGCGGTATCTCTTCTGTTCCCAACGCGTTCTTCTCTGTTCTCAGGCGAACCCGATAGTAGCGTTCACCCTTCTCATCCAGGATGGTGTCGGCACTGATCTGCTCCAGACGCGCATCCAGCCCACCATAGATCGTCGAATCATACGCAGTGAACTTGACCGTGGCAGGTTGATCCGGGCGCAAGAAACCGATGTCTGCCGGACGGATTCGCGCCTCAACCAGCAGTTGGTCCTGCAGTGGAACAATCTCTACAATCTCCATGCCCGGCTGGATCACTCCACCCCGTGTTGTGACATGAATCCGTTTCACTACACCATGTACAGGGGAACGAATTCCGGTTCTCTCCAGGCGGTCATTAAAGGTGTGCTGTTTCTCCTGCAAGCGGGAGAGCGCTGCCCTCACCTCATTCAACTCACCCGTTGCCTCGGCAATAAAGGTTCTCCGCTCTCCCTCAATCTTGAGTCTGATCTCATCAATGGTCGCTTCAATACCGGGAATCAGGATCTTGCCACCTTCATATTCTGCCCGCAAATCGAGCAGTTCCCGTTCCAATCGGACCATCTCAATCTCGGGAACCACATCCAGTTTTCTCGCCTTCTCTGCAATCTCCATCTCGCGTTGTGCCAGTTCAAGACGTTCTTTCAGGCTGGAGACATCCAGCCTCAGTTTTGCCAGCTCTTGTTGGCGCTGCTGCAGTTGTGCCCTGAGTATCGACAAGATTCCCTCAAACTCCGATTTTCGAACCCGATAGGCACTCGCCTCACTCTCGGCAAAATCGGGGCGCTCTTCCATCAGCTCTACAGGCGGAACAAACGGTTGTCCATCCACCTCGGCCTCCAGACGCGCAATCTTGGCCAGCAGATGTAGTGCCTCCAACCGGTTCTGTTGCGCATCAGAGTCAAACTGAGTTGAGGAGAGACGAATCAACATGTCCCCCTGTTGAACCACATCTCCCTCGCCCACCAGAATCTCATCGACAATTCCCCCCTCAAGATTCTGAACCACCTGCACCTGCGATGAGGGGATCACCCGTCCTTCCCCTCGTGTCACCTCATCCAGTACTGCCCAGTTTGCCCAGAGCAGCGTTACTACAACCACTGACGCCACTACCAACAGCAACAGATGGTGAAACAGCCGAAAACGGTTATTCGGGGCATTTTTCCACACCTCATACGGCGTACTGATCACTGGAGTATTCAAACCAACCCCCAGAACGAGCAGAGCGCCACTTTGTTGTCACTGCAACAAAACGGGTCTTGCACCAACCAATCCATATTCGTTGTATTTTTATCCATTACAACAATTATAACGCCTCTGTTTTATTATCAAATTTATCCATAGCAGTTTGACACGATCTCTTCTCAACCGCTTGTCACTCAGAACACCCATGCAAAAACAGTTCCAGATAAACTGCAACTATGTGCTGCTTCGGGGATTTGCTACACTCGATGCCATACCCATACCATCCTGAAACTGCAAGCCAAGAAAATGTAATGAGTAATGCGCTAACCACCCACCCTCTACTTGTTGCACTGGTTCAACTCAGCGAACAGCACGGTCACCCCCTCTCGGCAGAGACCCTGCTTGCAGGCGTTCCACTGAACGAAGACGAGTTCTCTTCACAACAAGCCAATCAACTTCTGCTCAACCATGGCCTCAACAGTCAACTGACAACCATCTCCTTCTCGCATATTCCACCGAACCAGCTACCTGCACTGCTGCTGCTGAAACAGAACCAAACCACCCTGCTACTACGCACAGACAAGAGTAGTGCAATCGTGCTCGACCAACAGGAAAGAGAGCAGAGTATCGAGATGGATACTCTCGAACAGCAATACAGCGGTCAATCGATCCTGATTTCCGAGGATACCCTTCCTGATGAAACGGATGAAACCGCACCCCCTGACGGACGCTGGTTCTGGAAGACGCTGTTTAGAGGGTGGCCGGTCTATGGAGAGAGCATTCTGGCTTCGCTGTTGATCAACCTCTTTACGCTAGCCATTCCACTATTCGTAATGAATGTCTATGACCGTGTTGTGCCCAATGATGCACTGGAGACGCTCTGGGTACTTGCTGTTGGTGCTCTGTTGGTGATCACCTTTGACTTTCTGCTTCGAACACTGCGCACCTGGTTTATCGACCTTGCAGGAAAATGGTCGGATTTAACGCTATCTTCTTTTATTTTCGAGCAACTAACCGGAACTCGACTTGATGCCAGAAGTCAATCCTCAGGCGCCATAGCCAGCCACATGCGTGAATTTGAAGGGCTACGCGACTTCTTTACCTCTGCCTCACTGACCACCCTGATTGATCTCCCCTTCCTGATGATCTTTCTGATCGCCATCTGGCTCATAGGAGGCCCGATTGTACTCATCCCCGTTCTCGCCATCCCGACCATTCTGCTGACTGCACTCATTGTACAGATTCCACTTCACAAGGCCGTCAGCAAGACCTTCAAGGAGTCGACTCAGAAACATGCCCTGCTGGTAGAGACCCTCTCCGCAGCAGAGACTATCAAAAGTGAAAATGCTGAAAAGGTGGTGCAGAAAAAGTGGGAGAAAACGGTCGAAAAGCTTGCAGATTCCGGCACAAAAAGTAAATTCTGGTCCACTTTTACCGTCAACTTCACCACATTTACCCACCAGTTCACCACCATTGCACTGGTTGTCTATGGCGTTCACCAAATCTCGGCGGGAGAGATGAGCGTTGGAGGATTGATCGCCTGCACCATTCTCACAGGCCGTGCTCTGGCACCACTCAGTGCAATCTCCTCCCTGCTGATCCGTTTCCGCCAATCCGCAGTGGCATTGAGAGCACTGAACCAGTTGATGCATAAACCGGTCGATCGCCCTGCATCAACACACTATCTGCAACGTCCGGAGATCAAGGGGGAGATTGAATTTCGCCAGCTGCAATTTCACTATCCGGGCCAGAAGGAGTACGCACTCAGCAACCTGACACTAAAAATAGAGGCGGGAGAGCACATCGCGATCATCGGGAAGATCGGCTCTGGAAAAAGCACCCTGCAGAAGTTGTTACTCGGGCTCTACCAGCCTCAGGAAGGCACTCTTCTAGTGGACAATACCCACCTGAACCAGCTCGATCCCAACCAGTTGAGGCGGGCAATCGGTTACGTTTCACAGGAGATCATCCTGTTTCAGGGAACCCTGCGAGAAAACATCAGCTTTGGTCACCCCCAGGCCACTGACCAGGAGATTCTTGAGGCCGCACAACTGGCCGGGGTAGACCTGTTTGCGGATCAACATCCGGATGGTTATGACATGGTGATCGGAGAACGCGGGGGGGGTCTCTCCGGTGGGCAGCGTCAAGCCGTGGCCATGGCCCGCGCCCTGCTTGCCAAACCACCCATCATCCTGCTCGATGAGCCAACCAGTGCGATGGATCAGCAAGCTGAACAGCGCTGGAAAGAGCGCATTCAACCTTTTCTGGAGGAGCGCACATTGATTCTGGTGACACACCGCAGTTCTCTGCTCTCTCTGGTGGATCGTCTCGTAGTTTTGGAGGATGGCCGAGTCATTACCGACTCCCCGAGAGCAGCAACACAGAAGCAGTAATTTACACAAAAATCCGATATTTTCGTGAAATATTCACGATTTTCACACCATTTTCAAACATTAATCCCCAGCCAGGCAGCCACTTTTCCATACTGCTGCAAATAACTGCACACTCCCCATGAAAACCGGCTGAAACCACATAAAACCGGTTGTATTCAACAGTGGGTACAGTTCTTGCAATTAAT
>CAYQFH010000004.1:11597-18919 GCA_964416755.1 uncultured Piscirickettsiaceae bacterium | reverse complement strand
CATGTAACCCATTGTTTAATATAAAAACAAAATTCGATAACCCACTGAAATCCCTGAGAATCGCCACTCTTTCGGCACTTCTTACGATTCTCAGTGGCTGCGCTGTACCCGTTCTTGACGTTGAACCCGAAAAAACCACCGTCAGCGAAGACCTGCAGCAGGTGTTTGAAACACAGGCACCGGTGACCTCGGCCATCACTCTCAATGAGGCCATTGCACGAGCGATCAAATACAACCTCAACAATCAGGTTTCACGCATGGAAGAGGCACTGCAGTACGGCCTCCGCAAGCAGGCCCGGTACGACATGCTGCCCCAGCTCACAGCACAGGCGGGATACAACCTGCGCAACAACGAAGACGGTTCGATCAGCAAGATCCTCACCGGTTCAGAGGCCGGAAAAATTACCGATGACTACTCCACCTCGGTCGAAAAAGGCATTCTCACCAACGACCTGCAGTTGGTGTGGAACTTCCTCGACTTCGGTGTTGCCTATCTCAACGCACAGGATCAGGATCAGCGCTTCATCATCGCCAGGCAGCAGCGTAGAAAATCGATTCAAAACCTGACCACTCAGGTACAGACCGCCTACTGGAAGGCAGTTGCTGCACAAACCCACCTCCCCCGACTGCGCACACTGATCGCACAGGCCAGACAGTCACTGCAGCAGTCTCGCGAGGCGGAAGAGAGCCAGTTGCAACCGCCACTGGAGGCGCTGAACTACCAGCAGACGTTGCTGGAATCGCTTGAGAGCCTGACCAATCTGAGCAACGACCTTGAACGCGCCCAGCAGGAGCTGGGACAGATGATCAACCTTCCCCCTGGATCGACCTACCAACTCGCCGACAGACCGGAAACCTTCAGCCTGAATCAGCTTGCCCCGGATGCACTGTTCCCCGACAACCGCATCAACTGGATGGAAGAGGAGGCGCTGGAGCAGAATGCCGAGCTGTGGAAAACCGATCAGGATCTGGCAATCTCCAGCAATGCCATCCGCAAGGAGCTGTTCAGCCTCTTCCCGGGTGTCACGTTGCAGAGCGGTGCCCACACCACCAGCAACTTCTTCACCTACAACCCCGCCTGGATGAACGTGGGCCTCTCGCTTGCCTGGAACGTGTTCAATGTCATCAGCGCGCCAGAGCGCATCAACAACGCCAAACAGCGCCATGCCATCACCAGAATGAAACGGATGACCACCGCAATGTCGATCCTGACCCAGGTGCATCTGTCGCGTCAGGAGTACCACAACCGCTACAACAAACTGAAGATTGCAGATGATCTACTGAGAATCCAGCAATCCAAGAGCCGGATTACCGAGGCGGAGATGGCGGCACACGCAGGTACCCAGCAGAAGAAGACCCAGTCTGATGTCAACACACTATTCGCCGAAATCAAGCGGGATCTCGCCTATGCCGAGACCCACAACGCACTGGGACAGATCTACCACACCCTCGGCATGGATCCCGTCAGCCACGACATTGCAGATTCCGACCTCACCACGCTTACCCACTTCATCCGTGCCCAGCGAGGCAACAACCACTACAAGATCCTCCACAATGCACAACAGAACACAGCAAAAACCGAAGCCGTTCCACCCACTACCAAGAAACGCAAACGCACGCTGCGCCGTCCCAACCCCTACGCGCTCCAGATCGGTATCTATCAATCTGCTGAGACCGCAAGAGTCCAGGCCATTGAGCTGAGGCGACAGGGATATACCCCCATCCTGTGGAAAGAGCGCTGGAGTGATGGCACCATCTGGTATCACGTCCTGCTGGGCCGATATCAGCGCAAAGAGATGGCAGAATTGCTATCGTCCGACCTTGCACATCGACAGAACATTCCCAACACTGTAATCAAGATTCCTGCGAGTTAAACCATGAAACTGATATCCATCCTGTTACTGTTCATTACCCTGTCTGCCCATGCCGAGCCCCCCTATCAGGCGCGCGCACTGATCACCCCCTCCGAACAGGCAACGCTCTCTGCACCATTGACCGATGAGATCCGTGCAATCCATGTCAAGGAGAGTGAAACATTTCAACAGGGAGATACGCTGATCACCTTCAACTGCGATACGGTAGCATCCGAAATCAAGAAGGCCGAGGCGGAACTGACAATCCACCGACGTACACTGCAGACCCAGCAGAAGATGCAGCAGATGCAGTCAATCAGCAATCTTGAAGTCGATATCACCGAGGCTCGTACCCGACAGGCTGCGGCAGAACTGGAGATCATTCGAACAGAGTCCGAGTTATGCTCAATCCAGGCCCCCTTTGATGGCCGGGTAACCAGACGTCACACCCACCCGTTTGAATCGGTCAAGAGAGGTGCCAAACTGATCGACATCATCAACCACAAAACACTGCTCATTGAGCTACACATTCCCTCCAGCTGGCTGCGTTGGCTGCAGACCGGAACCCCTTTCACGCTGACTATTGATGAAACCGGTAAAACCGTCGATGCCACTATCTCCACCATTGGCGCGGAGATCAACCCGGTTAGCCAGACCATCAAGATCAAAGGGATATTGAACAATAACCATCCAGCACTACTCTCAGGCATGAGCGGCATTGCCCGCTTTTCTCCTGAAACTTGATCCCTTCAGTGACTGGCCTACAATTTTCTCTATCAAATGTTCTGGAAAAAGAGACAACACCAAACACCCTCCAATGAGGGACTGATGCTGGCACTGGAGCCCCGCATCATGCTGGATGGTGCCGCAGTCACCACTGCGGTAGAGGCTCAGGATGAGTCGCAGAATAATGAGATCAAACCAGCCATTGCTCCATCCGCAGACACTGTGGCACAACCCGTTCAACTGATTATTATTGATGGATCGGTACCGGATGGCGAGAGCCTGGTTACAGGCATTGACTCCACCATTCCAGTTCATACGCTTGAAACAGACCAGAGTGGCATTGAACAGATCAGCTCCATCCTGCAGCAATACAATGATCTGGAGAGTATCCATATCTTCTCTCATGGTTCCGTAGGCAGCCTGCAACTGGGCGACACACTCATTAATAGTGATACGCTGGTCAACTATCAGAGCCAACTTCAGCAATGGGGAGAACATTTAACAGAGAGTGGCGATCTACTCTTATATGGGTGTGAAATTGGCCAAGGGGAGACTGGAACTACCTTTATTAATGAGATCGCTCGACTGACTGAAGCGGATATTGCTGCATCAGATGATTTGACTGGTGCTTCATCACAAGGGGGAGACTGGGATCTGGAGTCACAAGCGGGAGACATTGAGAGCCCCATACTCACTCCGGACCATTACGAGCATATACTACCCAACAGCGCCCCTGTACTCGACACTACAAAAACACCGACTTTGACCACAATACCGGAGGATATTGGAGCGCCAGTAGATGGCTCAACCGAGCACTCAACACTTGTCAGTGATCTGATCAATGCCACACTGCTCGGAAATTATAGTGATACAGATGACAATCCGGCCGGTATTGCAGTAACCAGTGTTGATAGCAATGGAGCCCTCTGGTATAGCATCGACAACGGCACCAACTGGATTCAACTCAGTGGAGTTGTCAGTGAAAGTAGCGCCCTGCTTCTGGCTGCCGACACCAACACCAGACTCCATTTTCATCCCAACACTGACTACAATGGTTCATTAAGCTCAGCCATTCAATTCAAGGCATGGGATCAAACTGCAGGAACCAATGGGCAGACTGAAGTAAACACTACAACCTCTTCTGCAAATACCTTCTCATTATCAACTGATTCCGTAGCACTAACTGTCACCGCAACCAACGATTCTCCTGTTCTAGCGACCAGTGATGCTGTGACCTACATCGAAAACTCTTCCTCGATCAGTGTATCACCCAACATCACCGTTGCTGATGTAGACAATACAAGCCTCAGCAGCGCCACAGTGACAATTTCTTCAGGATTTTCCACTGGAGACACTCTCTCTTTTACCAACGACAACACCTCCAGTTTTGGGGATATAGCGAGTACCACCTCAGACACAGTAACACTTTCACTCACCTCGACCAGCGGTACAGCGACAGTTACACAGTGGCAGAATGCACTACGTGCGGTAACTTACTCCAGCTCCAGCGAGCACCCCACAGAGTCTTCAGCAACTCGTACACTGACATGGCAGGTCTCCGATGGAGAAGACAGCAGTACAGGTGTAACCAGCACCCTCTCACTCACTGCAGTCAATGATGCACCAGAGCTAAAAGATAGCAGCTACTCTGTACCCGTCACACAGGACGCCGCTGACCCCACACTCAATCAATCCGATTTTCTCGATAAATCAATTCTCGTAGGGGACTTGATTAGCAACCAATTTCAAGATAGCGATTTCAGCAGCACCATCCCGAATGAGAACATCGGCATTGCCATCGTTGAGCAAACCACACCAGAGGGCGGCACCTGGTGGTATCGGGACCAAAATCTGGTCTGGGAGCAACTGGACACAACCAATAGCAAGGCTACACTACTTACCCATGATGACCGGGTGATCTACCAGGCTGAATTGCCCGATAACAGCTCTGCTCCACCCAATAAACTCAGCATCAAGCCAACTCTCACATTCCACGCATGGGATAGAACCCAAGGTACTTCCGGTGACACAGGCACCATCAAGTCGACAGGAGGAAGTAGTTCACTCAGCAACAATACCACAACGGCTACCTTTACAGTTGGCAGCGCCCCGGTGATCAGCACATTGGGCGACGCACCCAGCACCGGCTATACCGAAAACAGCACCGCCATACTCGTTGCTCCTGATTTTGGCGAGATCAGTGATGAGGATGGCACCTATATACATGGTGCCACCATACAGGTCAGTAACCAACAGACGGGGGATCTGCTGAACATCGACCATGCCGATTTTTCCGTCACCAATACGAGCACACACTCTTTCAGTCAGGCTGACTGGTACAGTGCAAACGGAATTGCACAAAAGAGCTACACCTCCAGTGGGAAAATTGTGCTCAACAGCGGTTCCGCAGAGGAACGCACCATCAACACCACGTTTGACCTGAATACCGCCAAACTTACCTTGAGCGGTGTAGCCACACTGGATGAATACGAGAGCATTCTGAGATCCATCAACTACCAGAATATCGAAGACAGCCTTGTTGAGGGGAGCAGTAAAAATATCACCTTCAAAGTCTATGATGGAGCCCTGTATGACACTAACACACGCTATGAGTCTTCTTCACTCACACAAACCTTGGCCCTCTCTGCCGGAGAAAACGATCAGCCTGTACTCTATGACTCCAGTGGTTCATTAACTCTTTCACTGACTGAAGATCAGGTGACCCAGACTACGACCTCTCTAGGCAATATCATTACCCAATTTGGCAGAGACCCTGATCCATCTGACACGTTAACCATATCTTCCATCAATGAGAGCGCATTGACTGGCAGTGAACAGCTACTCTCACTCACGCTTGCTGATGAGGATGGCCTCTACAGCGAAGCGGTTCAACTGCAGATCAATACTGATGGCAGCTGCTCATTAATCAGCACCAGTGAGCAACTATCAAAATTCCAACAGCTGGCATCTGGAGAGAGTCTGACAGGCAGCTTTTCTGTTTCGATCCGTGATGGCAGCGGAGCAACCAATGACAGCACCGACAGTACAAAAATTGAGGTTACGATTACCGGAGAGAATGATATCCCCTCCTTCAGCGGAGCACAGTCTGTCGTGTTCAGTGAGAGCGGCCTGAATACTTCAACCATAGAGAGCAATCTGCTTTCCGATGTCACTGACATCGATCACAATGCCAATCTTCAAATATCATCCGTCACCTACAACAGCACAATACAAACCCTGGGTACGCCGTTTACAGTCACACTGCTCGATAGCAGCGAAAATACAGTCCAGGATATTGTGGCCACAATTAAGTCTGATGGATCAATCTCTATCTCTCCCAGCACATCAAGTAACGAACTACTTCAGTTATCTGAGGGCTCAACTGCTTCTGCAACGCTGGAGTACTCCATCATTGATGGTCAGGGAGGCAGCGTCAATCGAAACGCACAACTTCAGGTCATTGCAGGTAACGACGCGCCAACCATTGAACTGATCTCCGGTGATCCAATCAACATCATTGATGAGGATACCTCTATCACCATCACACTGCAGGCCACCGATATCGACAACCCTGATTCCGGGCTCTCCTGGAGCATCCCAGTCTTCAAGAATACATTCGGACAATACATTGCCAATGATGGCAGCAATATCTCCATGGTGGATGGAACCTTTAACAACAACACGCTGACCACAATCGGAAACACCCTCACCCTGAGTTACACACCAAAATCCAACCTGGACAATGACAATATAGCATTTGATATCAGCGTGACCGATCCCGATGATGGCTCTGCAACGTACTCAATTGACCAGGAGATCAACCCACTCAATGACCGCCCCTATTTAAGCAGCACTCAATCACTCTATCTGAGCAGTGCAGTCACCCAAAGCAATGGCATATCCATCAGAACAGCCATTGAAGCGATGCCAATCATTGAGGTCGATACCACTCCTTCTCCATTGACCGGAATTGCAATCACCGGAAATTCGGACGGCTTCAGTGGATCCTGGCAGTACTCTATCAACAGCGGGCAAGAGTGGCTCAACATGGAGGCGCTATCAGAGCAGAACGCCTTGCTATTCCAGGATTCCAGTGAGTACCGTATTCGATACCTTCAGACGCTTGACCATGATCCTGGTGAATACTCCCTGACTGCTCGTGCCTGGGATGCCACCACCCCTTTGAGCAACAACACCTCTGTTTCTCACAAGCTTTACTATGATCTCACTGATACATTGAGCGATCCTCAAGGGGCTGTCAGCGATCAGCAACTCCTGCTGATTACAAGAACAGAGAGCAATCCAGCACCTGAACCGGTGACTCAAACCATATCTCCTTACAGCTTTCCTGAAATTGACAGTGATTACTCATTTGAAAACACAACACTCGATACCCAAGCCGATCTTCCAACCAGCTCACCGATTGCATCACCAGATTCTCAGGCATTAGACCCTATTACAGAATCGGTTCAAGATGGAGAGTCATCCATAGCCTCCTCACTCACTGAATCAACAACTATTGATGCCCCTGATTCAGCAACTGACGAGAGCAAAGATCAAGCCACAGACGCTATCAACACTGATCAAGATTCCGAAAATTTTCTCGGCGATACAACATCTGATCTCTTTAACACAACAGATGAGAACACTTCATCCACAGACGCTGCCGAACAGGGACAGACAGACATCCCCTTCTCTCCCTCGGATAGTTCTGCCGACTCGGATTCATCTGCGGATAGTTCC
>CAYQFH010000004.1:0-11497 GCA_964416755.1 uncultured Piscirickettsiaceae bacterium | reverse complement strand
GACTCGGATTCATCTGCGGATAGTTCCACTGACTCTGATGCATCTGCGGATAGTCCCGCTGACTCTGATGCGTCTGCGGATAGCCCCAATGACTCTGATTCATCTGCGGATAGCCCCGCTGACTCTGATTCATCTACGGATAGCCCCGCTGACTCTGATTCATCTACGGATAGCCCCGCTGACTCTGACTCACCTCAACCTGACTCCGATAAAGAGGAGGAACAGTCTGAATCACCCGATTCCGATAATCCTGAAAGTGAATCAGACCCAGATGAACAGGATACACCTGCTTCTGAAGATGACGAGGAGAAGGAGGAGGAAGCGGAAGAGGGCACAATCGAAGAGGAGCTGAAAGAAGAGGACGAGACAGATTCTGAATCAACGGAGGAAGAGGGCGAAGCAAGCGATGACAATACTCAAGAGAAAGAGCAGGTTCAGAGTGGCACACAATCTACTGCAACAACAGATGGAGCAACGACCTCATCCACCTCGCAGTCCTCCATCACTACACCGGTGGCCGACACCCCCATCAAGCAGCTCTCCCCACAGATCCAGATTGAAGCAGTCGAAAGTTTCAAGGATACCCTGTCTGAACCACTGCAGTGTCCACTGCGTGCGCTGGATAACGTCTACATCCCGCTGGAATCCTCCTCACCTGCCACTGGCGCAGACTTCTCCTCACAACTGGAGCAGATGCAACAGCTGCCTACACAAAAGAACAACCTGTTGCTGGCCGCACTGCAGCAGATCGATCGTCCATCCTGATCAGAAGCCGCTCTCCTGAATCAACACCTGCTGGAGCTGTTCCCATCCCCGTTGCAGATAGATGACTGCCTCCGTCTCAACCACAACCTCTCCACGCAGCGCACCAACCATCCAGCCCGGCTGACGCTTTACCTCAAACTGTACTCGATAGAAACTATCCTGGAGCATCAGTTCCCCCTCAGCTCCCTCTCTTACCGGCAAGCTTCCGCGATGGATAGAGGCCAACAGCGGTTCTTGCAGGTAGAGACTATTGGTTGGCGCAATCTCTACCAACCTTGCAGAAGGGAACCCCTCTTCTCTATTCTCTGGCAGGAAATGTGCCGATGAACCGAGTTGTAGTCGCCCCAATTCCCGTTCATGAAAATAGCCCACCAGAGTAGATTTTTCCGGGTCGGCAAGCAACAGTAACTGCTCTCCCTCCTCAACCCACTCACCGACCCGGGCAGTTCGGTTCACCCTGCTGATGCTGCCGCCAAATGGTGACACAACCTGTGCCTTCATCAGCCTCTCTTCTACCTGCTGCAGCTGAGCCAACAGAGATTCCAGCCTCTGTTGCTGAATCTGAACATCATCTCTCCCTTTCTCATCCATCCCTGCACTCTGCAGTATTGAGCGCTGCTCACCGATCTGCAGCTTGAGCATTGCCTGTTGGTACTCCAATCCCGGCATCTCCAACTGCATCAACGGCTGTCCTGCCGCTACAGCTTCCCCTTCAACCACATGGATTGCAATAATTTTTGCCTTGTCCGGACTATAGATCCCCTGAACGCTGTCCTGCTTCCAGACCGCTGGCGCCACCACCTCTCCCCTCCACGGGACAATCAGCAGATACCCCGACCCCAGTAGAGAGAGCAGCAATATCCGATTACTGACTACCCAGCGAAAGCTACTGCGTTCACTCCAGTAACGATGCAACTCCAACGCAACCGGCTTGATAACCAGCACACTCATCTCTACCACCAGCAACACAATACCCAGCAGTTTGAAGAGAAAATGGTAGGCCATCAAAGCCAGACCGATATAGAGTGAGAGACGATAAATCCAGGTCATCCAGGCATAACCAATCAACCAACCACTTTGAGATCTGCCCTCTCCTGTCAGTGGTTCCGGCCTGTTGCTGCCCATCACCAGTGACTGGAGATAATGTTTCCCCAGCTCAAAGGCGCGCGGCTGCAGATTGGGGATATCCCACCCATCAGAGAGTAGAAAATAGCCATCAAAGCGCATAAAGGGGTTGAGATTGACCAATAGCGTGATACTCCATGTGGTTGCCGCAACGGTGAAGGCGACCGCCTTGGGCAACCCATCCGGAAGCCACAACCAGCAGAGTGAGGCGATAATCGCCAACAGGGTCTCTGCCATCATCCCTGCACTACCGATCAGCAGGCGCTGACGCCGATTGCGTAGACGCCAGGCATCACTGGTATCGGTATAGAAGACCGGCCAGAGAAACATGAAGGCAACACCGAAGGTGGGGACACGCAGCCCAAAATGCTTTGCAGTGAGTCCATGCCCCAGCTCATGCATCATCTTGCTGAAGAGAATCGCTCCACCAAAGGCCGCTACCCCCGACAGATTCTGAAAGGCGACAAAGGTACTCCAGAACTGCTCCCACTGTTGAATCAACATCCAGAGTGTTCCAATCCCCAGCATGATCACACTCCAGAAGAAGAGTGGTGAAAAAACCGATGAGATTCTGGATGCCATCCACTCAAGCCAGCTATCCGGATGAGACAGCGGCACCTTGAAGAAGAGTAGTGATCGCCGTTTCCCTGCGCTGTTCTGTTGCAGTTCATCTCTTGTAATCAACTCGTTCTGCCGCAAAAACAGGATCAGTTGTCGCAACTTCTCTTCCGTTGCAGCCATCAACCCAAGGCGCTTCGTCTCCCGCAGGACTGCCTCACCGGAACCGAGACGAAAGCGTGACAACAGCTCAAACTCCAGCCAGCCGATACGAAAATAGAGATTTCTCAGTGGGTCATGCAGCGTCCAGGTCGGGGATCCATCTCGCAGTCGCGGCCCCTCAAACAGATTGAGGTCTTCACGCAGTCGGGGCAGTGTCAGTGACTGCTCCATCTCAAGCCAACCACTGACGCAACCAGAGGATCGGTTTGCGGAACAGATAGAAGAAGAGGCGGGTCTCCGGCCCATAGAGTCTTGCGGTTCCCCGCTCACCGATTCGGAAAGCGGGCTGGATCTCCCTCTCACCCAGTTCAGCAGTAACCCGATAGGAGAGTACGCCTTGAGGAGACAGCTCCGCCTGATAACCAATACGTTTGAAGTAAGCCTCAACCCGTTCGTTTCCACGACTATAGAGGAACAGATCCAGCGGTTTCGACTCCAGCAGTGGTTGCAACTCCTCTACCGGCAGCCACATCTCCACCTCAATACGGCTCTCATCCGCCAGCGTGATGACCTTCTCGCCGGTTCGTACCGGCCGTCCCTTCCAGGACTGTGTCTCGGCATTGATCACCACACCTGACTCTGGTGCAGCGATCTGTGTCTGTTCCAGTTGCTGCTCAATCCATGCAACACGTGCCTTGCTCTGCTCAATTTTGGAACGAAGCGGCTCTAGGTCTTCACCCAATGCACCACCAAACACCTTTTGCGAGGCGTTGAGCAGCTCTGCCTCAGCAATCTCCACCCCCTCTTTTTCAATGGCCAGCTGATTCCTCAATGGGCGCTCATCCAGCACGTAGAGTAGCTCTCCTTGCCCAATCCGTTGATTGGGCAAGACCAGCACCCTCTCTATCATCCCATCCATGGGGGCGGTAACGGTGATCGATTCCTGGGCCACAATCTCTGCCGGTGCCAATACAGAGTGGTGGATCGGCACGGTAAACAGTGCCACAACCGCAGCAACCGCAATCACCTTTTGCCATATTCTGGAGAAGAGCCACCTGCTTACTCTGCCTCCCCACCCGACACGCACTTGGTGCCCCTTCAATACGAGTGCTGCAGCCTCAGCAAAACGTTCCAGAACACGCTGTTCCTGTTCACTCCAGGGTGCGGTTCTTGTCATCCAGACTCCGCCCAACAGCCGCTTTTCAGAATCTTGAAACAGCAACCAGAGCGCCTCTCCCTTGATATGCTCTCTCCACACAGTGGAGAGTGAACGGGGTAGATCTTCAGCCACGACAACTCGGGAAGTGTACTCGTCCGACTTGAGCTGATTGACCACTTTCGACAACCATTGCAAATAGGGACTATGTGGGTCGGGGGCTGAGATTGCACTCGCCTGTACAACCTTCAGCGTCCCTCCTCCCCTACACTCCCAGAAGCTGGCCTGATCATAGGCGATCAGACTCTTGAGTTGATTCACCAACAGGAAAGCAAGCTCTGAGACCGATTCCGTCTTGAACAGACTCGACTCCAACTGCAGCAGCACAGTCAACGGTTCCGTTGCCGGACTGCTATTCGACCGGGCCACTCTCAATTTCCGTAATGGGCTGCTCCGCCGGATTCTCCAGCTCCTTGCAGACCTCACATGCCTGCTTGACCCGGTCTACTGCACGATCCACCTCTCCACGGGTCACTCCCAGCGTGATTGCCTGATTGATCACATTGCCCAACTCATCGGGGGTAGGACTCACCATACCCATCAGAACCGAAGCCAACGCCACCTCCCGATCGGTGCCACCCAACACCGCCATCCGAAACAGGGCCGGTGCATTTTTCTGATCGTTCTTGACCGCTTCAACCAGCGTCATATCCACACCATCACGGATCAATGTATAGCCCGGCTCATCAACCCCCTCCTGGGACAGCAGGCGATCCTCCGGTGAGACTGTGGTGAAGCGACCGAAATCTGCCTCGCTGTTCTGTGTCGGATCGAGTACCGGGTCGGTCAGTTTCCGGGTCAGACGGGTGAGAAAGTTCTCCTCCTCTTGCTCCGATTGCTCTTCTCTCTCTTTTCTACAGAGAGTTCCCGGTGCAGCACAGGCACTACTGTCTGCTGCCATTGGAAAAACAATACAGAGTTCCAACTCAACCTTGTAACGCCCCTTCTCATCAACCTCCTCACCCAGCAGCGTGGCTTCACGGATCTTCTGATTGATCTGTCTTCTGAAGCTGTAGTTCCTCTTCACCGCCGATGCGACTGTCAATTCCCGCTTCAGGCGAAACTGCCCCACCTGCCGGGTCAAATCCCGATAAGCCTCTCTTGTACCCCGTTTTTTCGCACTGCTCTGACGACTCTCTGTACTGAGACCCGCAGCTGCTCCATAACCTGTCGCGGTGTAACGCATCTCACAGCGATCACTCGCCTGCGCCATTTGTGCAGCCACAAACAGAGATAAAACAGCAATGGACAGGCGAACTTTGAAGTGCCAGAACGCACTGTTTTTGTGAATGGCAATCCCCATGACAATTAGAGTAACATTGCCATCGGCGGTTTCAAACCGCTGTAGTCAACCTATAGATCCCGTTTTCTGAAGAAATAGCGTCCACTCTGATCGATACCAGAGTTGGCCTTTGGTCGACTGACCGACTGGCCCGGCATCAGACTACCGGAGTCCTCTGCCTTCGCTTGAACCCGTGCCATGCTGATCTGCCCACCATTACCAACGGAAGTTCGCTTCTGGTAACTACCCAGCCCCTTGGGGTAGCGTGACACTGGGTCCTTTGTTTCAATCTCCCGTGGATCAACCGGCATCTTGATATCTGCCAGTGCTCTCGACTTTGGAACCGTTTCAGCAACTGCTACCGGCTCTTCCGCCTTGCTGTCAAAATCGAGCGGGTTCTCCTTCAGATAGGAGGCCACATTAAGTGCAAATCCTGCAATTGAGAGAAAATCCATCATCTACTCCTGAAACTTTCTATCCTTTTCAAAGCCCAAACAACTTGGTCAAAAAACCGGAGAACGGTTGTACATCCTCTTCTCTCGGCATCTCTACCGGTTCTGCGCAAACCAATTCGACCTCTTCTACCGGCAATCTCAGCCTCATCTCCAGCACCACCTCATACACTTCATTGCCAATCGGCTGTACCGATACCACCTCGGCACCTCGAATCACTGCATCCACATAGATGCGAAACTGATCACTCTTCACCATCATCGATGAAACTGTGGTGGTGCCGGTCAAGCGAAATCCATAAACCTGCTCTGCCATGGTGCGGTAGGCATCCAGCTTGGCAGTTCGAATCGCCAGCAGTTGGTTCTGTCCCACTGTGGCCCACTCCTCTGCCGAAGTACCGAAACCAACCGCTCGAAAACGTTGCAGCTCTACAGCCGGTGGCAACTCTGTACAGTTTCTGCCTGCACCATCTGCAGAGAGCCCAAGCAGCGGCAACAGCAAAACTGCCTTCACAATTTTCATCAACAGTCCAAAAAATGACGCATTTCTATCTACTCCATGTTGCAGCAAGGAGCAGGCCAGAAAGTAAAAAACCGCGACCTGCACACTGCAGATCACGGCTTTTTGAGGATTTCCTTAACCGGGACTAAAACGGATCAGATCACCTTGGAGAAGCGTTGCTCACTTTTCTCTCGCAGATAGCGATCAAAGACCATACAGACATTACGGATCAACAGACGACCGGCAGTCGCTACCGTAATGCTCTCCTCATCCATCATTACCAGACCATCCCCCACCATCACCTTCAGCTCCTCCAGTTCAGCGGCAAAATAGTCACGGAAAACGATATTGTTACGCTGTTCAATATCGGAGAATTTGAGACGGAAGTTGCAGATCAACTCGGTGATGACATCTCTGCGCAGAATATCGTCGGTATCCAGCTCCACTCCACGGAAAACTGGCAGTTCACCATTGTCGATGGCGGCATAGTAGCCCTCGGTCTCCTTCAGGTTCTGGGAGTAGGTGTTGCCCACCACACCGATTGAGGTGACACCGATGCCGATCAGATCGCAGTCCCGGTGGGTCGAATAGCCCTGGAAGTTGCGATAGAGGGTCCCTTCGCGCTGCGCCACCGCCAACTCATCATCCGGTAGTGCAAAATGATCCATGCCAATATAGAGGTAACCTGCCTCGGAGAGCTGTTGATTGGTGCGCTGCAGAATCTCCAGTTTCTGATCCGGAGTTGGCAGATCGTCCTCATTGATCCGGCGCTGCGGCTTGAACAGGGTCGGCAGATGGGCGTAGTTGAAGACCGAGAGGCGATTCGGACGCACCTTGAGCACCTTCTCCACCGTCTTCTGGAAACTGTCTGCCGTCTGATGTGGCAAGCCGTAGATCAGGTCGACACTGACCGACTTGAAGCCGTTATCCCTTGCCGCATGGAGTACCGCGAAGGTCTCCTCCTCCGACTGGATACGGTTGACCGCCTGCTGCACCACTGGATCAAAATCCTGAAGACCGAGGCTCATGCGGTTGAACCCCAGCTCTCGCAGCAAAGCCACCGTCTCTGCGGTCGCTTCGCGTGGATCTATCTCTATGGAGTACTCCCCCTCATCATCATCGCGCAGCGTGAAGTGCTGGCGGGTAGTATCCATCAGACGACGAATCTCATCATGGTTGAGAAAGGTGGGAGTACCACCGCCCCAGTGGAGCTGCTCCACCACGCGGGAGCGGTCAAACAGCGCCCCCTGCAACTCCAACTCCTTCGCTACCCGATCAAGGTAGGGTGGCGACTTGGTGCGATCCTTGGTGGCAATTTTGTTGCAACCACAGTAGAAGCAGACCGTATCGCAGAACGGGATATGGAAGTAGAGCGAGAGTGGACGCAGTGGATCTTCCCGGTTGGTGCGTTCCACCACCGCCTTGTAGTCCGCTGTCCCGAAATCCTCATGAAACTGCACTGCAGTTGGATAGGAGGTGTAGCGTGGTCCCGCCTTGTCGTAGCGGCGGATCAGTTCCATATCAAAAGTGAGAATCTGTTCCATCAAGCTCATTTTTCCATTCCCAGTAATTGTTCAGATTGCTTCTGCGCGCTTTCAGGGCAAGGCAGAAAATGTGAGTTTACAAGTGTAAATGACCATTTTTGAACGCAGCCATGGAAGCGCACAGAGGTGAGCTGATCAATTACTCACTAACCCCATTTTGATGTGCATGATTAATTACTTGTAGAAGATACTTAAAGGGGATAAAAGCCAATGGCAATGGCTCGACCCGCTCCATATAGGCCAGTGGTGGACCACCAAATTGGTGAGTCCCATCCTCCAGCTCTGCCCTCAATTTTTTCAACTCGAACTCCAGTGGCTCCACCAGATCCACGGACTGCTGCATGTAATCACCATCGAACTCAATCGAGTACTTCAGCTCATCGACCTCAATCAGCGCCTCATCCACCTGTCGTTTCAGTTCATCCAGGGTCTGCAGCTGCACGACCATTCCATCATTGCCAGTATTGTACATCGTAATTTTTCTCTTATCGCTTGATACGTCGCTCCTGCTCCTCACGGAACAGCGACTGGTGAGCACCCAGGGTAGCACGGTCCATCACAAAGACCCCATGCCCCCCGCGCTCAAATTCAATCCAGGTCCAGGGAACCTGTGGGAAAAGCTCCTGTAACGCAACCCCACTGTTCCCGACCTCACAAATCAGCACCCCATTCTCCTGCAGATGGCTCTCTGCCTCCAGCAGAATCTGTACCACCAGATCGAGTCCATCCTCTCCAGCCTCCAGCCCCATGCGTGGCTCTGCATGGTATTCTGCCGGCATCGACTCCAGATCTTCCCGATCCACATAAGGGGGATTGCTGACGATTAGATCATACCGTTTTCCGTTTAGTTCCGAGAAGAGGTTGGAGTGGATCAAGCGCACCTGATCACTGAGATCAAAACGCTCCACATTATGCTGTGCCACCGCCAGTGCATCCTCCGACAGATCCACTGCATCGATCTGAATCCACGGCATATACTCTGCAGAAGCCACTGCAATACAACCACTTCCAGAACCTATTTCGAGAATAGAGCGAATATCCTCAGGATCAATCCAGGGGGCAAATTGCTGCTCGATCAGCTCGGCAATCGGTGAGCGTGGTACCAGCACTCGCTCATCCACATAGAAGGACATTCCTGCAAAGGTCGCCTCCTGAATCAGATAGGGTAGCGGCACCCGCCCCTTCACCCGCCTCTTGAACTTGTCTGCAAGACAGTGGCGCTCTGCCCGCAGCAGCGTGCCATTCAGCAGCATATCCGGGCAGTCCAGTGGCAGATTGAGGTTACGCAACACCAGCCGAATCGCCTCATCGACCGCATTGTCGGTGCCATGACCAAAATAGAGTTGCCCCTCGGCCTCTGCACGCGCCATAACGGACGCACCCCAACGGATGAAATCCGTCGGGGTGGTCAGGGTGTCCTCGAGTTCCGCAGGGTCAATCATCAACTACGATTGCGCTTCCTGCTCTGCAATCTGCTTGCGTACCTCACCCATATCGAGCTCCTGAGCCTTGGCCACCAGCTCTTTCAGCCCCTCGGCTGGCACCATACCAGGCTGGGAGAAGATCACAATCTGCTCGCGAAAGATCATCAACGTGGGGATGGAGCGGATCTGAAAATGGGCTGAAAGCTCCTGTTGGTCCTCAGTATTGACCTTGGCAAAGACCACATCTTCCACCTCTTCCGAGACCGCCTCATAGATCGGTGCAAAACTCTTGCAGGGGCCACACCACGGTGCCCAGAAGTCGACAACCACAATATCATTGCCATTGATGGTCTCTTCAAAATTGGTGTGGTCCAGCTCAACAGTGCTCATAAATCCATTATCCTTTCTGTCTGTAGTTGTCTGTTACCTGATTCATCACTCTGAATCAGAACAGTGCGCCATTCTACACCACCTCAAGCAGAGAGGTAATAGAAGACAAATCGCCCTTGCTCAATATCAATTTTGAGCTCAGCGCCATGGTTGATACCAAAATCGACATAACCCGGAATATCACTATCTTCATGACATTCCGAAGCGTGCTGAGGGGATTCAAAATCACGATCTTTGTCATACCAGGAGAGCAGCATTGCAGTCTCCAGACGCTGCTCAGCCTGTGCATCCGCCAGTGCCCTGGCAGCATCAAAACCGGCCAACGGTGTGACCGAATGGATCTCAACCACGGGAGGCTCCTGCAGGGGTTTACGCGGAGTTGCCGGACATGCCTTGCCACTCTTATAACTTAATTTTTCACTTTTCATTTTATCAGTATCTTTCTGTTTACAAAATTCTTTATCAAATGAAGAAGGCAGCAGCCTCCATGGAACCACCTTCGCCACCAGCGGCAACAGCAGTGCCCCTCCCGGCAACATAAAGATCCCGAATGCGGGCACAGTACGCGCCACATCCTTGGCCTGCTCGATCGCCTCCTGACGCTCCTGCTCGGTGGTCTCCTGCCCCAGCGAGAACTTGCGCAGGGTATTCAGCATCTCCCCGGTTTCCTGGATCTCCATCCAGCTTTTGACACTCACATCCTTGAACAGATCCACCACCTGCTGTGGATTTCGGATCATCTCCGTAGAGGAGCGAAAAATCTCCTGGGTCTTCTTCAGCACAGCCGCTACTTCTTTTTCGGTCGGAAAATTTTGATCGTCTCCGACTCCAGATAGCCCCCCTCAATCAGATCAATACAGTAGGGGATTGCGGGGAAAAGCTCATCCATAGTCTCGGCAATGGCAGAGGGTTTGCCCGGCAAATTGACAATCAGGCTGTTCCCCCGAATCCCGGCCGTCTGCCGTGAGAGAATCGCTGTGGGAACATATTTCAGTGAGATCTGTCGCATCAACTCTCCAAAACCGGGCATCATCTTCTGGCATACCGCCTCGGTCGCCTCCGGGGTCACATCACGCAATGCCGGACCGGTACCTCCGGTAGTCACAATCAGGCAACACCCTTCGTGATCTGCCAACTCACTTAACGTCTCCTCAATCACAGGTTGATCATCCGAGATCACCCGTGCCACCGGCTCCCAGGCCGAAGAGAGGTGTTGTTCAAACCACTCCCGCAGTGCCGGGCCACCCAAATCTTCGTACTCTCCACGACTGGCACGATCCGATACCGTCACAATGCCAATTTTTGCCGATTTATTTACTGTGTCACCCATCTTTATTCCTGTTCGTCCATTACAATGGAGCGACAATACCGACTTGAAAAGCCAAAAACCACCCCCACCTTTTCCAAACTGTGACCTCACTTAAAAACGATAACAACGGACAACCCAATCGATGAGCAACGCTTTTGATGACGAGATGGAGATCGTGGACGGCGATCTGAACCAGGAAGTAGAGGTCGAGATCGAACTCTCCCCCTCCTCCGACCTCGCCCTGCCCGACGCCAACCTCCCCAGGGAGATTTATCTCCTCCCCCTCTCCGAGCGCCCCTTCTTTCCAGCTCAGACACAGCCTCTGCTGATGAATGGCGAACCGTGGATGGAGACGGTGCGCAAAATTGGCGACACCAACCAACATATGGTGGGGCTGTTCATGACCACCCCACACGAGTCCGATTTTGCCGGACCCGACGACTATGTGGAGATCGGCACGGTGGCGCGGATGCACCACCCGATGAAGCAGGAGGGGAAGATCCAGTTCATCGCCGAGGGGATGCAGCGTGCCCGCATCACTAAATGGATCTCGGAGACCCCCCCCTACCGGGTCGAGGTGGAGTACCTGAAACAGACCAGCCCCGGCAAGAAGAGCGAAACCAAAGCCTACGCGATGGCAATCATCAACACCCTGCGTGAACTGATTCCACTCAACCCGCTTTATGGCGAGGAGCTGCGCTTCTTCCTCGACCGCTTCAGCCCCAATGAACCCTCGGCACTGACCGACTTTGCCGCCAGCCTCACCAC
>CAYQFH010000003.1:32126-49570 GCA_964416755.1 uncultured Piscirickettsiaceae bacterium | reverse complement strand
ATCTGGATGATGTGCCAGCCAAAGCGGGACTTGAAGACCGGGCTGATCTCATTGGGCTTAAGCTTGTCCATCTCTTTGACAAATTCGGGGACCAGATTCTGCGGATTCTGCCAACCGAGATCTCCTCCATCCTTGGCTGAGCCATCTTCGGAGTTGGTACGGGCCAGTTCCTCAAAGGATTCTCCACCCAGAACGCGCTCACGGATGATCTCCAGTCGCGCCTTGATCTCGTCGTCGCCCTTCACCTCGGTCGGTTTCAGCAGAATATGACGAGCATGAGAGAGGGTCACCAGATGAGAGCTTTTGCGCTCACGACTATCAATGATGGATAGCAGGTGGAAACCGCTGGCACTGCGAATCGGACCGACAAAAGGTTGTGTACGCAGTTGAGGGAGTTGTCGTGCAAACAGTGAGGGGAGTTCTGCCTTGGTGCGCCACTCCAGCACCCCTCCTTCCAGTGCGTTGGCACCGCTGGACTGTTCCATCGCTGTCTGGCGGAAGTCGGCTCCACTCTGTAGTGTTTTCGCAATATCCAGTGCCTTCTGCTTCGCCTGTTGAATCTGCTCTGGTGAGGCTGCGTCCGGGAGTGGGATCAGGATATGACCCAGACGATACTGGCGCAGGGTATCTGCACTGTCAGCAGAGAGTTGATCGGCCAGTCGTTTGGCCTCGCTCTGGGTAATGTTGATGCGGTTTTCGATCTTCTTGACCTTGAGCTTCTCCAGTGCAATCTCTTTCTTCAGGTTGTCACGAAACTCCAGATAGTCGATTCCCTGAGCACCCAGTGCCTTCTTGAATTCGGAGAGGCTCAGTTTGTTGCGCTTGGCGATACGCTGCAGCGCACGGTTGGCGGTAGCCTCATCAATGATAATCCCTGCCTTCTCGGCCGCCTGTAGCTGCAGCCGTTCACTGATCATCTTCTCCAGCACCTGCTGCGCCAGCGTCTGTACCGGAGGAATTTTTGCTTTCTGAGCACGTAGACGCTGGACAATGGTGGAGAGTTCCCCCTCCAGCTCGCTCTTCATGATGATGTCATTGTTGACCAGTGCCAGAATGCGATCCACTCCATTGATCGGAGTAGCACTGGTTGAGAGTGATGTAATCAGCGTTGCAGCCAGGAGCAGCAGCTTGAGTGGTCTCATTGTAGTTTATGAGTCGCTGTTGTAGCCCTTGATGCTCTGCTCAAGTAGCTCGTTGAGGTTGCCGGATTTGCCCAGTTTGCCCATACCCTTCAACTCCAGAACAAAGAACCAGGCGGTATCAAACTGGTTAACGCTGTTACTGGTACCGGTGAAATAGCTGCGTCGGGTAAAGCTGGCGGACCAGCAGCAGCTGTCGTAGCTGACACCGATCAGATCCTCCAGTCGGTGGTTGTTGCTGCTGATCAGCTCATGGTTATAGCGTGCAAACAGATTCCAGCGGCTGTTGAGCTCCCAGGCTCCGGAAAGGTCGAGTTGCTTCTTGCTGCCACGTTCATGGATGTAGCCGAAGTTCATCAGCTGACCGGCATCATTGTCATACTGGTAGTCGGCATGGAGGGTATTGCTCCAACTGGTGTAGCTACTCTGTGGCTTGTCGAGATGAATCTTCAGTGCTGCATTGTGGGCACCACTCTCTGCAGTGATTTTGCTGATCAGATCGTTCCAGTCCTGAGTGCGATCACTGCGGAAATCGCGGCTGCGTTCCAGTGAGGTGGCAAGTAACTTGCTGCCATCGCTGTTGCTCAGCAGGTCACTGCTGACTGCGAGGGTGACCAGTTTGGTGTGTGGTGCGCCATCCTTGCCGTAGAACTGGCTGTTGTCATCGCTATTGTTTTCGAAGTCATGACCGGAACTTTTGCCATCCGGAATGTAGCTGAACTGGATGCTGGGCTCCAGGGTATGGAGGTAGTTGCTGGTATCACGCTCCAGAAAGAGGCCACTCTTCACTGTGTAGTGCGGCACGGTCAGGCTGGAACTGCCACCGCTGTCCAGGGAGTAGTGGCTCTGTGCAATGGAGACCGATGGCTTGATGTAGGCGGCATCGTCCAGTAATGTCAGATTGTAACTGGCACTTGGCTTGACCCAGTAACGCTCGGCATTGGTCAGGGTGTTGTGGTCGAAGTGTACAAACTGCCCGGCAATGCTGTAACTTAGTTGATTGTCACGGTTTTTGCTGGACCAGGAACCATCAATCTGTGGCAGTTTGCGGTACGGTTCACTGGATGCTGCCAGTGTCTTGCTGACCGTATAGTGGTCGGAGAGCAGGGCGGAGAGGCTCCAGCGATCCTGGCTGTAACTGATTGTTGCAGTCTGCTCCAGTGTATCGCTGCTGGAGAGTCCCAGTGTGTTGCCGAAATCGGTCAGGTAGTCCTTGTCCGAGAGGGTGCTGAAGTCGACGGTATAGCTGACTGGATTAATCAACTCGGCACTCTGCAGTGTACCTTGGTGATCCAACTTGAACTGGTAGCGATCATCGCCATGGAGGTCATCACTCGGCAGGAAGCTGGCATCAACTTCACCCTGGTTGTCGATGTTAAGGTAGCGGAAGTTTCCGCTCAGACTGATACCGCGCTTGCCAATGATACGGGGGGTGATGGTCGCATCACGATTGGCCGCAAGATTGAGGTAGTAGGGCGCACTGACATCGCCGCCACCGGATTCGGTATAGCCCCACGAGGGGAAGAGCACGCCCGACTTGCGGCGCTCATCCAACGGAAAGGTGTAGCTGGGGGTGTAGAGAATAGGCACCCCCTTGAAGCTGACAACTGCATTCTTGGCACTGCCCCAACCTTCCAGTTCATCCAGTTCGACCTGCTCAGCCTCCAGTTCCCAGCTCTTGTCTGTCGCCGGACAGGTGGTATAGGTGGCATTGTGGTAGCGGTTGATATACCGGCTCGCCATCTCGATCTGTTCTGCATCGCCACTGGCCCCGGTGTCGAGGATGCGATAGCTTGCATTATCGATGGTGCCTCTGTCGGTATTGGTGTTCAGTTTCATGTGATCACCTTCCAACTCGGTTCCACTCTCCTTGTAGTGCAGATTACCTTCTGCTTCAAAGGTGCCCAAGTCATGGTTGTAGGTCGCCTTGTCTGCAAGTAGCGACTGGTCGGCTCGCTCCATGGTCACCTTGCCCTGATAGATGAAGACGTTCTTGCCATGGATTTCCATGTCATCGGCATCAATGGAGAGTGGTGCATCGGCACGGTTAACCAGTGTTGCAGGCCCTTTTCTGCTACCTGAAGGTAGTGGACAGCTGCTATTGGCAATCACCTGTCGGGTTACCGGTTTTGTTGGAGTGGCAACCGGTTTTGGTTGTTTGGTCACTGCAACTGGTTCAGATGCCGGGGCGGAGGGCTCAACCACTTCGACTACGGTTTTGGTGGGGGTGGCAGGGGTAGTGGCGACAGGAGGAGTCGGGGCTGTAGTCACCTTGGGTGCTGCAACCGGGGTAGTCACCGGTTTCTCAGGTACTGGAGCCGCCAGGGAGAGTGGTACCTGCTCCGGTGTGCCACAGAGCCATTTCCCTTCATGGTCAACTACACAGCGCATTGGTGCTTCCGCATAGACTTGGGCAGTGACTGCACAAGCGAGCGCCGAGAGAAGAAGTCCGGTTGTTTTACAGTGCTGTTTTTTCAATGGATAAACCTGTCTAGTACCTGCCAGAACACTTTTATGCGGCTGATTATACATGGCTCTTCGTTCAAAGAGTACAATTCACAACATCGAAAATAGTAACCAGACAGACGAAATTTCAAGGCCAAGATGGATCAACGATTGAGAGAGCTGGAGCAGTGGGTCGAGACGGTGCTACCAGACCGTTTTCCTGCGTGGAGAGAGGGGGCGTTGAAGATTGCTCCAGCCTCTGCCGATGCCAGTTTCCGGCGCTATTTTCGCCTGACCCACAGTGACCATCCACACAGTTTGATCGTGATGGATGCGCCGCCCGAGAAGGAGGATTCTGGCCCCTTCGTGACGATCGCCGAGACCATCCAACGCTGTGGCGTACAGGCTCCCGAGTTACATGCGGTGGATCTGGAGCAGGGATTCATGCTGCTCTCTGATTTGGGAAGTACCCCCTATCTTGACCAGCTGAATTCGACACAGGCTGAGCAGCTCTATGGCGATGCGATGGAGGCGCTATTGTTGCTGCAGCAGCGCTGGCCCTCCAGTGACCACCGACTGCCGGAGTATGATCATGCGCTATTGATGCGAGAGATGGAGCTATTCCGGGAGTGGTATCTGCAGGTACATCGGGAGCACCCGTTGAGCCAGGCCGAGCAGCAGATGCTGGATGAGCAGTTTGCCTTGCTCTCTGCTGGAGCGCTTGAACAACCGAAGGTGGCGGTGCATCGGGATTACCACTCTCGCAACCTGATGGTCACTGGTGAGGGCAATCCGGGAGTGATCGACTTTCAAGATGCGGTGTGGGGGCCGGTCACCTATGATCTGGTTTCACTGCTGCGCGACTGTTATATCGATTGGCCGCAGCAGGAGATCGAACGCTGGGTCAGCCACTATCATGGTGAGTTGCAGCAGCGAGCGATCATTCCGCAAACCGTCGATCTGGAGCAGTTCCAGATCTGGTTCGACTGGATGGGGGTGCAGCGTCACCTCAAGGCGGTGGGGATTTTTGCACGCCTTAACCATCGTGATGGCAAGTCGGGCTATCTGGGGGATATCCCCCGTACCCTCAATTACATTGTCGAGGTGACTGCGCGGTATCCGCAGCTGTCCCCCCTGCATGAATTGACGAGGCGTCTACAGTGAAGGCGATGATCCTGGCAGCAGGTCGCGGAGATCGTATGCGTCCGCTGACAGACAAGACCCCCAAGCCACTGTTGCAAGTCAAGGGAAAGTGCCTGATCGATTACCATCTACAGGCACTGAAGCAGGCCGGTATCAGCGAAGTGGTGATCAACCATGGCTGGCTGGGTGAGCAGATTCTGCAGGTGCTGGGAGATGGCAGCCGTTATGGTGTCGCGATTCATTACTCGGCAGAGCCGGAAACTGCGCTGGAGACTGGAGGAGGTATCACCCAGGCGTTGCCGCTGCTGGGTGATGAGCCGTTTATTGTGGTCAATGGAGATCTCTTTACCGATTATCCATTTCAGCGTTTGATGGAGGTACCTACCTCTCCAGCCCATTTGGTACTGGTTGATAACCCCTCACACCATCCGGATGGAGATTTTGTGCTGGAGCAGGGGCAGATTGTCGGATATGGGAAAGAGGAGTCGCGCCCCAAGTTGACCTATAGCGGGGTAGCCCGTTTTGAACCCACCTTCTTCGATGCAGGCAGAAGCGGGCGTTTTCCACTTGCACCGCTACTGTTCAGTGCGGTGGAGCGTGGTGAGCTCAGTGGTGAGCACTATCGCGGGAATTGGTCGGACGTAGGGACACCAGAGCGCTTGCAACAGCTACAGTGACTGCAGTCGTCAGAGGCTCATCTCGCCGAGTAGCGTCTCGATGGCGTCACTGTTGATCTCACCAAACCCGGAACGGCTGCTGGTCAACATACCGCCGGCCATCTCATGCCAGGAGAATCCGCTGCTCCAGTGAGGGGGATGATCCTCTCCCTGTCGCAAGCGGGGGAGCACGTAACACTGTTTTCCAATGTAGAGCAGGTTGTAAGGTGTACCTTGCTGATGACAGTGGTCAATCCACTGCCATGCCTCGGTGGCTCTCTGGGTGTGGAAGCAGTGGGCAGGATAGCTGCGATCGCCACCATTGTGTTTCCATTGGGGAGATTCAATCGGGAACGGCTGTTGTCGCAAAAACATCTGGAAGTGGAGGTGGTTCACCGAAGCGTAGGCACCATAGCTGTTGTAACCAAAACCGGATCCGGGGAGCGATTGCTCCAGCGTAGCCGCTACAGTGTGGAGATAGTGATGGTACACCTCGGTCAAGAGTTGTGGATTCTCCTGCTGTCGCTCAGGGACCAACAGCCCATGCCCTTGAGTGAAGGGGTATTTGTTGTAGTAGAGGTCAACGGTTTTCCCCTCCAGTTCGCCACTCCAGAAAATCTCCTTGTCCATGAAGGGTTTGTTGAAGTGGAAACTCTCCCGGCAGAAGGGGAGGTGGGTGGCATCACTCACGGCGGCAGAGATGCGCCGTGGGCGGAATGCGCGTAGTGGATTGAACTGCACCTCCCACTCACCGATGGTTCGCGTCTCGCTGTTGGCGATTCTTCCCAACCCTACTGTTGCGATCTTGAAGAAGACCAGCAGGTCTTCATCGCTTTCGGATGGAATCTCTCCGCACAATAGCTGCTCCTCAAAACGGCGATAGAGCTGGTGGTAGCGTGCCTCAATCTGGCTGTGCAGTGTGCGCTGTAGAGATGGATCAAAACTGGCATTGGCCAGTACCAGAATAAAGGTGCCCAGCTGTTCGTGATCCAGCAGTGGTGCAAAGCCACTGTTGAAACTGTTCCAGAACGTCTCTGTGGAGGAGAAGGGGGAGTGGCTCATTTGACGGTTTTGCCCGCTGCCTGAAGATCGGCATGGTAGGAGGAGCGTACCATCGGCCCACTGGCAACATGGCTGAATCCCATCTCTTCACCCCGTACCCGTAGTACTTCAAACTCATCCGGAGTGACATAACGGGCGACCGGTAGGTGATGTCTGCTCGGTTGCATGTACTGCCCCAGGGTGATACGGTCTACCTCATGGCTGCGCAGGTCCTCCATCAATGCATAGACCTCCTCCATCTCTTCGCCCAGCCCCAGCATGATGCCGGATTTGGTTGGAATCTTGGGGTTCATCTCTCCAAACTGCTGCAGTAATTGCAGCGAACCTTCATAGCTGGCACCGGGACGACTCTGTTTGTAGAGGCGAGGGACGGTCTCCAGATTGTGGTTGAAGACATCGGGCGGTGCCTGGTTGAGGATCTCCAGAGCAATCGCCTCTCGCCCGCGAAAATCGGGCACCAGTGTCTCGATCTCTATCTTCGGGCTTGCAGTGCGGATGGCCTGGATGCAGTTGATAAAGTGTTGTGCTCCACCATCTCGCAGGTCATCTCGGTCGACTGAGGTGATCACCACATAGCGTAGCACCATTGCGGCAATGGTCTTTGCCAATTGCTGTGGCTCTTCAGTGTTGGGGGGGAGTGGTTTTCCGTGTGCTACATCGCAGAAGGGGCAGCGTCGGGTACAGATGTCTCCCAGAATCATGAAGGTGGCGGTACCGTGAGAGAAGCACTCGCCCAGGTTGGGGCAGGAGGCTTCTTCGCAGACGCTGTTGAGTGCGCCATCTCGCAACAGCTTGCGAATTTTGGAGACGCCATCCCCCTTGGGTGCCTTGGCACGAATCCAGCTCGGCTTTCTCAGTGGTTGAGTGGTTGGAGTAATCTTGACCGGGATTCGGGCTACTTTCTCTGCACCGCGCTCTTTTAACCCTTCGTTGGAAGATGGTTTGGATGACATGGACTCTTCTCGGTTTGAGTAGTGGTAGTGAATGAAATTGTATCTCAATTGAAGTAATTAATAAGGGGTATCATCCGGATATCGTCTGATACCCTGTATACTATGAGCAGGTTACCAGCGTGGGGTTTCGTTTTATCCAACATATGTCCAACTACGATATCAAACAGGAGATGTTGAATGACACTGACCAGTTTGTTTGGTCTCCCCAGTTCAGTGTGGGCCATCCGGAACTGGACAGTCAGCATCGTCATCTGATGAAGATAACCAATCGATTGATTGCACTCTCCAGAGACCCTTCCCCCAGTGCCATGCACTATGACCATCTGCTGGAAGAGATTGGGGAGTATCTGCGGCTCCACCTGTTGTATGAGGAGCGCCTGATGAGTTCGATCGATTATCCTGATTTGAACCGGCACAGAAATGGACATGCACAGATCATGATCAAGATGTCAGCCTATCTTGCAGCAGGCAAGGTGAAACAGCTACCCGAGGTGGTGGCGTTCATGCGGGAGTGGTTGTTAGAGCATATCCTTGTAGAGGATATGAAGTTGAAGGGCTATCTGTAACGCGCTACGTCGAAGATCTCCACCGATGCCATGGTCTCGCCCATCCGGGTAACCAGTTGCTCGACCAGTGGCAGGTGGATGCTTTCCGGATTGGATAGATTGGTGAGATTTGACAGTTGAGTGACCTCCAGACCTCGATAGCCACAGGGGTTGATTCGCAGGAAAGGCTCCAGATCCATATCCAGGTTGAAACTGAGTCCATGAAAGCTGCACCCTTTACGGATGCGCAGACCGACTGCGGCGATCTTGGCATCCTCCACATAGACTCCGGGAGCATCTCTGCGTGCAACGGCATCGATACCGTGCTGTTGCAAGAGCCCGATTACACTCTGCTCCAGTGCTGTAACCAGCGCGCGTACCCCCATCTTGCGCCGGGTAAGGTCGATCAAGGTATAGAGTACCAGTTGACCGGGGCCGTGATAGGTAACCTGCCCCCCGCGGTCAATCGGGACCACCGGAATTTCACCGGGGTTGAGTAGATGTTCCGCCTTGCCGGCACGTCCCTGAGTGAAGGTGGGGGGGTGCTCCAGCAACCATAGCTCATCCGGAGTCTCTGCACGGCGGCTCTCGGTGAACTGCTGCATCTGCAACCAGGTTGATTGGTAGGGCACCAGCCCCAGTTGGCGCAGGATGATCACTGTGGAGTCTCAGTATGATTTACAACGCCATCAACACCCGCTCATCTGCAGTCAGATCGCGATAGATGTTATCGAGCTGTTCACGATTCTGTGCTATCACAGTGACTGTTACCGAGAGGAAGTTCCCATTCTTGCTGGGGCGTGTCTTGATAGCGCCTTCGCCGAGGTCGGGGGCATGTCTGCGTACCAGAGTGGCGACGTGAAGATCGAAGTCGCTGTTGGCCTTGCCCATCGCCTTGATACCGATGGCACAGGGGAACTCCAGTAGTCCCTCTTCAGGAAGTTCAAGTGAATTCATGAGCTGCTCCGCAATTGTAATTTGAAATCTTGCAGGTGCTGGTGCAGTGCAAGCGCTATCGGACCCGGTTTACCGCTACCGATCGGTTGTTGATTGAGCGTAGTGACCGGGACAATCTCCTTGGTCGAGCTGGTGATCCAGATCTCTTCAGCGGACGGAAGGTCTGTTTCATGAATCTGCTCTTCCCGGCAGGGGAGATTGTGTTGTTGTGCCAGCTCCAGTATCAGGTCACGGGTCACGCCGGGCAGCAGATGAGGTCCTTTGGGGGGGGTCAGAATGGTGCCTTGCTGTACGATAAAGAGGTTGCTGGCAGCGCCCTCGGTGACTGCACCATCGCGAATCAGGATTGACTCTCTGGCATTGTGATCCATCGCATGTTGCCGGTGGAGTACATTGGCCAGTAGATTGATCGACTTGATGTTGCAGCGGCTCCAGCGGCTATCAGTTTCTGTGATTGCGGCAATACCGTTCTGCAGAATATTCTCCGGTGTCCCGACCAGTGGATTGCTCATCATGAATAGAGTCGGGGTGCTCTGCTCCGGGAAGTGGTGGTCACGTGGAGCAACACCACGGGTGATCTGCAGATAGATTGACTGATCTTCTCCATTGTTGTGGTTGATCAGCTCTGTTAAAAGTGTGGTCCACGTGGCCTCGGTGTGTGGATTGGTGATGCGCACCTCTGCCAGACTGTTTTCCAGCCGTTGCAGATGCTCGGTAAGACGGAAGGGGGTTCGGCCATAGACCGGAATCACCTCATAGACACCATCGCCGAAGAGAAAACCCCGATCAAGTACTGAGATCTTTGCCGATTCGACAGGCTGAAACTGCCCATCCAGATAGACGGTAGACATGGTGTTATCGGCTATGCCTATTCGAAATACATCATCACCGAGTCTTTCAACTGCTCCCAGAGCCCGCCCTCTTCAATATCGCCGAGAGCGATCAATGGTGCCTGTACAACTGGATCGCCATCCAGCGTATAAGTAACGGTGCCAAGTGGAGTGCCTTGCTGAATCGGAGCCTCCAGTGTTGGGTTATCGAGTGAAACGACAGTTTGCAGATCCTTGAACTGATTGCGCCCCAAGGTTACAGTCAGTGGCTCTGCAACGCCGATATTGATCTGATCGGTGGCACCTTTCCATACCTTGGCAGATTGCAGTGGCTGCTGCGGAGTGGCCAATGTCTGTGTCTCGTAGAAGCGGAAACCGAAGTTGAGCAGCTTCTGGGTCTCCTGAGCACGTGCCTCGGTTCCCTTGGTGCCCATGACCGCAGAGATCAGGCGCATGCCATCACGTTCTGCAGAGGTGACCAGGCAGTAGCCCGCTGCCTCGGTATAGCCGGTCTTGAGGCCATCGACACTCTCATCACGCCACAATAACTTGTTGCGGTTCTTCTGCTTGATTGGCTTGCCGCTGCGTGGATCCTTGCCAAAGGTGAACTCCTTCTCTGCATAGATTGGATAGTACTCCGGGAAGTCACGGATCAGTGCTTGAGACAGTAGCGCCATATCGGCAGCGCTGGTGTAGTGGTCATCGGCTGGCATACCGGTGGAGTTCTGGAACTTGGTGTTCTTCATCCCGAGAATCTCACCGTACTGGTTCATCAGTTGGGCAAATGTCTCTTCGGCGCCACCGATATGCTCCGCCAGTGCCACACTGGCATCGTTACCGGAAGAGATCACCATGCCGTTGATCAGGTCTTCCACGCTGATCTTGTCCCCCACCTCAATGAACATCTTGGAACCACCGGTGCGCCACGCCTTTTCACTAATGGTCACCTCATCCTGCATGGTGATGTTGCCCTGCTTCAATTCGCTGAAGATGGCGTAGGAGGTCATGATCTTGGTCAGGCTGGCGGGTGCCAGGCGCTCATGGCTGTTGCCTTCGGTGATGATATGACCACTGTTGGCATCCATCAGGATATAGCCTTTGGCGGCTACGCTGGGGGCCTTGGGGATGATGCGGGGAGCAGCACTGCTGGAACTGCTCCAGATCAGAAACAGTGCAAGAGGGAGAAATTGGGCTATACGCATCATGTTGTTTTTCCTGTGGCTTATGCTCGTATGATTGTTGTTTTATCGGATATTCTAACAGCGCTGTTATTGCTTTTTAATGATTCCTTTTATCCCCATCTGCGCCAGCTGCTGCTGGATGGAGTCCACCGTCTGCTCATTGTGGTGGGGTTGTACCAATACCTGATAAAGGTCACGCCCATCGCGATTGGTGGTGCGCACCTCCACTGGAGCGGCTACACTGGGGCGTACTGCGATGATCTGCTGTTCCACCTTGAAACGCAGTGCATCGGCGCTCTGTTTGTTGGCGAAGAGACCAAACTGAATATAGGGGAGTTGCTGTGCAACTGGTGGTGCATCATCAGGAGTCAGCACCCGGATCTTTACTCTGGCAGTCCCCTTCTTGATGATGTCAAGCTTGTAGGCACCGGAATAGGAGAGATCGATGATGCGCCCCTCATGGAAGGGTCCACGGTCATTGACCCGCACCACAATCTTGCGTCCATTCTCCAGGTTGGTCACCTCGACATAGCTGGGTAGTGGCAGCGTCTTGTGGGCTGCAGTCATCTTGTACATGTCGTAGGTCTCCATGCAGGAGGTGGGTTTGCCATCAAAGTTGGGGCCGTACCAGGAGGCGATACCGGTCTCGGTAAAGCCGACGGCGGAGCGCATTGGCTGGTAGCTCTTGCCTAGTACGGTGTAGGAGGGCATATTGCCATATTTGCAGAGTGGTTCATGTTTAGGCACCGCATCGGCTGCCGCCACCTCGCGCGCTGGGCGGGTGGGATCATCATCCGGAGCGATGATTGAGGCAATTCTGGAGGCGGTACTGCAGCCGCTCAACAGAACAGTGAGTATCAGCAGTGAGACAATCTTAAGTCGGGTTGGCATCGGTCTTTACTTCGTTGTCGGTTGCAGCAGATTGTGCATGGTAGGCCTTGTTGATCTCTTCACCTAGCTGGAAGACCGCCATGGTGTAGAGGGTGCGGGGATTATAGCGGGAGATGACATAGAAGTTGTGCAGTGCCACCCAATGTTCGATCCCTTTTTCTCCCTTCAACTCCAGCAGCAGTGCCTTGGCCTCTGCTGGATAGTCCGCTGCAATGGTGAAGCCATTCTGTAGAATCTGCTGTACCTCAAATTTGGGGCGTAGTTTTTTCAGTAACAAATGCTTGTAGCTTGCCTCTGTATTGACCGGTAGCTTGAGTGTCGCCCCCAGCTTGAGCTGATTGGGGTCTCTGTTGATAAATGCGTCGGGGTTCATCTGCTGCAGCTGTGTCATCAACCCATTGATGGTGCCGCCCTGATGATTCTGTACCTTTTGGGCCACTGTCCAGAGGGAGTCTCCGCTTGCAACCTTGTACTGGTCGGAGAGTGTGGTGGGCTTGTAGCGGGCAGGGGTGGCAACCGGTTTTCCGCTTTTCCAACCGTGGTGGCGTAGATAGTTGGCGATGCTGCCGATGGCATCGGCAGGCGCTGCCCGATCCCAGATATCCTTGTCCCCATCATTATCGAAGTCGACCGCCAGTTTGCGGTAGTTGCTGGGCATGAACTGTGGCAGTCCCATCGCTCCGGCATAGGAGCCGAGATAGCTGAACGGATCACGTTTCTCCTCGCGCGCCATTAGTAGAAAGGCCTCCAGTTCCGAGCTGAAGAAGCGTTCCCGTTTGGGGTAGTTGAAGGCGAAGGTGGCGAGGGCGTTGATCACCGGGTTCTTGCCGGTATAGCCACCATAACGGGTCTCCACCCCCAATACCCCCATGATGATATGGGCGGGAACACCGTACTCTTGTTCAGCACGGGCCAGCAGTGCCTTGTGCTCCTTCCAGAACTTCACCCCGTTGTTGATGATGCCGGGCTTTACATGCTTGCTGCGGTATTCAGCCCAGGGGCGAGACTCTGCCGGGTTGTCCATCTTCGCCTTGCGCTTCTTTGAAGAGGTGGTCGGGCTGCTCTTCTTTTCACGCAGGGTGAGCTGGTTGAGCAGATCAGTGAGTGGTTCACGCTCGAACTGGTGTTTGCTGACCATGCGCTCGATAAAGCGCTGTACATTCTCCTGATCGGTCAATTTGGGTGCTGTCTGCTCTTCCGTTGTAGCAGTTGCTTTAACCGGCTTCTCTTCGGCGGGCGTCGTGGCACAACTGGCAGTAGAGAGAAGAAGGAGGGGGATTAATAGTTGTCTGTTCATTATTTATCCAGCAGTCGTCTGTGGGTTTGGATGGACATCAGGATGCCAAAGGCGGCCATCAATGTCACCATCGAGGTGCCGCCATAGCTGACCATCGGTAGTGGCAGGCCAACCACCGGCAGCAGTCCACTCACCATCCCGACGTTGACAAAGAAGTAGGTGAAAAAGATCATGGTGATACCACCGGCCAGCAGGCGGGTATAGGTCTCCTGTGCCTGTGCAGCGATCATCAATCCACGGAAGATGATGAAGAGATAGAGGATAAAGAGGGCCAGTACACCCAGTAGCCCAAACTCCTCGGCCAGTACCGCAAAGATGAAGTCGGTGTGGCGCTCTGGCAGGAACTCCAGCTGAGACTGGGTGCCATTGAGCCACCCCTTGCCGAAACCGCCGCCAGAGCCAATTGCAATCTTTGACTGGATGATGTGGTAGCCAGTACCGCGCGGATCACTTTCCGGGTTGAGGAAGGTGAGTACCCGCTGTTTCTGATAGGGCTTCATCAGATAGAACCAGAAGATTGGTAACATTGCACCGGCAGCGACCACCAGGCCGCCGATCATGCGCCAGGAGATTCCGGCCAGAAATAGAACAAAGAATCCGGAGCTGGCGATCAACAGTGAGGTGCCGAGGTCGGGCTGTTTGGCGATCAGTAGTACCGGTACGATGATCAATAGTGCAGCGACCAGCTGCTGTTTCGGCGGTGGCGGCAGAGTACGCTCGGAGAGATAGGCGGCCACCATCATCGGGATAATCAGCTTCATCATCTCCGAGGGCTGGATCAGCACTACCCCCAGATTGAGCCAGCGTTGCGCGCCTTTGTGGGTCTCGCCGACAATCGGTACCGCAATCAACATCAGCAGTCCCACCACAAAGAGCCAGAAGGTGATGATCTTGAGCCAGTGAGGCGGCACCTGTGCCATTACGAAGAGCACTACGAAAGCGATACCGAGACGAGTCACCTGACGAGTCATCATTCCCGGGTCACCTCCACTGGCACTGTAGATCACCAGCAGACCGAAGATGCTGAGGAGGAGTAGCCCGGTCAGCAGTGTCAGATCGATGTGGATGCGATCTGCAAACGGGATTCTGCGCTGGGTCTGGTCGGTTCTACTCACAGCACCGTCTCCAACAGATAACGGTCCATGATCTGTTTGGCGATTGGGGCAGCGACCGAACCACCATGGCCCCCATTCTCCACGATTACCGCAATGGCGATCTCAGGGTCTTCCAGTGGTGCAAAGGCGACAAACAGTGCATGGTCACGCAGGTGTTCCGGGACCTCATCTTCGTTGTACTCTTCATCCTGCTTTACGGTATAGACCTGTGCAGTTCCAGTCTTGCCGGCGATGGTGTATTTCGATTTTTTGCCGATTCGCTTGGCGGTGCCCCGCTTGCTGTGGACTACACGACGCATGGAGTCATGAATCTTGTCCCAGTTTTTCTGGTCCAGAATCGGTACCTGATTGAGGGGCTGGTAGGGCTGCAGTTGTGGTGTTTCTGCACCGGCTCCCTGAGTGGCATAGAGCAGGTGCGCCTGCATCCGCTGTCCCTGATTGGCCAGTGTTGCAGTAGCCGAGGCAAGCTGTAGTGGGGTGGCGGTGAAGAAACCTTGGCCGATGCCGACACTGAGTGTCTCTCCCGGATACCACGGCTCTTCACGGTGGGTCTCCTTCCAGCTTCTGGAGGGCATCACCCCCGGCTGCTCTCCGGTGATATCGGCACCGGTGACCGAACCGAAGCCGAACTGCACCATGTACTGGTGGATGGAGTCGATTCCCATTTCAAAGGCGAGGTCGTAGAAGTAGACATCACAGGACTCGACAATCGCCTTGTCCACATCGGTCTTGCCGTGACCGCGTTTTTTCCAGTCACGGTATTTATGTTTGTACCCCTTGATGCGGTACCAGCCGGGGCACCAGGTCTCCTCGGCGGCATGTTTATGGCCCCGTTCGAGCCCCGCCAGTGCCACCATCGGTTTTACCGTGGATCCAGGCGGGTACTGACCTCGCAGAAAGCGGTTGAAGAGAGGACGATCCTTGGAATCTCTCAGTTGCTGATAATCCTTGCGTCCGATGCCGTTGACAAAGAGGTTGGCATTGAAGGAGGGTTTGCTCACCATAGTGAGGATCTCGCCACTCTTTGGATTGATCGCCACTGCGGCACCACGATAGTTGCCCATCGCCTCAACCGTGATTGCCTGCAGATTACTGTCGATGGTGAGGTAGATGTCATCACCGTGGGTCGGTTGCGTCTCCTCCAGTATCCGAACCACTCGACCCAATACATCACTCTCCACCTGCTGCACCCCCGGTGTCCCGTGGAGAATCTCCTCATAGTAGTGCTCCACTCCGGTCTTGCCGATGTGTTCGGTGGCCTGGTAGAGAATCGGATCGAGCTGTTGAACTTCCTGTTCATTGATACGCCCGATATAGCCGATGATATGTGCGCTCAGCGCATGGAGTGGGTAGTGGCGGGACTGGTAGTCTTGAATGGCGACGCCGGGGAACTGGTGGCGGTTGACCTCGAAGCGTGCCACCTCCTCCTGATTGAGTGAGTAGCGCAGGGGGATCGCCTTGAAGCGGCGTGAACGTTTGCGCTCCTTGTGGAATCGCTCCAACTCTTCTTTATCGATCTCAATCAGTGCTTGCAGCCGTTGCAGAGTCTGCTCCAGATCGTCCACCTTGTTGGGGGTGATCTCCAGTCGAAATGTGGTGCGGTTGTTGGCCAGCAGAATGCCATTGCGGTCGTAGATGCGCCCACGACTGGGTGCAAGTGAGACGGTATGTACCCGATTGTCATCGGAGAGGGTGGTGTAATGTTCATGCTGCATAATCTGCAGGTTGACCATGCGGGAGACCAACACCAGCACCATCAGGAAGACAAAGCCGCCCGCGACAAGTACCCGGTTGCGGAACATTCGGGTTTCGTAGCGGTGGTCCTTGATGGCTCCTAGCATCTACCCGTCACCGTTGGTTATAGGGGTGAATCAGACGATCCCCCAGGAGATAGAGTAGTGGCCAGAAGAGTGGAGTGGTCAACAGTGGTGCCCAGAATAGCAGGCTGTTGGTGGAACCATCGGTCGCACCACGAATCAGATATTCTGCACCGAGATTGATTGCCATGATCACGAACAGTACAGCCATCTGCTGTACTACGGCGTAGAGGCGAAGGCGCTGGTGAAACAGCAGTGCCACATAAGTGACGAATGCGAAATTGAGCGCATGGATACCCAGAAGTGTGCCAGTGACCCCGTCGATGAGGATGCCAAACAGCCAGCTGCGGATTACACCGCTCTGCAATGGCATGAAGATGCCGAGATAAAACAGTGCCAGTGTCAACCAGTAGGGGCGAAAGGGGCGCAGATTTTCCGGTAGTGGAATCAGGGTCAGAGCCATGGCCAGCACCAGCAGCAGAAAAAAACCGCCCCAGTAGCTGCGTTGCATGGTGTTCATGGTCGCACCTCGCTGGAGGTGGGCCAGACCAGTAGTACCTCACGGCTGCGTTCAAGCGTGGCGGCGGCATGGAGTGTCACCTCGGCGAACCGTTCCCCCTCTCTGCTGTCGATCATCTGCACTGTGCCGACTGGGTAACCGTAGGGGAAGCGCCCCCCAAGTCCTGAAGTGATCAGGGTGTCACCGACAATCAGATCACTCTCCGAGGGGACAAAACGTAGCGTCAACTGGTTGGGGTGGCCCGTTCCAATGGCGATGGAGCGCAGACCATTGCGCCGGTTCTGTACCGGGATTGAGTGGTGTGGAGAGGAGAGTAGCAGGGCGGTACTGGATTGGCCGGTAATGCGCACAATCTGCCCCATCACCCCGAATGCATCCATCAGCGGTTGCCCGACATAGACGCCGTCTTCACTCCCCTTGTTGAGTACCACTTCCTGACTGTAGGCATCCAGGTCGATGGAGATGATCTCGGCAAGTCGTACCCGTTCGTTCTGATGGGCGGCGCCATAGATGAAGGAGGCATTGAGTAGTTTGCGCAGTCGACTGTTCTCCGCCTCGATCGCTTCCTGTTTCAGTAGTCTTTGTTGTAATAGTAGTGTGCGGTTGCGTAGGCTGGCATTCTCCTCCTGGAGTAATTGACGAGACTGTACCCCTTCAGCAATCCAGAGCACGAATTGGCGCGGAAGATCAATGGTCTGCTGAATCGGGTGGACAGCGGTCTCTATCCAGCCACGGAACATATGCCCCTTGTGGAAGCGGTGATCAACGGCAATCAGCGCCAGAGAGAGCAGTGCCACCACCACCATCTTCAGGGTGAGAGTGTCCCCCTGCTTGAAGATGGAACCGCGAGAGGCAGCGTTGGCAGGCACAGCGTAGAAGAGAAATAACTAGCA
>CAYQFH010000003.1:30046-32026 GCA_964416755.1 uncultured Piscirickettsiaceae bacterium | reverse complement strand
TGGAACCGCGAGAGGCAGCGTTGGCAGGCACAGCGTAGAAGAGAAATAACTAGCAAGTGCCTCTAAAAATAGGCATTTTGCAGCAATTGTGTAAAAGCTTCGTGCGCAGCTTCGTCTCGCGGGCGCTTGCGCCAACCGCAGTGTACACGCGAGTACATGAGGATTTGAGTACGGGGCTGACGAAGTAATTGCTGGAAAAGGGCATTTTTAGAGGTATCTTGCGTTATTCGCTCAGGAAAGAGGCACTCCCCATCTCATCCATCAACTCCAGTGCACGACCGCCACCGCGGGCAACACAGGTGAGTGGATCTTCCGCCACGGTGACCGGCAGGCCGGTCTCCTCAGTCAGCAGACGATCCAGATCACGCAGTAGTGCACCACCACCGGTCAGCACCATACCGCGCTCGGAGATGTCGCCAGCCAGCTCGGGTGGGGTGCGCTCCAGCGCATCACGTACTGCACGGATGATCTCGGAGAGCGGCTCTTGCAGCGACTCCAGAATCTCGTTGCTGTTGACGGTGAAGGCGCGGGGAATACCCTCGGCCAGATTGCGACCACGCACCTCAATCTCGTTGATCTCGTCACCGGGGAAGGCGCTGCCGATCTCCATCTTGATGCGCTCTGCAGTGGCCTCACCGATCAGGCTGCCGTAGTTGCGCTTCACATAGCTGACAATCGACTCGTCAAAACGGTCGCCACCGACACGTACCGAGGCGGAGTAGACCACACCGGCCAGTGAGATGATCGCTACCTCGGTAGTACCACCACCGATATCGACCACCATGGAGCCTCCGGGTTGTTCAACCGGCAGACCGGCACCGATCGCTGCCGCCATCGGCTCCTCGATCAGGTGGACTTCACGAGCACCTGCGCCCTCTGCAGACTCTTTAATAGCACGGCGCTCTACCTGAGTGGCACCACAGGGAACGCAGACCAGAACACGGGGACTGGGCTTGAAAAAGCGATTCTCATGCACCTTACGGATAAAGTACTGCAACATCTTCTCGGTGATGTTGAAGTCGGCGATTACCCCATCCTTGAGTGGACGAATGGCAACGATGTTGCCTGGGGTACGACCCAGCATCCGCTTTGCTTCGGCACCGACTGCTGCGATGGATTTGTTGCCACGACCTTCTTCACGGATGGCGACCACTGAGGGCTCATCAAGAATAATCCCCTGGTTACGCACATAGACCAGTGTGTTAGCGGTTCCCAAGTCGATCGAGAGATCGTTGGAGAACATTCCGAACAGGCGTCCAAACATCATAATTCCTTTAGTGAAAATTGAGTCGTGTCAAAAACCGTCGAACTCTACCAGCCGTACTCTGTCGGGGCAACTAAAAGGGCAAGGAACGCATTGAATTGTCACTATTGTTGTAGCGAAGGAGCGCTGGTCTGTGCTACTTTTACGCGCTTTATTCAGGGCGGCATCTGCTGTCCTCTCTGTTCAAAATCAAAGCGGAATCTGAACACACTATGTCACTTGAAAAACAGGATGTTGAGAAGATTGCCCACCTTGCGCGGTTGGCAATCGACGAATCAGCCATTCCCGGCTATGCCCAAGACCTGTCGGGGATTCTCGATCTGGTTGACCAGATGAATGCAGTCGATACCGATGGAGTGGAGCCACTGGCCCACCCACACGATGCGACCCAGCGTCTGCGTGAGGATGTGGTTACCGAGGAGAACCAGCGCGAACTGCTGCAATCCAATGCGCCACAGACCGATTCCGGTCTCTTCCTCGTGCCCAAAGTGATCGAATAGTAGTAACCGCCCAGCTCACTCCTGTGCAACCCAATAGCGGCGTTCGAAAATGGTCATTTACACTTGTAAACTCACATTTTCTGCCTTGCTCTTGAATTGCACAGAAATGATCTGAACGATTACTGATCAGCCTAAAATATTAAGCAACAAGCAAAAACAGAATGAAAGAGAAGACACTCGCAGAACTCTCATCGATGCTGCAGAACAAGGAGGCAT
>CAYQFH010000003.1:4701-29946 GCA_964416755.1 uncultured Piscirickettsiaceae bacterium | reverse complement strand
ATGAAAGAGAAGACACTCGCAGAACTCTCATCGATGCTGCAGAACAAGGAGGCATCGAGCGTAGAGTTGACCCAATACTATCTGGATCGGATCGAGGCCCTCGACCCGCAACTCAACAGTTTTATCTCGGTGACCAGTGAATCCGCACTGCAACAGGCGCAAGCCGCCGATGCCAGGATTGCTGCCGGTGAAGCAGGCCCATTGACTGGTTTGCCGATGGCGCACAAGGATATCTTCTGCACCCAGGGTGTTCGCACCTCCTGTGGTTCGAAGATGCTGGATAACTTTATCGCCCCCTACAATGCGACGGTGGTTGAGAAGATCAACGATGCTGGCATGGTGATGCTGGGCAAGACCAACATGGATGAGTTCGCCATGGGCTCCTCCAACGAGACCAGCTTCTACGGCGCGGTGGGTAACCCATGGAATACCGATTACGTACCGGGCGGCTCTTCGGGTGGCAGTGCGGCTGCAGTGGCTGCGCGTCTGGCCCCGATTGCGACTGGTACCGATACCGGTGGCTCAATTCGTCAGCCAGCGGCTCTATGTGGTATCACTGGACTGAAGCCGACCTATGGCCGTGTCTCCCGCTGGGGCATGATCGCCTTTGCCTCCAGCCTCGATCAGGGTGGTCCAATGGCGCAGAGTGCCGAGGATGCGGCGCTGATGATGAATGCGATGGCCGGGTTTGATCCCAAGGATTCCACCAGCATCGACCGTGAGGTGCCGGACTACACTGCCAGCCTCAACGACTCCCTGCAGGGTGTGAAGATCGGTATCCCCTCCGAGTACTTCAGTGAAGGGCTCGATGGTGGGGTAGAGAATGCGGTGCAGGAGGCGATCGCCGAATACCGCAAGATGGGTGCCGAGGTGGTCGAGATTGAACTGCCCAACACCAATCTGGCTGTGCCTACCTACTATGTGGTTGCACCTGCAGAGTGCTCCTCCAATCTTTCCCGTTATGATGGCGTTCGTTTCGGCCACCGCTGTGACGATCCCAAGGATCTGGAAGATCTCTACAAGCGCTCCCGTGGTGAGGGCTTCGGCGACGAGGTGAAGCGCCGTATCATGATTGGTGCCTACACCCTCTCTGCGGGCTACTATGATGCCTACTACCTCAAGGCGCAGCGTCTGCGTCGTCTGATCAGCGAGGATTTCGAGAAGGCCTTCGAGAAGGTTGATGTGATCATGGGACCAGTCACCCCCAATACCGCATTCCGCAAGGGTGAGAAGGCGGATGATCCGGTCTCAATGTACCTCTCTGATATCTACACCATTGCGGTCAACCTTGCCGGACTACCGGGAATGTCGATCCCGGCTGGCTTCAGCGATGATATGCCGGTGGGTCTGCAGCTGATTGGCAACCACTTCAGTGAGGCCAAGCTGCTCAATATGGCGCATCAGTATCAGTTGGCGACCGATTGGCACCGTGCACTGCCCGCTTATGCAGAAGGGGAGGTAAAGTAATGGAATGGGAAATGGTAATCGGGCTGGAGATTCACGCTCAGCTCGCAACAAAGACAAAGATCTTCTCTCCAGCCTCGACGGCATTTGGTGCAGAGCCCAATACGCAGGCGTGTGCGATCGATTTGGGTCTGCCCGGAGTGCTGCCAGTGTTGAACAAGGGCGCGGTGCGGATGGCAACCAAGTTTGGTTTGGCGATTGATGCCGAGGTGGCACACACCTCCGTCTTCGCACGCAAGAACTACTTCTACCCCGATCTGCCCAAGGGCTACCAGATCAGTCAGTTTGAACTGCCGATTGTGGGTGAAGGGCAGATCGAGATTGACCTGCCGGATGGCTCCACCAAGATGATCGGTGTTACCCGCGCCCATCTGGAGGAGGATGCCGGTAAATCTCTGCATGAGGACTACCACGGCATGAGTGGTATCGACCTCAACCGTGCTGGTACCCCGCTGCTGGAGATTGTCTCCGAGCCGGATATCCGCTCTTCAGCAGAGGCAGTGGCCTATGCCAAGAAGATCCATTCGCTGGTGCAGTATCTGGAGATCTGTGACGGCAACATGCAGGAGGGCTCCTTCCGCATGGACGTCAATATCTCACTGCGTCCGCAAGGTCAGGAAGAGTTCGGCATCCGTGCTGAGATCAAGAACCTCAACTCCTTCCGTTTCATGGAGAAGGCGATCGCCTTCGAGTTCGAGCGTCAGATGGATATCCTCGAAGAGGGGGGTGAGGTGGTGCAAGAGACCCGTCTCTATGACGTGGACAAGGGCGAAACCCGCTCCATGCGTTCCAAGGAGGAGGCCAACGACTACCGTTACTTCCCCTGTCCGGATCTGTTGCCCCTGGTGCTGGATGAGGAGTACATTGAAGAGGTGCGCAAGGAGCTGCCTGAACTACCCAATGAGAAGAAGCACCGCTTCATCACCCATCTGGGACTCAGCGCCTACGATGCCGGGGTACTGACCGGCAGCCGTGAGCTGGCAGCCTATTTCGAAGCCGTGGCCGAGGCAGCCGGTGGTGAGAACAAGCTTGCAGCCAACTGGGTGATGGGTGAGCTTTCTGCTGCCCTCAACAAGGATGGCACCGAGCTGGCTGACTCTCCGGTCACTGCCGAGATGTTGGGTGGAATGATCAAACGCATCTCCGATAACACCATCTCCGGCAAGATCGCCAAGCAGGTCTTCGAGGCGATGTGGAACGGTGAGGGTGATGCTGATGCGGTGATCGAGAAGAAGGGGCTGAAGCAGATCACTGACACTGGCGCGATTGAAGGCATGATCGACGAAGTGATTGCCAATAACCCGGCACAGGTCGAGCAGTACAAGGCGGGCAAGGAGCAGCTGTTGGGCTTCTTTGTCGGTCAGGTGATGAAAGTCTCGAAAGGGCAGGCCAATCCTGGACAGGTCAACCAAATCTTGCGTGACAAGCTGAAATAGACCACATACCCACCCTCCCCCTTGTAGGGGGAGGGCTGGGGTGGGGGTAGACATTCATAATATCTTGATAAAGGGAGAAGTGAGCAGCTAAGAAGCTGTTTGCTTCTCCTTTTTGTTTGCAACATTCTGTAACAAATTGACTCTTGTTTTCTTGCGTCTCCTTTATATAATGTACGGAAATACCGTACGTTATTGTTTGAGAGGTTGAAATGGAAAGTGTAAGCGTGAACCGGTTTCGAGATAATCTGAAAAACTATGTGGAGCAATCGATTAGTGAGCATTCTCCTGTTCGGGTTACCCGGCGCAACGGGGAAGATTTTGTTGTCCTCAGTGCTGAGGATTGGGAGAGAGAGCAAGAGACGCTTTATGTTTTGCAGAGTAGTGAGTTGATGAGACAGATTGCTGAGTCATCCGCTACACACACTAATCAGCAAGGCTATCGACCCAATGCTGGAGAGTTGGATGAGATCATTGGTGTTTGAGGGAAGTACATGGTCTGCCTACGAAGCACTCAGAAAAAAAGATAAGAGATTGCACGCAGCACTCTGCAAGATCCTGCAGGAGATGTTGCGAAATGACCCTGCCGTCGGGATCGGCAAGCCGGAGCCGCTGAAACATAACCTTTCGGGGCTGTGGTCTCGGAGATTGAGTCAGAAGGATCGAGTGGTCTACAGATTCGATGAGCAATCCATCTATATCTATGCGATTGGTGGGCATTATGATCAATTTTAACGGAGCTGGTTTTGTATTAAAGTTAGAACTGATCCCGTTCGTAGCTCAATGACTGCACCAGTAAGAATACCGTTTGCTCTAAAAGGTGAAGAACTTGTCTCAATCAGTCAGGTGAAGTCCGGGCTCGCCTGCGGCTGTATCTGTCCAGAGTGCAAAGCTCCGCTAATTGCTCGTAAAGGTGAGGTCAATATTCATCACTTTGCACACTCATCATCTGATGAGCAGGAGAGTTGCACTAGAGCTTTTGAGACTTCAATTCACAAGATGGCAAAGCAGATCCTGGAGGAGGAAGGGTATATTCGATTACCAGAATTTGATGCTGTTGCATCAGAGAAGGACCTCAAAGATAGAGTGCACTATGAACGCGAGTGTGTTGAAGCAAAGGGGACCAGGAGGTTCTCTAAAGTAGAAGTCGAGTATTGGTTCGATGATATACGACCCGATGTTCTCGTCTATGGCCAAAGTGGTGCTCCGATCATGATTGAGGTTTATGTTACTCACAAAGTAGATCAGGAGAAGCATAGGAAGATTGAAGAGAAGGGGATTCCGACTGTTGAGATTGATCTTTCATCTGTTAGTTATGACATTACGAAAGAGAAATTGAGGGAGCTGGTTGTTGGTGATCTCAAAAACAAGAAGTGGCTATATAGCCCAGGTTATGAAGAGGCGAAGGAACTGGTTCGCTCAATACTTCAGAAAAAGCTTGTCTCAATCAATGAGCGCATTCGAGAAGAGAGAAAGCGTCTCTCTGCAGTATATGCTGAGCAGATCAGACAAGAGAAGGAGCTGAAGTTCAAGGTGATCAGGGAGGCAAGAGCTGAGCGAGAGCGCAAAAAGGAGGAAGATAGAATCCGTCAAGAATCTCTACAAGAGACGGGCAATAGATGGTTGATCTGCCGTAACTGTCAGCGACAAGGAAAGAAATTCTTGCACAAGTTCTCTTTCAGCGAAAATTTGGTTTGTCCAGAGTGTGGAGAGACTATGCTTGAATAGTGCGGCCATTGCACGAACCAATAGGGGGTTCTAACATTTCTGCATTATTGAGAGTAAATAGGGTTAACCGCTTACTCATTCAGTAGTCTTGTATGTGGTCTATGCGCAGCTAGTTCTGCCATATTGGACAATGCATGCGGCAATAACGGACATTTTTCACTGATGACCCTTGGGGTCAAACCTAACATTTCAGCATTTTATGCAGAAGAAGGGCTCTCAGACTGCAGCTTGTTTGAAAACTTCTGCTGCCCATTGATTGATACTTTTTCCTTGTGCCTCGGCGGTGGAGGCAACCGCAGCATGAATTTCGGCAGGGATCCGCAACATGATGTTCCCGGAATAGGGTTTTTGTGGTGCTCTCCCAGTACGCTCACTGATCTCCAGATAGCTATCAACCGATTCACGGAAGGCTTCTTCAAGTTCATCAACGGTGGTTCCGTGGAAGACAACAATATCCTCGATCCCAGCAAGACGACCGGTAAAGATTCGATCTTCTTCGTCGAATTCGATGCCTGCAGTATAGCCTCTGTATCTTTTCATCCTATTCATGGTGTTATCCCTACGCTTTCCAAAAATTCACGTGTTGCTGAAACTCGATATTTCAAAGCTTCTTTTCCTGGATGGGGGCGGTGGAAGTCGATCCGCTTTCCGTTCAGGATAAAGCTGACAGCAGAGCCTGCACGTTCAGTACGTGTTGCACCAAGTGCCAAAAACAGTGCCTCGATTTTTCGCCATTCCAAATTGCCATTGAGTGGATTGGTGAAAATGGCCTCAAGCGTTTTTCTGTGCTTGCTGTTCATGTCTTTATGATATCAAATGGTGCTATCATGTCAATAATGTAACTGCGCAGCGGGCTAAGGGTCAGTTCTTTACTGTATATGAGGAAAAACAGGATTAACCACTCGCCTGCTCAACGATCTTATAGGTCATTCTGTAACAGTCCGTACATAACTGAATAAACGGTTCATAGCTGGCAATAGCAGGCCAAACCCCGGTTTCTGGTGTGAGTCGCCCTGTCTCAATCTGATAGCTTGAAAGGCTTCGAATGTATTCCGCTCGTCGGGTCTCATCAATGACCAACGGTGGAAGCCCAGCCTTCAGCAGTGGGATATTGGCGACCAGTCGGGCCAGTCGACCATTGCCATCCCAGAATGGATGGATGTGGACAAAGCCGATGTGTAGTTGGGCATAAACCTCAACCGCTTGCTCGATTGAAAGTGCTTCGGTGAATTGCTGGTTGAGTGTTTGCAGGAATTCCTCCATCAATGCATCCACATGGACGGGGGCTGCATATTCGATATAGGTTGGGCGGTCCGCTGCATCTACGGCGTTGCAGCCATTGGGTTCCACTTTCCATCCGCCCATCGGTTTGTGGATGTCCATCACCCGTTCAGTCTGTACGCTCTTGTGCAGTTCGAACAGCTCTTCTCTGGTGACAGGCTGGTGGGATGTGACCAGTGCATAGATCTGATCAATCGCCTTGGCGTGGCCGATGATCTCCTGGTGCTCTTTCAGCGGTTTTCCGGAGATGGTCAGTCCGTACTCCAGAATGTTGAAGGTGTCCCCCAGCGTCAGGGTGTTGCCCTCAATTGAGGTTGAAGTGTGTGTCCAGAGGTCACGAATCTGTGAGATCACCGCACTACGTCGATGTTCTGGTACAGCGCTGAGGAACTGGAACTGATTGACTGGGGTGGATTCAATCCATTGGTAGCGGCTACCTCGTTTTTCGCCGGTTCTCTCTACCAATCCCTCTTCAACCCACTGTGCCAGCCAGCGGCGTAGTGTACGATCCGTGATTGCTCCCTCGACAGCTTCCATCAGCGTGGCAGTGCTTACTGGTATTTGGCTGCGTTGCAGTGCAGTCTGTACGATCTGTTGTGTTGCAGGTTTTCCCATATCGGACAATATTACATTTTTAACGGACATTTTTCATAAAAAATATCCGTTATTGGGTGTTGAGCCATTGCTGTCCGATGAGAGTGAATAGATCTCTTGATGGCGGAAGCTGTAAGAAGAACCGGTGTAGTTGCGGTTTTTCCGGTATGATGCCGCCTCTTTCAACCTTTCTCTGATGGCAAAGATCAATCGACTGTTTTTTACAGTTTGATCTTCTCCTGAACACAAACGAACACTCATGTCCTTTGAACAACTGGGCCTCTCGCCCGAAATCCTGCGTGCGCTTGCCAAGCAGGGCTATGATCAGCCAACCCCCATTCAGCAGCAGGCGATCCCGACCATTCTGCAGGGGCAGGATATTCTTGCAGGGGCACAGACCGGTACTGGCAAGACCGCTGGCTTTACTTTGCCGATGCTGGAGCTGTTGCACCACCATGCACAGGGCAAGGGTCATCGTGCGGTACGGGCGTTGGTGTTGACACCAACCCGTGAGCTGGCCGCACAGGTGGGAGAAAGCGTAGTGCAGTACGGGCGTTACTTGCCACTGAAGTCTGCGGTGATTTTTGGTGGGGTCAAGATCAACCCGCAGATCGATAAGCTGCGTCGTGGAGTGGATATTCTGGTGGCAACACCGGGCCGTCTGCTGGATCATGCCAATCAGAAGACGGTCGATCTCTCTCATGTGGAGCTGTTGGTGCTGGATGAGGCGGATCGCATGTTGGACATGGGGTTCATCCATGATATCAAGCGGGTGCTCAAGCTGTTGCCGAAGGAGCGTCAGAATCTGCTCTTCTCGGCCACCTACTCCAAAAAGATCAAGGAGCTGGCCAATGGTCTGCTGAATGATCCGGCACTGATTGAAGTCGCGCGGCGCAATACCGCTGCAGAGACGGTGGATCAGGTGGTCTACCCGGTCGACAAGAAGCGCAAACGGGAGCTGCTGTCGTCGATGATCGGCTCCAATAACTGGCAGCAGGTGCTGGTCTTTACCCGTACCAAACATGGCGCCAACCGCCTTGCACAGCAGCTGGAGAAGGACGGTCTCACGGCAGCAGCCATTCATGGCAACAAGAGCCAGGGGGCGCGTACCCGTGCGTTATCAGGGTTCAAGGCAGGCCATGTGCGGGTGTTGGTAGCGACCGATATTGCTGCGCGTGGATTGGATATTGATCAGCTTCCCCATGTGGTCAACTATGAGCTGCCCAATGTACCGGAGGATTATGTCCACCGTATCGGCAGAACCGGGCGTGCTGGTAATGAGGGGGAGGCGGCATCACTGGTCTGTGTCGATGAGTTGGGGCTGCTCCGAGATATCGAGAAGCTGCTGAAGCGCGAGATTCCCAAGCAGCGTATTGATGGCTTTGAGGTGGATGAGTCGATTGAGCCGGAGCCCATCCAGAAAGGGAAGCAGGGGCAGAGCAAGCGTGGAGGGGGTCGAAAAAAGCCATCTCGCAGTGGTGCAGGCAAGCAGGAGGGGAATCGCTCCAGTGAGGCTGCTACGGATGCCCCGAAAAAGAAGCGTCGCAGAAGGCGTAGAAAACCGGCAACTGCACGCTCTCCTCAATCGTAGCTGTTCACAGCTCCAACCATTATCTACACGAATTGAATCATCATGAGAAAGACATTCCAACTGACCCATCCCAAGATCAAACGCCCTCGCCTGGTAGAGGGGGTAAAACATGAGGTGAGGAAGTACCTCAAGCGTGAGCGAAAAAAGGCATTGCCGACCGGTGCAGACTTCTGGGACTTTGATTGCCGATACGGGGTAACACAGGAGGCGGCTGAGGTGATCCATGTGGCCGAGATTGACCAGTGCATCAACCGCGCAGAGGAGAGCGGGTTGGAGTCATTCTATCTGGAGATTCTGGCCAAGCCTGCAACGCGTACCAAACGCCCAGTTGAAGAGACCGAACCAGCTGCTCCAGGAGAGGATGAAGCGCTATAACCGGCAATCGTTCAATCGCTTGTTCAACTTTTCCGGCAGTGATTTGAAGTCCACGGTAGTGGTATAGTTCTGCCACTAAATTTTCCCTGTTTTCAATGCACAGTCAGTAGAGGATCTGTCATGTTAGTTACTCCGATTCGAGGTCTCCGTCCCACCCCAGAGCGCGCCGAGGAGGTGGTTGCCCCGCCCTATGATGTACTCAATACCGCAGAGGCGCGGGTGCGTGCCGAGGGGCGTCCCAACAGCTTTCTTCACATCTCCAAACCGGAGATTGATCTGCCGGAGGGGACTGATCCGTATGACCCTTCGGTATACAGTAAGGGGGCAGAGAACCTGCAGCGCCTGATTGATGACGGGGTACTGATGCGTGAGGAGAAGCCTTGCTACTACGTTTACCGCCTGAAGTGGGAGGATCATGTGCAGACTGGGCTGGTGTTTGGTGCCTCGGTGGTGGCCTATGACATCAATCGGGTACGCAAGCATGAGTTTACTCGCCCGGTGAAAGAGGATGACCGGGTGCACCAAATCACTGCACTCAATGCACAGACTGGCCCGGTGCTGTTGACCTATCGTGCCAACAGTAAGGTCAAGGCGATCATCGATGAGGCGGCTGCAGGCGAGCCGGTCTATGATCTGACGGCAGACGATGGAATTGGCCATACCCTCTGGGTGCTGGAGGATGATGCGAAGATCGAACAGCTGAATCAGATCTTCGATGCGATGGATGCGCTCTATATTGCCGATGGTCACCATCGTTCCGCATCGGGTTCACGGGTGGCGAAGGAGAACAGCAATGAGAGTGCGCAGTACTTCCTCTCGGTTGCCTTTGCCCATGACGAGATGAAGATTCTCGACTACAACCGCGTGGTGCGTGACCTCAATGGACTCTCTGCCGATGATCTGATTGCACAGGCTGCAGCCTCGTTTGATCTCAATCTCAGTAGTGAAGCGGTGCGCCCGGAGAAGCCGACCCAGTTTGGCATGTATGTGGATGGGCGTTGGTACCGTCTCGATATCCATGAGGAGCTGATTCCAGGGAGTGATCCGGTCGGCTCGCTGGATGTCAGCCTGCTTCATGGCAACTTGATTGAGCCACTGCTGGGGATCAGTGATCCGCGCCGTGATGACCGCATCGACTTTGTTGGTGGAATGCGCGGTCTGGGTGAGCTGGAGAAGCGTGTGGACTCCGGTGAAATGGCGGTCGCCTTTAGTCTCTATCCCACCACGATGGAGGCGCTGATGGATGTGGCCGATGCCAACGAGGTGATGCCGCCGAAGTCGACCTGGTTCGAGCCGAAGCTGGCCGACGGACTGGTCTCACACGTACTGGACTGATAGCAAAAGCCCCGCAGTAGCGGGGCTTTTTAGTAGTGTGGAGGATGGGGTTATTGATCCAGTAACCGTTTGCTCAACTTGATAAAGTCGACCTCGGTCAGAATGCCGACCAGCTCATCGCCCTCCAGTACCGGCAGGCAGCTGTGGTTGTGTTCGAGGAAGTAGTCTGCCGCCTCAATCACGTTGGAGTACTGCTGTACGCAGGCGATATCGGTAGTCATCACCTCTCGAATCGGGATTCCCTGTTCCAGCTCATTTTGTGCCTGTTGATCTACTTCGGCCAGTACCGACACCGTGCAGGCGAGCAAGTCGCGTTGGGTAAATAGGCCGACCAGTTCTCCCTTCTCGTTGCAAACGGGAAGGTGGCGGACGTGGTTCTCATGCATGACGCGTCGTGCATCATAGAGCGAGGCATCGGCCTGGATCATCAGTGGAGAAGAGGTCATCACCTCATGTACTTTTGCCATTGTGAACATCCTTATTGTTTGAATGGTCTCTCCATTGTACACAAAAACCGGTGGACTGCTGTAGCATCCACCGCTTGTACAGATTGACCGGAACGCTTTATGGCTGAAACTGATTTCTCGACCTTACCTCTCTCTCCACCTCTACTGCATAATTTGCGAGAGTTGGGCATGGCAGAGATGACTCCAATACAGTCTGCGAGCTTGCCGCAGATCCTGCAGGGGCGTGATGTGGTTGCTCGTGCCAGAACAGGGAGTGGAAAAACTGCCGCGTTTGGATTGGGTGTGCTGCAGCAACTGCAGCTCAAACAGTTTCAAGTGCAGGCATTGGTGCTTTGCCCCACCCGTGAACTGGCAGATCAGGTGGCGCAGGAGCTGCGCCGTCTGGCACGGATGCAGGAGAATACCAAGGTGCTCACCTTGACCGGTGGCCGACCCTTTGCAGCGCAACTCGATTCACTGCGTCATGGCGCACATGTTGTCGTTGGTACACCGGGGCGGTTGTTGAAACATCTGCAGAAGGGTTCTCTTTCACTCAAATTGCTGCAGATGTTGGTATTGGATGAGGCGGATCGAATGCTGGATATGGGCTTTATCGAAGAGATTGAGCAGATCATCCGTTATGCACCGAAACAGCGCCAGACACTACTCTTCTCGGCAACCTATCCAGATGAAATTTCTGCACTGAGTGGCGCAGTACAGCGTAATGCTGTGCGTATCGAAGCAGAACAGCAAACAGTGGAGTCTGCCATAGAGGAGTATTTCTATGAAATGCCACCAGAGGAGAAGCCGCAGGCTGTACTGCAGCTGCTCTCCCATTTTCGGCCAGACAATGTGATGCTGTTCTGTAATACCAAACAGCGTGCACGTGAAGTGGCCAAGGCGCTACAGCAGCGGGTGGATGTGCTGGCGATTCATGGTGATCTGGATCAGCAGCAGCGTAGTGATGTGCTGGTCCAGTTTGCCAATGGCAGCTGTGCCGTGCTGGTGGCAACGGATGTGGCAGCGCGCGGGCTGGATATCAAGCAGCTGAGTATGGTGGTTAATTATGATCTACCGCAGGACGAGACCATCTACACCCACCGGATTGGTCGTACCGGTCGGGCAGGTGAGCGTGGTGTTGCAGTGACCTTGGTTGCCGGGCGTGAGGCAGTGGCTGCTGAGGCCTATCAGAATGGTATGAGACGGTTTGAGTTGCTGAGTCAGCTGTCTGCAACAGAGACTGATGTACTACAGGCAGAGATGCGTACACTGGTGGTGGGTGGCGGCAAGCGGGATAAGGTGCGAGCGGGAGATCTGTTAGGGGCATTGACCGGTGATGCAGGGATCAATGGCAAGGCAGTGGGGAAGATTGATGTGGTTGAGCGGCATAGCTATGTGGCGATCGCCAGAGTGCAGGCAGAACGTGCCTGTAGTCGCTTGAAGCGGGGGAAAATCAAGGGGAAGAAATTTCCTGTGCACCTGCTGTAGTGCTGTTGCTACGCTTTGCGGGACAGGTAGCGGCTGATCAACTTGTCGAGCAGGTTGGCAAAGGTTTGACGATCATTCTGATTGAGTGCTGCAGGGCCACCGGTATCGACGCCACTGGCTCTCAAGGTGTCCATGAAGTCGCGCATGCTGAGCCGAGCCTTGATGTTGCTGATAGTATAGTGCTCACCACGTGGGCTGATCGCCTGCCCCCCTTTCTCAATGGCATCGGCAGCCAGTGGAATATCGGCGGTGACTACCAGATCACCCGCTTCCAACCGTTTCACAATCTCGTTGTCGGCCACATCAAAGCCGGAGGAGACCTGCAGAGAGGAGATGTACGGAGAACGGGGCACGCGAATAAATTGGTTGGCTACCAGTGTGACCGGGATCTTTGTGCGCTCAGCAGCACGGAATAGAATCTCCTTGATCACTACCGGACAGGCATCGGCATCAACCCAGATCTTCATCGTTTCTCCAAATTGTCCATGCCAATACTCCCCAGCCTACTAGAAAACAGAGGCCGCCAAGTGGGGTAACCATTCCCACTGTTTTGATCTCGCTGAGTGCCAATAGGTAGAGGCTGCCACTGAAGAGCAGGATGCCGGCCAGCAGCCACCAGCCTGCACGGGTTGCCTGTGGGGTGGTTGTAGTGAGGATGCCGACCAGGATCAGCCCCAGTGCATGGAAGCCGTGGTAGTCGACGGCAGTGTGCCAGGTCTGTAGCGCTTTGGGGGAAAGCACTTCTTGTAGTCCGTGGGCTCCAAATGCCCCCAGTGCCACCGCCAACAGCGCGTTGAGTGCACCGAGTGCAACCAGTCTGCGTGCGTCACCTGGGAGTGTGTTCACGACTTCAATGATTTGATGTCGACCATGCGGGTCTCGGAGAATTTGTCATGCAAGGCCAGGTTATCGTCATCCAGTAGCATGTAGAGCAGCCCCAGTCCACCTACGAAGACAGAGGGGATGGCGCTGATAAAACGCAACAGCACATGCCACAGGGTCAGCGGTTTGCCATCAATCCGTTCCAGACGGATGCGCCAGGTCTTCATTCCCAAGGTTTGACCGGTGTTCATCCAGGGCCAGGCGAAGTAGAAGAAGCTGACGAAGAAGAGCCAGGTAGTCATCAACGGGTTGCCGGGGTCGGTCGCCTCGCCATCGGTAAAGATGGTGCCAACGGCGGCGGCACAGAGTAGCAGTGCCAGTAGCAGCAGGCTGTCATAAAACATTGCTGCCAGACGGCGCAAGAGCCCGACATTGGGTAGAACGCTGGTGGGGGGATTGATTGGTGGTGCCATCGCTAGGGTAGGGAGGTATACTTTCCGTTTCGATTGATCCCCATTTTACCAGACAATGACAGGAGCCTTACGCGATGCCTGAATATCGTTCCAGAACCACCACCCACGGCAGAAACATGGCGGGAGCACGCTCCTTGTGGCGCGCCACCGGAATGAAAAATGAGGACTTCGACAAACCAATCATTGCGGTGGTCAACTCCTTCACCCAGTTTGTACCGGGTCATGTCCATCTGAAGGATATGGGGCAGCTGGTTGCGCGTGAGATCGAGAAGGCGGGTGGTGTGGCCAAGGAGATGAACACCATTGCCGTCGATGACGGGATTGCGATGGGCCATGGCGGCATGCTCTACAGTCTGCCCTCACGCGAGATCATCGCTGATTCGGTCGAGTACATGGTCAACGCCCACTGTGCCGATGCGATGGTCTGTATCTCCAACTGCGACAAGATCACACCGGGAATGCTCAATGCGGCACTGCGCCTCAATATCCCCGCCATCTTCGTCTCCGGTGGGCCGATGGAGTCGGGCAAGACCCATATTCAAGGTAAAGAGGTACATCTTGATCTGGTGGATGCGATGGTCTCTGCGGCAGATGACAGTGTCTCCGATGAGGATGTGATGGAGATGGAGCGCTCTGCCTGTCCCACCTGTGGCTCCTGCTCTGGTATGTTTACCGCCAACTCGATGAACTGTCTGACCGAAGCGCTGGGGTTGGCGTTGCCCGGTAATGGCTCACTGTTGGCGACCCATGCGGATCGTAAAGAACTCTTCCTCACTGCAGGGCGCACCATTGTCGATCTCGCCAAGCGCTACTATGAGCAGGATGATGACGCTGTACTGCCGCGTTCCATCGCCACCTTCAAGTCGTTCGAGAATGCGATGGCACTCGATATCGCCATGGGTGGATCTACCAATACGGTACTGCATCTGTTGGCAGCGGCCGAGGAGGGCGGCGTCAACTTCACCATGGAGGATATGGATCGGATGTCGCGCAAGGTACCACACCTCTGCAAGGTGGCTCCATCCACGCCCGATTACCACATGGAAGATGTCCATCGTGCCGGTGGTGTGATGGCCATTCTGGGTGAGCTGGAGCGTCAGGGGCTGGTGCATCCGCTGCAGGGTACTGTTCATGCCAAGACCTTGGGTGAAGCGCTTAATCAGTGGGACATCTTCCATACCCAGAATGAGAAGGTGGAGCAGTTCTACAAGGCGGGGCCGGGCAATGTGCCGACTCAGCAGGCCTTCAGTCAGGAGAAGCGCTTTGCCGAGCTGGATCGGGATCGCCATGAGGGCTGTATCCGTGATGGTGCCCACGCCTACAGTCAGGATGGTGGGTTGGCGGTGCTCTATGGCAACATCGCCGAGGATGGTTGTATCGTCAAGACAGCGGGTGTGGATGAGTCGATTCTCGACTTCAGTGGTCCGGCTCGGATATTCGAGAGTCAGGACGATGCGGTTGATGCGATCCTCAATGACAAGATCAATGCGGGGGATGTGGTGATCATCCGCTACGAGGGGCCACGTGGAGGTCCCGGTATGCAGGAGATGCTCTATCCCACCAGTTATCTCAAGTCGAAGGGGCTGGGCAAGGCGTGTGCGTTGCTGACGGATGGCCGCTTCTCTGGTGGTACCTCAGGGTTGTCGATTGGCCACGCCTCACCAGAGGCGGCAGAGGGGGGAGCGATAGGGTTGCTGGAGGAGGGCGATACCATTGAGATCAGCATCCCCAACCGTAGCATCAAGGTGGCGCTCTCAGATGAGGAGCTGGCCGTTCGTCGTCAGGTGATGGAGGCAAAGGGAGATAAGGCGTGGAAGCCGCTTAATCGGGATCGTCAGGTCTCTGCCGCACTACGTGCCTATGCAGCGATGACCACCAGTGCCGCACGTGGCGCGGTAAGGGATGTGGATCAGCTAAAATAGCTACAAGCTACAAGCTACAAGCTACAAGCTACAAGCTACAAGCGCTATTATTTTGCTTGCGGCTTGCGGCTTGCGGCTTGCGGCTTGCGGCTTGCGGCTAAATCCGGTTGCTGCTGCGGTTTCCACCGCTTCGTAGTCGTGCCAGAAAGAAGCCACTGAATAGTGAGAACAGCACCACCAGCGCACCAACCATGAAGGCATTACGTCCCTTGCGATCCTGCAGTGCGGCATTCTCCTGTTGTAACAGTTCCAGTTCGCGTTGCTGACTACGTAGTTGGTTACGGAGTTGCTCATTCTGCTGCTCCAGCTCCAATGCGCTGGAGCTGACGTCGCGAATGGTATCGACTTCCAGATTGGCGCGGTGAATATTCTCTTTCAGCTTTTGGGTCTCCGCCTCAATGATCTGCTTCTCCTGCTGCATGCTGCTGATGGTGCTTTTCAGTCGATTGATCTCCAACTCATACTGCACCTGCTTTTGCGCTCCGCCCTTGCCACCAGCAATGGGTGATTTTTCGGTGAGGTAGCGGGTAGGGATCCAGCCACTGATGCCGGATTGCGTAGTGACCTGGGAGAAGCCGTTTTTCTTCTCTTTGCCCAGCTTGACTTGCTCTCCGACTGGAAGCAACTGCAGGATTTTACGGTTGGCAGAGTCTGGCTCAGCTCGTAGTGGAATTGGAATGCCAGAAACGAAACGTTCTGCTGCAGCTACCAGTGAAGGGAGCAGCAGTAGTGTGGTCAGCAGTAAAATCAATTGTTTCACAGTGCGGCAATTTTCTCTTTCTGTTCACTCAACTGCTGCTGGCGGGTCTGTGCCTCCTCCAGCTTCTCACGTTCCTTGGCAACCACTGCTTCAGGTGCGCGTTCGACAAAGTTGGCATTGTTGAGTTTTCCTTGTAGTCGTTTGATCTCCCCTTCGACCTTGCCGATCTCCTTGTCGAGGCGTTGCAGCTCAGCCTCCTTGTCGATCAGCCCCGCCATCGGGATCAGGATCTTCATGCTGTCGACCAGAGCGGTTGCAGACTCCGGTGCCTCGGCATCCTCATCCAGTACCTCAATCGATTCCAGACGGGCCAGCGTGTTGAGGGTGGCGCGATGCTCCTGCAGACGGTGTTGATCCGCTTCCGAGGCATTTTGTACCAGAATGGCGAGAGGCTTGCCGGGAGCGATATCCATCTCACCACGAATGCTGCGGATACCGAGGATAAAGGATTTGACCCACTCCATCTCCTGTGTGGCAGTTGTGTCGAACTTGTGCTGGTCGGAAATGGGGAACGGTTCCAGCATGACGCTTTGGTATCCCTCAATCTCCTTGCCTGCCAGTGGAGCGATCTTCTGCCAGATCTCTTCGGTCAAGAAAGGCATGATCGGGTGGGTGAGACGTAGCAGCGTTTCCAGTACTCGTACCAGTGTGCGACGTGTGCCGCGTAGTGCTGCCTCGCTGCTCTCATCGCTGTTCAGTACCGGCTTGGAGAGCTCAAGGTACCAGTCGCAGTATTCGTTCCAGGTGAACTCATAGATGGCATTTGCGGCGCGATCCATGCGGTACTCCTTGAAGGCTCGATCCACCTCGGCTTCAGTCTCCTGCAGGCGGCTGATGATCCAGCGATCCGCAGTGGAGAAGATAAATTCACCGCCGTCTTGTCCACAATCTTTCCCTTCGGTGTTCATCAACACATAGCGGGCCGCATTCCAGATCTTGTTGCAGAAATTGCGGTAGCCTTCGGTACGACCTAAATCGAAATTGATATCACGTCCGGTCGAGGCGAGTGCAGCAAAGGTGAAGCGCAGTGCATCAGTACCGTAGGAGGGGATCCCTTCAGGGAAGTCCTTGCGGGTCTGCTTCTCGATCTTCTCGCGCATCTTGGGTTGCATCAGTCCGGTAGCGCGCTTGGTCACCAGATCTTCCAGGTCGATGCCATCGATCAGATCGATCGGATCGAGTACATTGCCCTTCGACTTTGACATCTTTTGGCCGTGAGAGTCACGCACCAGTCCATGGATGTAGATCTCCTTGAAGGGGACATCATCCATGAACTTCAGCCCCATCATGATCATGCGGGCAACCCAGAAGAAGATGATGTCGAAGCCGGTAATCAGTACGCTGGTAGGATAGAAGGTCTTCAACTCCGGTGTTTTCTCTGGCCAGCCCAAGGTGGAGAAGGGCCAGAGTGCGGAGGAGAACCAGGTGTCGAGCACATCCTCATCCTGATGCAGTTCAATATCATCGGTCAGGTTGTACTTCGTGCGTGCCGCCGCCTCATCGTTGGCGACGTAGATATTGCCTTCGTTGTCATACCAGGCAGGGATACGGTGGCCCCACCAGATCTGTCGGCTGATGCACCAATCCTCGATGTTGTTCATCCACTCGAAATAGGTCTTCTCCCAATTCTGTGGAACGAATTTGATCTTTCCGGTTTTGACCACGTCGATGGCGGGTTCTGCCAGTGGTCCCGCCTTGACGAACCACTGATCGGTCAGGAAGGGCTCAATCACGGTGCCGGAGCGGTCACCACGTGGGACCATCAGTTTGTGGGGTTCGATCTTCTCCAGCAGGCCGAGTGCGTCGAGGTCAGCCACAATCACTTTACGTGCTTCATAGCGATCCATGCCACGATATTTCTCTGGCATCTCCTCATTGATCTTGGCATCGATGGTGAAGACGTTGATCAGTGGTAGATCGTGGCGCTTGCCTACCTCGTTATCGTTGAAGTCGTGTGCCGGTGTGATCTTGACGCAGCCGGTTCCTTTTTCGGGGTCAGCATGCTCATCACCAACAATGGGGATGGTGCGATCACACAGAGGCAGTGCAATCTGTTTGCCGATCAGATGTGCCAGTGTCGGGTGTTCCGGGTGGATTGCCACTGCCGTATCACCGAGCATGGTCTCGGGACGGGTGGTGGCGACAGTGAGGTACTCTTCGGTGGCTTCATCGTTCTCACCGGCAATGGGGTAGTGGAGGTACCACATGTGCCCATTCTCTTCCTCGGAGATCACCTCCAGATCGGAGACAGCGGTGTGCAATACCGGATCCCAGTTGACCAACCGTTTGCCACGGTAGATCAACCCCTCATCATAGAGGCGTACAAAGACTTCATGGACTGCATCGGAGAGTCCCTCATCCATGGTGAAGCGCTCACGACTCCAGTCCAGGGAGGAGCCCATACGGCGTAGCTGCCGGGTGATGGTGCCGCCGGAGTGGGCCTTCCACTCCCACACCTTGTCGATAAAGGCTTCACGCCCTAGATCGTGGCGAGTCTTGCCGTCGGCGTTGAGTTGACGCTCCACCACCATCTGGGTGGCAATGCCTGCATGGTCAGTGCCTGCCTGCCACAGGGTGTTGTGCCCTTTCATCCGGTGGTAGCGGGTGAGGGTATCCATCAAGGTGTCCTGGAAGGCGTGGCCCATGTGCAGGGTGCCGGTCACATTGGGAGGTGGAATCATGATGCAGTAGGGATTGCCCTCACCGCTGGGGGCAAAGTGGCCCTGCTCTTCCCATGTCTCGTACCAGTGCTGCTCAATGGCGTGGGGGTCGTATCGCTTTTCCATGTGATGTTGGTTTAGAAATTGAGTGAAAAATAGCAGGGTATTCTACCATTCAGAGCTTATGCGTATTCAGTTCATAGCCTCGATCTTTGTAGAATTTATAGCGCTCGCGTCCAGCCACCTTGCCATTGCCATCAATGATCTCGGCCAGTCGATTATGGCGGCTGAAGAAGAGCGGCACCTTGTCGGCCAGATTGATCACCACCTCGATCTCGTGGTGCTGGGGCTCCTCGCTGCCGATGGTGATCGGAGGAAATTGCAGTCCCTTGAGCACTGGGTCAGGCATGCCATCACTCAACTCGTGGGGGATAAAGCTCTCAGGGCGAAAATTCCACAGCAGTTGTTCTACCGTTGTGGCTTGTTCAGCAGAGGCTGTGTGGATATGGGTCGGAAGCCGCTGTCGGTATGCCTTCTCGGCGATGCGGCAGGCGATACGCATTGCGCTATCTGGCTCAGTTTCATCGGTCACATAGAAATCGATGCGGGTCATCGGGGGTTATTTACACTTGTTGATCAGGTGTTGCACCAGCAGGGATACCGGACGACCGGTGGCCCCCTTCTCCTTGCCCTGATTCCAGGCAGCACCGGCGATATCAAGGTGTGCCCATCTTTGATTTTCTGCAAAGCGTGAAAGAAAGCAGCCAGCTGTGATGGTGCCCGCTTCGGGACCACCAATATTGCCCATATCGGCAAAGTTGGAGTCAAGTTGAGGTTGGTATTCGTCCCACAGGGGCAGACGCCAGCAGCGATCGGCACTCTCTTCTCCTGCCTGCAGCAGATTGTTTGCGAGCTGGTCATTGTTGCTTAACAGTCCAGCGGCATGCTTGCCCAGAGCAACCACACAGGCGCCCGTCAGGGTGGCGATGTCGATGATCTCCTCCGGCTTGAAGCGCTCGGCATAGGTGAGGGTGTCGCAGAGGATCAGCCGCCCCTCGGCATCGGTGTTGAGGATCTCGATGGTCTGACCGGAGAGGCTCTTGACTACATCGCCCGGTTTGGTGGCACGGCCACTGGGGAGATTTTCGGTGGCAGGCACCAGTGCTACCAGGTTGATCGGTAGTTGCAGATCGCGTACCGCTTGCAGCGTACCGATCACCGAGGCAGCACCACACATGTCGAAGCGCATCTCATCCATGCGTGCTCCCGGCTTGAGGGAGATGCCTCCGGAGTCAAAGGTGACCCCCTTGCCAACCAGTACCACCGGCTTCTGGCTTTTGGCGGCCCCTTTGTACTCGGCGATGATCAACTTGGCGGGCTGTTCACTGCCACGGGCGACCGAGAGCAGGGCGTTCATCCCCAGCTTCTCCATCTCTTTCTCGTTGAGTACCTTGACAGAGAGGTTCTTCTGACCACGACCAATCTTGCGGGTCTCTTTCGCCAGATAGTCCGGAGTACAGATATTGGCGGGGAGGTCTCCCAATGTGCGTGCCAGTGCAACGCCACCAGCGATGGCTTGTGCCTGTTCAATGGTCTGCTTGATGGTGTTGGCCTGTTTGCGTTCGGCAGCTAAAGTGATCTTTTTCAGTTCGGGGTGTTCAGGCTTTTTCTTCCTGCTGCCGGGGAATCGATAGTTGTAGTCTGTTGCTTCAATGGTCTCTACCACCAGCCGTGTCCAGCGTGGAAGATGTTCTGTGTCAGAGGTGACAGGAAGAACTGCATTGCGGCAGCCACTGCTCTTCAGTGCCTGAGTGGCAGCAGTAATTGACTTTTTCAGATCACGATCATTGGGTGATCTGTTTTTCCCGATGCCCAGAAGCAGAATGCGTACGGCCTTGATGCCGGTTGGATTGTGCAGCCACTGGATCTCTCCCGCCTTGCCACGATGGTCACCACGATCAATCAGTTGCTGGATCTGTTTTCCTGTTGCCTCATTGAGTGAAGGGAGCGATTCCGTTACAGGTTGATCTTCAATGACAGGACAGAGGATACAATCACTCTTGAACTGTTCCAGGGCGCTGCTACTGACAGAAAAATCCATAAACCGAAAACTCCGCTATTGTGAAAAAAGTAAAACGGATATTATTAGCGAATGGAGTCAGTTTCACTAGGGAAAAAACGAGGTTTTACCACGCTGGAGCGCTATCTGGTGTTGCAGGTGCTGTGGGCATGGTTGGTGGCAACCCCAATTCTGCTGGTGCTGTTGATGACACTGCGGGTGAGCAAGGTCATGGCGCAGGCGGCAGCAGGGCAAATTCCGGTCGAGTTTCTCTGGCAGCTGATCTGGCTCAAGGTGCCGGCCTATTTGGGGTTGGTGGTTCCGATGACCCTCTTCTTTGCAGTCATTCTCGCTTTTGGGCGACTCTATCAGGGGAGTGAGGTGACTGCATTCCGGGCGGGTGGGGTCGATATCTTTGAGTCGGCTCGTGGCGTCCGCTGGTTCTCGATGGTGGTTGCGGTATTTGTCTTCCTGTTGGTGATGTTTGTGACCCCGTGGGCTCAGACCGAGATCAATCATATTCATGATGAGATCAACGCCAATGCCAACTTGGTCGGCCTGACAGCAGGGCGTTTCAAGCCGATCTCCGGGCCGAATGAGCGCATCTTCTATGCGGAGGAGATCACGGTGGATCAACGGGAACTGCAGGGTGTTTTCTTCTATGAGACGGTTCCACCAGATCGCTTCCGTCTGATCACCGCCAAGTATGCGGAGATGTTTCCCGACAAGAGTGGAGATGGCAAGTGGCTGGTGATGCGGGAGGGGCGTCAATACAGTGGCCGTCCTGGCGATGCCGATCTGGAGATTGTCAATTTTCAGCGATACGGTTTTTTGATGAATCTTGCCAAGACCAGCAGTGGTGAACCTTCTGGGCGGGCCATTCCATTCCGAGACCTGTGGGGATCGGATCGGCCACAGTACCAGGCAGAGCTGCAGTGGCGCCTCTCGCTTCCTGTGATGACGGTTTTGCTGGTATTTCTGGCTGTGCCATTGAGTAGCACTTCTCCACGTGGGGGCAAGTACTCCGGTATGGTGCCCGGAATACTGCTCTATCTGCTGTTCAGTAATCTTTCCAATATCGCCTATGGTTGGATTGAACGTGGGCAGATTGAGAGCTGGTTGGGTATGAGTTGGGTTTACGTGCTTGTTCTGTTACTGACCTTTCTGCTCTATTGGAGAGAGGGAGTAATTATTGGAGCGCGTCGTCGATGAATATTCTGGGTGGCTATCTGGGGCGTGAATTGGTTCGTGCGGTAGGTATCACGATATTGAGCCTGGTGGCGGTGGCCTACTTTGCCACCTTCTCCGCTGAGATGGGTGATATCGGACAACAGAAATTCACTTCGGAGACGGCAATGCTCTATGTGCTGTTGAAGATGCCAAAGATTATCCATGAACTGTTCCCGGCAGCGATTCTGATTGGTGGTTTGTTTGCCTTCGGGGGGCTGGCCGCGAGTAATGAACTGACCATCATGCGTGCAACGGGGGCATCGATGTTGGGGCTGCTGTGGCAACTGCGCAAAATGGGGCTGTTGTTGATTGTGGTTGCAGTAATCAATATGGAGTGGGCGGTGCCGCATGCGGAGCGTAGTGCCAAGGCGATGAAAGATCTGGCGATGGGGCGCTCGGTGGTGGAGTTCAGTGGAGAGGCATTCTGGTTGCGGGATGGAGACTATTTTGTGCGTATGGAACATGTGCAGAGTGATGGTTCTGTGGCAGGCGTGCAGTGGATGAAGATTCTGCAGCATGGACAGCTGGATGAAGTCAGTTTTGCTGAACGTGCATTCCACAAAAACGGGATCTGGAATATGGAGAAGATCCGTGTCAGTCGGATCGGACAGCAGCAGGTGAAGGCCGATTCATTGGAGCAGATGGATCACCAGTCAGCAATCTCACGGGACTTTGTTCGCCTCGCTTCTCGTGATCCGGAAGATCTCTCTACGGGTGATCTGCTGCAGTACAGCCGCTTTCTGGAACGTAGTGGTCTCGACTCCAACCGTTACTGGCACACCTTCTGGTCGCGCATTGCTGCCCCGTTTGGTCTGGTGGTGATGCTGATTATGGCGCTGCCATTCTCGGTTACCGATGGGCGTTCACTCTCGGCCGGACGCCGAGCAGTGATGGGCGTCTTTATTGGTGTCAGTTTCTATCTGATCAACAAGGTGTTGATGAATACCGGAGAGATCTACCAGTTCAATCCGGTGATCACGGTGTTCATTGTGCCGCTCTGGTTCCTGGGGATGGCGATGTGGATGATCCGGCGACGCGGGTTATGATTGGTGTGGACGCATCTGCTCGGAGGTGGGGCCTATGCTGAAGTATTCGTCAGCTTCATCGATATCCATCAAGGCACCATCCTCGGTGCATTCTCCACAGATCATCTCCTGCTCGTAGTCGTTCCAGCCACGCAGGCCGGTACGCAGTGAGCTGACGCTTTGATATCCCATCAGTTGCATGGTGTGAGCGGCAAAGATGCTGCGGTTGCCGGAGCGGCAGACCACCACCACCTCACGTTCCCGTGCCTGTACCAGCTCAGGTACTGTCTCTTCATAGTTCCATTCGCAGGCGGTCTCCAGGATGCCGCGCGGAACGTTGATGGAGTTGCGGATGTGCATCTTGGCGTACTCGTAGGGTTCGCGCACATCGAGTATCAGGATATCGTTCTCCTCGTCGAGTTTGTCGGCCAGATCCCAAGGGAAGATCTCGGTGATTTGTGGGGTCAGCTCCTTGACCAGTTCGGTAAACAGTTTCATGTGACGTCCTTATCGGTTCTGTTTGGTGATGCCGCGCTCTACTGCGATTACCGCAGCCTCAACGCGTGAATGGACGTCGAGTTTTTTGAGAATGGATTTGACATGCAATTTGACAGTGCCATCGGAGATGTTCAGTTCCCGCCCGATCACCTTGTTGCTTTGCCCTTCGGCCAGGTGGGAGAGGATTTCATATTCACGGGGCGTCAGCAGAGTTTGCAGGTCATCGCGCTGGTGGGTCTTGAGAATCTCACCCTGAGCAACCCGGGCCAGCAGTGGTGTCATTGAAGGTGCCACGACCACCTCCCCATTGAGCGCACGCTGGAGTGAGTTGATCAACTCTTCCGTCTCCATATCCTTGAGCAGATAACCCTGTGCACCACTTTGTAGTGCAGCTAACAGATCTTGCTCCTCTTCGCTGGTGGTGAGCATCACTACCGGAAGTGCAGGTGTCCGTTTTTTCAGTGTGGTCAGAACCTGTAACCCATCCATCTCCGGCATACGCAGATCAAGCAGTACAATATCCGGTTCCAGTTCGGTTGCAAGCCGGATGCCCTCTTCCCCGGTGCCCACGGCGGCAGCCAGCTGAATGTCATGTCCCTGTAGCAGGGCACCAATGCCGGTGCGGAACAAAGTGTGGTCGTCAATGAGGAGAACTTTCACAGTAGGTCAAAGATATCTTCTTCGTTTTGTGCTTTTACTGCACCGGTGATGGAGATACGAGTGCCTTCGCCGGGTTCGCTTTCGATCTCCAGTGTACCACCGATCGCCTCCATACGCTGTTGCATTGCCGAGAGACCGATATGCTCACCTTCAATAGGAGCTGTGGTCTGTTCAGTATCAAAACCGATGCCATCATCTTCGATCAAGACCCGGAGACGCTGATCCTCAAGACAGTTGGCGAGGATGCGTACATTTTGTGCCTGACTGTGTTTGCGGATGTTGGTCAGTGACTCCTGGATGACGCGCAGAAGATGCCCTTCAGTCTCTGGTGGAAGTTGGATCGTGGAGCACTGATGTTGGAAATAGATGTTGATGCCGGTCTCTTTACGGAAGGTGTCACTGATGGAGGTGATCGCTTCAATCAGCCCTTGTTGATGGATCGGAGCGCGGAAATTGGCGATCAGGCTGCGCAGTTCACGGTTGGCACGGTAGAGCCCCTGTTGCAGGTGGAGGATTTCGTAGTAGTGGTGGCTGGTCTGCCTACTGGCCTTGTCCGCTCGCTTCTGATTCTCTTCCATGATCTGGGTACGGATTTTAAGGCTGGCAAGGGTCTGTGCCAGCGAATCATGCAACTCATGGGCGATATGGGCGCGCTCCTGATCCAGTTTGCTTCTCTGTGCCTCCTGCTCCAGTCGAAACTTCTCGATTGCCATCCCCAGATTCTGGCCAATATTGAGTAGCAGTTTATCCATCTCCTGGCTGATCACCTGACGTTCAGGAGAGACAAAGAGGGTGTAGACGCCGAGGGTCTTCTCCTGATGTTGTAGTGGTACCACTATGACACCGTTCTCAGTGCAGGGGAGTTCGATTCCCTGGTCATTGGGACAGCCACAGACATTTTCGTGATGGAGGATCTCCTTGCCGGAGAGGGCCTTGCCGCAGAGGGTGTTATCGACCGGAATGACTCCCTTCAGTTGCTCCTGCTCCTCCTGCAGACCGATACTGGAGAGCAGCTTCATCTGATTGTCACGAGTCAGCAGACGGATGGTGGCGGCGTCGGCACCCACCATCTCCTTGAGGAAAGAGAGGAAGCGCAGCAACAGTTCGCGCACATTTTCCGAACTGTTGAGGCTGGCGACCACATCATAAAGAATACGTAGCGAGGCAGCTTGTTGTGCCAGATGACGGGTCTTGGCCCGGATCTGTAGCTCGGTCTCCTGCTCGCTCTGCAGCAGGCGCTGCTCCAATTGATCGAGTTCCGGCACTACCTCCCCTTCAGGAAAGTGGCTGCGCAGTGATTCGATCAGGTTGGTGGTGTTGGGGGCAGGCATGATGGTGAAAGCTACAAGCTACAAGCTACAAGCTACAAGCTACAAGCTACAAGCTACAAGCTACAAGCTA
>CAYQFH010000003.1:0-4601 GCA_964416755.1 uncultured Piscirickettsiaceae bacterium | reverse complement strand
CAAGTAAAAAAGCTACGAGCCTTTGGCGTCGTAGCTTTTGCTGTTCGCTAGTAGCTTTCAACTTGAGGCTTATAGCCTAGTATCCACCCTTGCGGCGCGACTCTGGCAGTCCGGCAATCTTGCCTGCCTGCTTGGAGGGTTGTTTGGGGAAGAGGGTGTAGAGATCCTTGGAGTTGATCTTTTCGCCCCAGGCTGCAGACATCGCCTTCACCAGATTGCGATCATTGGGCTGGTTGCCACCATTGTTGAAGAATTCGTCACGCAGGTGGTTGACCAGATCCCAGTGCTTGTCGGTCATCTCAATACCCTCAGCATCAGCGATTACTTTTCCCACCTCTTCGCTCCAGTCATCCTGATTCTCCAGATAACCGTTTGGATTAGTCTCAATGGTCTGTCCGTTGACTTCGTAACTCATGTTTCAGTTCTCCTTGTTGTACAAATTTGTGTGATCTCATTCCTGTTCCTGGAGCCGATTCTCCACCGTTTTGTGGGGTAAAAACAACCCACATCCAAAATCTTTTCCTTCGCTGAGCCCTTTTTGCTGCAGCTGAAGCGCCTCTTTTGGGGTGAGGTCGGCCATCATCAGGCTGTGCGTGGTGATGGTTTTCGAACCCACGTTGATCAGGTTTTTGCGACCACAGACCATTTTACGGGGGTAGATCTCGCGCGCAGCCAACTCTTGGCGAATTCTGTCGAGGAACTGCTCTTCACTCTCGCCTGTAGCAAAGATTGCAAAGCGGGTGTAGAGGGTGGTGAGTTTGCTCAGCTTCTGTATCTCCGGTTTGCTCAGTGTTATCGGGGCCGGTTCCATCTCCAACGTGGTGCCGTCTAGTGCAGTAATGGACTCATCCACTCGCTGTTTGGGCAGGCGCAGGGTCAGGCGGGTGCGTCGAGAGGGATAGAGTAGGGCGTTCCCATTGTCGGGAGAGAGCCAACCGTTACCGGACTCGGCCACCAGAATCTGGTGCAGAGCTGCAAGCGGTTCTTCGCTCAACCAGGGAATCTGTTGCAGAACTGTCTGACTTAGCGCCCAACCGTGGTCTACCGGTAGAGCCTTGCACTGGATACGAAAGCTGAGGTCGACTACATCATCCGGAATGGTGATGGTCTGCTCACTTTCATCCTCTTCCCAGAATGACACAGAATCGTTCCTCTCTATCCTGGTAGCGTAGCCCGCAATGCATCACGATCAATCCACCAGTTGTCCTCGGCGAGTGCATCGACTGCTGCAGAGAGTTTGGGGAGAAAAGAGTCAGGGTTGTCGAATTCATTGCCCATCATCCAGATCTCGAACTCCTCCTGGCTCTTGATGTTACGGTGCTGAGAGGCGACCTCGGCCAGTCGTTGACTGGTGAAAAAGCGGACGTTCTCTCCTGCCTTGCCTTCAGGTGCACGACGGTCGGCAATAAAGTGGGCACTGACAGCGGCTACAGCCGCAGTATCGGAGCCGACTGGTGATTCCTCTACCATATGTTGCAGAATGGCGACGGTGGTCTCCGGATTGATCGGATAGGTGATTCCCAGCCAGATACCGTGGGCCAGCGCGATCAGTGACTCTTTCTGGTCAGCAGTGACCAGGATATCGGTGGCGGTAACGGCCAGCTCCCAGTTTTCGGTAGTGGTGAAGTGGTCGAAGGCCTCCCTGGCAGCATCCCAGGCATCTTCCTTGCGTTGGAAATCGAGTAGTAGTGTACCGTAGTCGAGCAGGATTTCGGCACGTTCGTCGCTGGGGGAGAGCCCCTGCAGGCGCAGCTCAAGGTCGGCCATGTGTGACTCTTTGGATTCGAGACTTTCGTCCTCTTCGGCCAGCAGATCAATAGGGGGAGGGGTGTTCATTGGGTTCTATTCCTTTTTTAGTAGAAGGCTGCTTCAAGACGATCCTCCCAGTTATCCGGAGTATCGGTAAAGGGAGGTTTCACATCCATACGAAAGAAGCGCTCCCGTTTGGCGCGAGCCATCTCGTGGACAGCACGTTCGAGATCCTCGAAGGTCTCCATCTCGTGTTGTTTCTCCATTAATACTTCGCTCAGATTTAGCATAGCTTTCCCATAAAAAGTGCGGATAAATAACCTAGTAGTTTTGTATAGATTAAGGATATTTTTGCAGAAGAACAAGAGGGGGATAGTGGCTCGTTCGAAAGAGGTATATCGTAATTTGATGATTTTATTATAAACCCGGTTTTATCTATCCCATTGGGGATATATTGGGTATCCCTATTGCCTGCATTTAGGGCGTTGATAGTGGCAATTGGCTCTGACATACTTCCGGCACCAATTTAAGAGGAGCCTGATGTATGCCCATCAAAGGTTCCAGTTTGGAAGTAAAACCCTCTTTCTTGGCAGGATACTCTCCAGAGAATCGGCAGGGAGTGTCTGGAGAGGCCGGGAAGGAAGATCTGAATACAACGAAAATGACTGGTAAACGTTAAGGAGCACCTTACAAATGTCAGAGAAAACCAAGCTAAACGCAGTCAGCCCTGAGCTGGATATCCCAACCCCGAACCTGGACGAACTGGAAAATGGCCCATGGCCCAGCTATGTGTCCGGCCTGAAGCGTCTGGCAGCTGGTGATGCAGCTCACGCCAAAATGATGCGCGGTGTCATCGGTACACTGGAGCAGTCTTTCATCAACCGTCGTGGCTACTGGAAGGGTGGCACCGTAGGTGTTGTGGGTTATGGTGGTGGTGTTATCCCTCGCTTCTCTGAGCTGAAGAACGAACAGGGCGAGACCATGTACCCTGACGCGCTGGAGTTCCACACCGTACGCATCATGCCACCTTGGGGTAATCACTACACTTCTGGTCTGCTGCGCAAGATGTGTGACGTATGGGAAGAGACCGGTACCGGCCTCATCGCACTGCACGGTCAGTCTGGCGACATCATGTTCCAGGGTACCGACACTGAGGGTGTTCAGGATGCGTTCAACAAGATGAACAGCCCTGAGACTTTCGAAGATCTTGGTGTTGATGGCTTCCAGTTTGATATGGGTGGTGCGGGTCCTGCCGTACGTACCTCTGTTGCCTGTGTGGGTGCGGCCCGTTGTGAACAGTCCTGCTACGACGAGGGTGATCTGCAGCGTGCCACCATTAACGAGTTCCTTGATGATCTGCACCGTCCGGCACTGCCATACAAGATGAAGTGGAAGTTCTCTGGCTGCCCTAACGACTGCACCAACGGGATTCAGCGTGCAGACATGGCGGTAATCGGTACCTGGCGTGACGACATCAAGATCAACCAGGAAGGTTGGAAGGCGTTTGTTGCAGACAAGGGTATGAAGCACGTTGTGGATAACGTTACCAGCCGCTGTCCAGGTCAGTGTATGGATGTTGCCGAAGATGGCGCGCTGACGATCGATAACAAGCAATGTGTACGCTGCATGCACTGCATCAACGTAGTCTCCTCCGTGAGCGAGAAGTACGTAGGCAAGGATGGCGACGCGATTCTGGCGCAGGGCGACGACAAGGGTATCACTGTCCTGATGGGTGGTAAGCGTACCCTGAAGGTTGGCGATATGTTCGGTACCGTGATCGTGCCATTCATGAAGGTGGACACTGAGGAAGATAAAGAGCGTTTCCTCGAGATCTGTGGTGACCACGTAGACTTCTTCGCAGAGAACGCCCTGGAGCATGAGCGTTCTGGTGAGATGATCGAGCGTATTGGTCTGCCGGCCTACCTTGAAGGTATGGATCTGGAGGTAGAGCCTTCCATGATCACCGAGCCACGTCAGTCCTCTTACGTCCGTATGGATGGTTGGGATGACGAGGTTGCCAAGTGGGAGGAGAGAAAGAGCGCGTAAGGCGATCTGGATCTGACCTTAGTATTTGAATTCAAACAATATAGAGTAATTGGAGAATAATTATGGCAGAAGCACCACGCATGCCGGATGAGACGGGAGTACCCGACGCCACCCCATTTTTGCACCCTATCCTGAAAGATAACTACGGTGCATGGAAGTTCCACGACCGCCCACGTCCAGGTGTACTGCACCACGTCGCCAAGAGCGGTGACGAGATCTGGAGTGTCCGTTGTGGTACCCAGCGTCAGCTCGATGTCTACACCATTCGTCTGCTGGCAGATATCGCGGATGAGTTCAGTGAGGGGTACCTCCGCTTCACCACCCGTAACAACGTTGAGTATCTGCTGCGTGACGAGAGCAAGATTGAGCCGCTGATCGCCAAGTTGAACGAAGAGGGTTTCCCTGTTGGAGGTACCGGTCCTTCCGTAACCAGTATCTCTCACACTCAGGGCTGGATGCACTGTGACATCCCAGGTACTGACGCCTCTGGTGCTGTAAAGGCGCTGATGGATGAGCTGCATGACGAGTTTATCAAGGAAGAGATGCCAAACCGCGTGAAGATCACCTCTTCTTGCTGTCAGATCAACTGTGGCGGTCAGGGTGATATCGCGATCAACATTCAGCACACCAAGCCACCCAAGATCAACCATGATCTGGTTTCCGGTGTCTGTGAGCGCCCATCTGTTGTGGCACGTTGCCCGGTTGCTGCGATTCGTCCAGCCATGGTCAATGGCAAGCCATCCCTTGAGGTTGATGAGAAGAAGTGTGTCTGCTGTGGCGCCTGCTTCCCGCCATGTCCTCCAATG
>CAYQFH010000002.1:0-52035 GCA_964416755.1 uncultured Piscirickettsiaceae bacterium | reverse complement strand
GCCTGTCACGCCGGGGGTCGCGGGTTCGAGTCCCGTCCGCTCCGCCATCTACCAAAAGCGCATCTGGTTTCAGATGCGCTTTTTTATTGCCTGAACCCCTCCTCTTGAGCGCCAAATTCAGGCACAATTCGCCTCTGTTTTTACGGGTGCAGAACCATTTTTAGCTGAGGATAGAGAACCATGTTGCAAAGAATTCATGATCAGGCACAGAGCTGGATCGCCTGGGTGATTGTCGGACTATTGATTATTCCGTTTGCACTATGGGGGATTAACTCCTATTTTGAAGGAGGTGGTGGCGGAGTGGTTGCCGAGGTCAATGGATCGGAGATCAGTCTGCGGGATTACCAGCGTTCATTGCAGCAGCAGCGTCAGCGTATGCGCTCCATGCTGGGAGCCAACTACAGTCCGGAACTGCTGGAGAACCCGCAGATGCGCCGTGCCGTGCTGGATGCGATGGTGGAGAATGATCTGATCAGCCAGGCAGTGCATGAGGATGGTTTCCGCATCAACGATGCAATCCTCTTCTCTCAGCTGCAGCAGATTGGCGCTTTTCAGCATGATGGTGTATTCAGTCCAGCCCTCTATGAGCAGGTGCTTGCCTCGCAAGGGATGAGCAAACCCTTCTTTGAAAATAGTCTGCGTAGTGACATCATGCAGGCGCAGTTGCTGACTGGCTTCCGTCAGGCTGCCTTTGTTACCGATTATGAGCTGCAGGAGGCGATGCGCCTGCAGGAGCAGCAGCGTACAGCGCGCATCCTCACCATTCCTGCGACCATAGAGCGCCTGCAGAACCGTGAGGTGAGTGATGAGGAGATCTCTGCTCAGTATGAGATGAATGCAAAACGGTATGAAATTCCGGAACAGGTCTCCATCGAGTATATCGAACTCTCTGTCGCCAAGCTGGCAGAAGGGGTTGTGGTGGAGGAGAGTGAAGTAGAGAAACTCTACCAGGAGCGCAAGGAGAGTCTGGTGGCAGATGAGGAGCGTCTGGCCAGCCATATTCTGATTGAACTGCCGGAAGGGGCGGATGATGCAGCAGTTTCAGCAGCAGACCTGCGACTGAAGGAGATACAAGAGAAATTGGTGGCAGGAGAGAGTTTTGAGTCGCTGGCAAAGGCGTATTCGGATGATCCCGGTTCAGCCTCTGTCGGTGGTGATCTCGGTTTCTTCCCGCGTGGCATCATGGTGCCGGCATTTGATGAGGTGGTATTCAGCATGGCGGCAGGTGAAACTTCGGAACCGGTTCGTACCCAGTTCGGATACCACCTGATTCGTCTGCATGAGATTCAGGCAGCGGAGATGCGCTCATTTGAAGATGCGCGCACTGAGTTGAGCGAGGAGTTGCAGAGAATCAAGGCGGAAGAGCTCTTCTATGAGCACTCCGAGACCATCTCCAATATCGCTTATGAAGAGCCGGACTCACTGGCGGGTGCGGCAGCGGCTGTAGAGATCAAGATTGAACAGAGTATGCTCTTCAATCGGCAGGGTGGTGTCACAGGGGTTGTGAGCAAACCTGCAGTGGTGCGGGCAGCATTTTCTGAACTCGTCCTCAATGAGGGTAAGAATAGTGACCCGATCGAACTGGCGGATGACCATATGGTCATCATTCGTGTAGCTGAGCACAAACCGGCCAGCCGCAAGCCTCTGGATACCGTCAAGGCAGAGGTGGTGGATGCTGTGTTGCTACGGCGTGCTGCTGAGGAAGCGAAAAAAGAGGGGGTGGTGCTGTTGACCGAACTGCAGCAGGGCAATAGTACGCCAGAGCAGGTGACAGAGAAGAGTCAGTTGAGTTGGGATGCGGAGCAACGCGTAAAGCGGGATGACTTTGTTATGCCTCAGGAGGTTGTTGTCCGGCTTTTCCAGATGAAACCCCATGCCGAGGGTGGTTTGCAGTATGGTGGAGTGGAACTCAATCGTGGTGGGTACGTTCTGGTTGAGCTCTCCAGGATCGAAAATGGTGATCTTAACGTGCTGGATGAAGAGAAAAAGAGCCAACTCAGCCGCCAATTAAAGGACAAGCATTTGGCAAGTCACTACCAGAGCTACGTCTCTGCACTGCGTAATGTGGCTGATGTTGTTGTGTTTGAGGATCAGCTTAATTAAGGTTTGCTGTAAATATGACAAATCAGTAGCATCAGTCGCTGTTGGTCATATTTGTCAAATGGCTGGATTGAGGAGAATTTTATGCATACCCTTTTTAACAAGAGTGCACGGTGTTGTGCGTTATCGGTTTCTATTTTGGCCCCTTTCTCTCTACAGGCACAAGGTACAACCGATGATCTGTTTGAACTCAGCCTTGAAGAGCTGATGGGGATGGAGGTGGAGATTGCTACCGGAACCAAGAAATCCCTGAGTAAAGCACCAGCTGTGGTTACCTTGATCACTGCAGATGATTTGAAAAAGACCGGGTATACCAATGCAATTGAGGCGCTGGAGATGGTGCCAGGGATTCATGTTCGTTTCAATCGTATGGGGTACAGCCCCTTTGTCCATATTCGAGGAACCAATACCAATCAGACGCTGTTGATGGTAAATGGAGTCTCTATGCGTAGCCATGCATCAGCTTGGCCTCAAGATCAATTTTGGAAAGGGCTTCCTGTCAGTGCAATAGAGCGGATTGAGGTTGTTCGCGGTCCTGGCTCTGCACTGTACGAGGCCAACGCCAGCGCAGGTGTGATCAATATTATCACCAAGACGGCGGGTACGATTGAGAAAGCGGAGGCTGGAATCAGGATTGGACAGTTTGGTAGTGCTGAAACCTGGGTGCAGAATGGGAGTCAATGGAATGGCTACGATGTAGGCATGACTGGACAGTTCTCGACAACAGAGGGGCATGATCCCACTTTTGATAACAGTGGAGATGTCAGATCTCTGGGGCTTGCATGGAATAATGTTGATTTCCGAGGTTATATTGCGGATGAACTGTGGCGTTTGCAGGCGGATTACACGCGCCAAACAGATGTAGAGATTGGTCTGACGGGCAATGCTGTTTATGACAATACTGCTGAGGGAGATACAGAACGTCTTAATTTGGCCTGGCTGTTCAAAGACAGCAATTATTCGGAGAACTGGGGATTGGATGCAGATATTCGTTACCAGAAGCTGAAATATGATTCTGGTGATGGGTTTAATGAGACAACTTACCTGAATCAGGAAGGAGCAACCGAACAACTGCTGAAAACAGAGATGAGTGGATTGTTTAAAGGGATTGCAGGCCACTCTATTCGTATTGGTGGCGGAATAAGTTATCAGAATCTGGATGATATTATAGATTTGGATGATGGTGTTGCAGATTCGACTCCATTTGTTACTGCACACTCTCGCACAACCCATTCACTGTTTGTTCAGGATGTGTGGCAAATCAATCAGGATTGGGAGTTGACTATAGGCAACCGTTGGGATCGCTATAACGACTTTGGTAACACCTCCAATGCGCGCACGGCTCTGGTTTGGCAGACAACAGACAGCCTTGTTACCAAATTGATGTATGGTGAAGGGTTCCGTCCATTAACCTTCCGGGAAATTGATGACCCTCATAACTCAAATACACCTACCGGTTCAGGAGAAAAAACTCAAACTTATGAGTTGGCATTTACCTGGAAAGCCTCGGAAGAGTTGACGCTCGGAAGTAATCTTTTTGTCTTTGATATAGAGAATATGGTTCGCCAGGGGAGTACAGGTTACTGGAATGGTGTTGATTTCTCGACACGTGGGATCGAGCTGGAAGGTACATGGCAGCCGCGTGATGATTTGAGATTGTCTGGCAACATTACTGCTCGCAATCCGGATAACAATGCCTCACGAAAGCTGTATGAGCCTTATAAGGATGCCTATCTGCGTATGGATTGGCGTTACAAACCGGATTGGAACTTGAATCTACAGGCCAACTGGATTGCAGACCGTAGGAGAAATTATGATGGAGATTCTACGCCTGATACAAGAGACGAGATGGATAACAATTTCATCGTAGACAGTACCCTTCGTTATAGTGGTCTGAAAAAGTGGGAATTGGCAGCCTCAGTACGTAACCTGTTTGATGATGATGCCATGGAGTATACAGGGGGTAGTGCTCGTAGTGACTTGGCATTACCAGAACGCAATATTTTCCTTGAAGCGCGCTATCAATTTTAACGTACAGCAGATTTTCGATCCGTATCAAAAAATTGGTAGGCCAACCAATGGGGAGTTCGACAGAGAGACAGTATCTTCGCATGCCTTCAGGCATCAAAAGAGTGCTTTACGCTGCTCTACTGTGTCTGACCTCTACGTCAGCTTGGGGTGGAGATATTCCAGAATACAAGCTGAAAGCTGCATATCTCTATAATTTCGCCTCTTTTACAGAGTGGCCTGTTGAGTTTGAGGATTTTGAACTTTGTGTTTTTGGTAAAGACCCTTTTGGAAGCATTCTGAAGCAGATTGCATCCAGGAAAATCAACCGGCGTCCTATTACCACACGTACAGTCAGAACCATTGAGGGCGTTGAAGGGTGTCAGATGATTTTTGTTGCCCCTTCAGCCAGTAGCCACATCCAGCAGATTCAGAAACATATTGTTGGTCAACCTGTTCTGACTGTAGCAGATAGTAAAGGCGCGCTGGATGGTGGTGTCATGATCAATATGGAGACTCAGCGTGGCAAGGTCAGTTTTGAGGTCAATCTTCCAGTAGTCAAACAACACGGTCTTGAGATCAGCTCCAAGTTATTGCGTCTGGCAAAGAGGGTGGTGCGATGAGTCGACAACGGGTTCAACTGGAGCATCGGCTCAGACGCATCAACCGTCATACACTGATTACAGTGCTGAGTTTTGTGATGGTGATTTTCGTTGGTACCAATCTGGCGATGCAACTCTCCTCACTGGTCGAAAGCAATAAGGCTCGCAGCCAGATTTTGGCAGATAATGCCAGTGCAAGTTTGATGTTTGGGGATGTCAAAGCGGCAGAAGAGCTATTGATGAGCATGCGTCATACCCCGGATGTCTATTGTGCGGCCCTCTATACTCGTGAAGGGGCACTCTTTTCACAGTATCAGCGGGTGATCCAGTGTGCTTCACTGCTCTCGCCCTATCTGGATGCCCAGAGCAAGGAGATGGGAGCAACCTTAAGTCATATCTGGTTGCGAACAGAGGTGGTCCACGATGGGGAGCGTCAGGGCACGTTACTACTCAATATTGATCTCTCTGCGCTCTACCATACTCTGTTGTGGCAGTTGTTGATTGCGCTCGTGACGATGCTGTTGGGACTATTCATTGCCAGAATCATCCTCTCCCGATTGACCCGTTCAGTGCTGGAACCGGTGACTGCGCTGAGTGCAATGATGAATCGTGTTTCCGAACAGGCGGACTATACGGTACGTGCGCAGCAGAGTGAGATTGCCGAGCTGGATGTGCTCTCCAGTGGTTTCAGCACGATGTTGAAGCAGATTGAGAATCGTGACCGGAAGTTGGCAGAACACCGGGAAAACCTGGAGCAGCAGATCATTGCCCGCACCAGCCAGCTGGAGGAGGCCAAGAGCGAGGCCGAGGCGGCCAACCGGGCAAAGAGTGATTTTCTTGCCAATATGAGTCATGAGATTCGTACTCCGATGAACGGTATTATCGGTTTGACCCACCTGATTCAGAAGGGAGAACTGCCCTCTCATCAACAGGACTATATGGACAAGATTGAGTCTTCCGCTCACTCTCTGTTGGAGATCATCAATGATATCCTCGACTTCTCGAAGATTGAGGCGGGTCAGCTGGAGTTTGAACAGATCGACTTTTCCTTGGGAGAGGTGTTGAGTCAGCTTGCGGATATTACGGTTTTCAAGGCCTCGGAAGTGGGGCTTGAACTGTTGTTTGATGTGGATCGTGCCGTACCCCAGCAGCTGATTGGTGATCCTCTGCGACTGCAGCAGGTGTTGGTGAATCTGACCAATAATGCGATCAAGTTCACCGAGCAGGGAGAAGTTGTCATAGAGGCTCGTCTGAAGCAGGAGCAACAAGGGGTGGCCGAGATCCACTTCTCGGTCAGTGATACCGGAATCGGAATGACGGATGAGCAACTGACGCGACTGTTTCAGTCATTCTCTCAGGCAGATAGCTCAACCACTCGAAAATATGGTGGAACCGGTTTGGGACTGGCAATCTCGAAACAGCTGGTCGAGTGCATGGGCGGGCGTATCTGGGTGGAGAGTGAATATGGAGTGGGTACCACGTTCCATTTCACGGTGCAGCTGGGGATTGGTGAGATGCATCAGGAGGTGGTTGATCTGCATCAGGCTCTGGATGGGATCAAAATTCTGGTGGTAGATGATAATGAGGCATCGCGTCAGATCCTGGAGCATGCGTTGAGCGAGTATCCGCTGCACCTTGAGGTTGTCACCTCTGGTGAAGAGGCCATCCAGGCACTTGTGCAGGCACAATGGCAGCAGGTGCCCTATCAGGTGGTGTTGATGGATTGGCAGATGCCGAAACTGGACGGTATTGAGACTACGGAAAAAATACAGCAAGAGCTTGATCTCATAGCACCACCAGTCATTATCATGATTACTGCATACCATCGTGAGGAGGTTGAGAGTCAGGCAACCGGAGTTGACCTTGCTGGCTGGATCACCAAACCATTCTATCCGGCACATCTGTTGAATATGGTTGCACGATCACTGTCCCGGAAAACAGCTGTTGATACTCATGAAGAGGCTTCAGAGGCTGATGTGGTCAGCGATTCAGCAGTGCTCGAAGGGAAGGAGGTGCTGCTGGTTGAAGACAACACGGTGAACCAGATGGTTGCCAGAGAGATTTTGCTGGATGCAGGTATGCGTGTCTCCATCGCAAATAATGGTCTGGAGGCGGTGGAACAGGTCAGTGAGCAGCAATTTAGTGCAGTCTTGATGGATATTCAGATGCCGGTAATGGATGGTTATGAGGCAACACGGAAAATTCGAGAGCGTTACTCTTCTGATCGACTTCCGGTCATTGCAATGACGGCTAATGCGATGAAGGGAGACCGGGAGAAGGCACTGCAGGCCGGGATGAACGACTATCTATCCAAGCCGGTTGAAGTGGACAAGCTGCATGAAAAGCTGGGTTTATGGATCTCCCGGACGCTACAACACCAGCCACATTCCAGTGTGGTGAAAGCGTCAATATCAGTAGAAAAAAACAGCAGTGATGCAGAGGTTGAAAGTTGGCCGGAGGCACTTCCCGGACTTGTTGTGGCAGAAGGGGTCAGGCGGGTTGTCGGGAATCGAAAGATCTATCTTCATGCGCTGGAGAATTTTATCTCCGAGAAGCGGAATTTTATCGAGCAGTATACCCGCTTGAATGAGGAAGAAGACAGTGATGGAATGATCAAGTTAATGCATTCACTAAAAGGGGTAGCGGGTACCATCTCTGCTAATGCGCTGGCAGCTGAAGCTAAAGAGATCGAGCATCTGTTGCGTTCAGGGGATGAGGTCACTCTGGAGCAGCTCCAGCAGTTGTCGCAGTTGCTGGAGGAGGTCTTCTCCTCCATACGGCAGCTGTTTGATCGGGTCGGCCACCAGAAAAAACACTCTGAAGCAGTGGTAGAATAGGCGGTTACTTTAACTGTTGGGAGCCTGTAATGGCGCGTGCAGCGGCAATGGCACACTGTCCATTGGCAATGCCCTGATCATTGGATGGTGTTTTTTCTGCACTGAGCACATGCAATCTCTGTTGACGAAGCTGAGCAGAGATTCCTTCCAGCAGGATACGATTCTGAAACACCCCACCCCCCAGCGCCACGGTCTTCAGTTGATGTGTTTCACAGAGTTGTAGCGCCATAGTCGTGATCGCATGAATCAGACTGTTGTGAAAGCGGGCGGCGATACGCTCTCTGGTACACTTTTTGTGGATATCCTCCAGAATGGCTTGCCAGAGTGGTCCCCACTCCAGCTGCAGTAGTTCCGGACCTGTTTGAATGATCTGGCAGGGGTAATGTGCGGAGTCATCTACTTTCTCAGCCAGCGACTCCAGCGCAATGGCTGCTTCCCCCTCAAAACTGAGTTGCTCGCGGCAGATGCCGACTGCTGCAGCAACGGCATCAATCAGTCGGCCACAAGACGAAGCCGGAGGGCTGTTGAGTTGTCTGCTAACCATCTGCTGCAGTGTGGTGAGTGGTTTCTGCTGCAGATATTGAATCAGTTCTAGCGTTTTGTGCTCCGAGAACAGTGCTTCCAGACCGACTGTAGCCAGCAGGTGAGCGGCACTGTTTCTCCACGGTTCACGACTCGCTTTGGCACCACCAGGCATTGCAATCGGAGCAACGCGCCCCACCCTGCGGTAGTCGGTGTATCGGGTTAGCAGAAACTCTCCCCCCCAGATCTCGCCGTTTTCACCGTAGCCGAGCCCATCCAGAGCAATGCCGAGCAGGGGTGGGGTATCCAGTGGTAGCTGTTGTTCAACCATCACCGCTGCAATATGAGCGTGGTGGTGCTGCACAGAAATCAGTGGGATCTGCTGTTCGGTAGCCCACTGTGTACCCAGTTGCGTCGGTAGATAGTCCGGGTGTTGGTCTACAGCAATGGCAGTGGGATGGTGGTCAAACAGCTGCTGGAAAAGTTGGTGGGTATGTCGGTACTCCTGTAGAACCGTCGGCTCTTCCAGGTCACCGATATATTGAGAGGGGGTGATCTGGTTGCCACGTAGTAGTGCAAATCCATTTTTGAGCTCTCCACCCATGGCCAGCAGATCGGGGCTCTCTTCAAATCCATCCGGGAGCGTGAGCGTCTCAGGGGCATAGCCGCGTGCATGGCGTAGTGTGCGTATGCTGCCGTCAATCAGTCGTACCACAGAGTCATCCACCCGATTGATGATCTCGCGATCATGCAGCAGCCAGTAGTCTGCAATGGTGTTCAATTCATCACGTGCATCTTGGTTGTGAATACATTGCGGTTGTCCGCTGAGGTTGCCGGAGGTCAATACAATGGGGCGCTCTACCGTTTCCATCAGCAGATGGTGGAGTGGCGAATAGGGGAGCATGATTCCGATGCTCTGTTGTAGTGGTGCAATGGAGGGGGCGAGCGGCTCTACCCCCTTGTCCAGGATGACGATAGGGGCAGCGCGGCTCTGCAGCACCTCAATCTCTTGAGCAGACGGTGTTGCATAGCGCAGGGCCTCTGCCTTGGAACGAACCATTACTGCCAGCGCCTTGGTGGGGCGCAACTTGCGTTGACGTAGTTTGACGACGGCGGTTTCGTTGGTTGCATCACAGGCGAGGTGGATGCCGCCAATCCCCTTGATTGCCACAATGTTTCCCTGCTTGAGTTGTTCAGCAGCCTGTTGAATGGGATTACCTTTGAGCTGCTGCTGTTGTCGATCTTCCAGCCAGAGTTTAGGTCCACATACCGGGCAGCAGTTGGGCTGAGCGTGGAAACGTCGGTCTGCCGGATCTCTGTACTCCCGGTCGCAATCGGGACAGAGGAGAAAAGGGGCCATTGAGGTGTTGGGGCGATCATAGGGGATTGCACGGATGATCGAGAGACGGGGGCCGCAGTGGGTGCAGTTGGTGAAGGGGTAGTGGTAGCGGCGGTTTTCCGGATCGTGAATATCTTCAAGGCAGGCAGTACAGGTGGCAGCATCGGCCGCTACCCCGGTAGTTACCGTTCCATCATGGCTCTCGGTGATGGTGAACCGGTCGGGTGCGCTCCCCCGTAGGGGTGAAGTGTGGATCTCTTCGATGATTGCGAGTGGGGGAGGCTCCTGCTGCAGCTGCTGGATGAACTGTTCCAGTGGTTGCTCTGCCCCCCACAACTCGATGGTGACCCCGTCTGCCCCATTCCAGACAGTTCCGGTCAGCTTCAGTTGGTTGGCGATCTTCCAGACCGTGGGGCGAAACCCCACCCCCTGTACAACTCCGTTCACCTGAATGGTAACCCCTTTCATGGTTTTCCCTGTTGTCGGTGGTTGGCAAGGGTGATAGGAGTGCGTGACTTGGGCACTTTGTGGACAAAGTTGTAGCGTGCAATGTGGTAGCTGGGGTCGAAGCCGTAGAAGTTGCGCTTCATCTGTTCCAATTCAGTATCACGATAGCTGGAGAGTGGCCGCTCCGCCTCATCCGCTAGTCGGTGCTGAAGTTTCTGTTCCAGGGTATGTGAGAAGTCAGGTTGGCGGATCAGATTGTGGACTTGATCCATGCAGTGTTGGCGAAATTGTTCATGTGTTCCAGAAAAGTGGTCATCAATCAATCTCAACTGCATCGCTTCTGCCGTACCCATCGGCAGTCGTGCCTGCATGATCTGTCTGGCATGACTCTCTCCACAGTAACGGGGGAGGAGATAACTCCAGTATTCAGAGCCATGCAGGTTGCCCATATCCTTGTAGTGGGGATTGAGAATTACTCCACTACGTGCCCAGACCCGGTCGGCTGCACGTGCCAGAAAGACGCCACCGGCAGCGGCATTGCCCTGCAGTGCACTGATGGTCAGTTGTCTGGTGTTGATGATCTCCAGTGCAAGATCATCCATCGCATTGATGTTCTCCCAGGAGGCGTCTGCGGCGCTCTCGGCAGCCTCGATCTGGTTGAGATCCATGCCGTTGGACCAGTACTCCTCACCGCCAAACAGCAGAATGGCTTGTGTAGGGCGCGCTTTTGCCTGTTGCAGTGCCTGCTGCAGCTGTTGACAGCGATGAGCTGACATCGCTCCATTGTAGAAGTTGAAGTGGAGCAGGCCGATGTTATCGATCTCCCGGTATTTGATTTCGTGGTAGTCACTGTCGATTTCCGGATTCTTTGCCACCGTTTCGGAGAGCAGGTGTGTGGCCGGTAATTTGAAGGGGAATTTCCCCTCTTTCTCCCGCAGATGGCCGATCCATACCCCTTTGCCATCTGCAGTAGCGCGACAGATGGCCGGGCCATGTCGCCCGATGATCTCTCCGGGAGCGCCACTGTGATGGTTCTCAGGATGTGCATCATAAAGATAGAATGCTCTACCGCAGATTGAGTCCAGTAGGCCGGGGCTTCCATCGGCAGAGTAAATTTTGCGCAGCACAGTCTCTTGAGAGTCTTGCTGCCAGTCGATTGCACGCTGCTGCTGTTGCATCCAGGGACGTTCTCCGATTGGAGTGTTGAGCTGTTTCTGAGAGCGTGGCTGGAGGTTGCCATCAATCCATGATGAGAGTGCCTGTAGGGTGATCTGGCTGGCAGCTTCAGCCACTTCGTGACGATAGTGGCTCCCTTTGGAAGCGTTGCGCATGGGAAAGGGTGCCTCTCCCCAGATGGGGCCACCATCCATGATCTCGTTTGCCTGCAGCAGGGTAACCCCCCATTCGTTTTCACGATGGAGAATCGCCCAGTCCAGTGAGGCTGGGCCACGTTCACCTGCCGGGCCGGGGTGGATGATCAGGCAGGGCAACTGGCTCCAGATCGACTCCGGTATCGGACGCTTGAGAAAGGGGGCGAGCAGCAGGTCCGGCTGAAATAGATCAATGGCCTCCTGGGTCATGCGGTCATTGATATCGAGCTCCACAGAGAGTTGATGTCCGGTACATCGCAAATCGACAAACAGCCGCTGGCTCAGGCCGTTGAAACTGTGAGTCAGCAGCAGAATTTTGAGTGATTTGGTGTGAGCTCCCATTGGTTCAACTATACCGCAAAGGTTGAATGGTGAGGTGTGGGTGGTATGGTTGGATATGAAAAAGTCAGAGAGAGATCGAAATGGCAATGATGGATGGAAATGAGGCGGTTGCCCGGATTGCACACCAGACCAATGAGGTGATTGCAATCTATCCCATTACGCCAGCATCACCGATGGGAGAGCTCTCCGATGTCTGGTCTGCAGCAGGAAAGAGGAATATCTGGGGCAATGTACCCGAGGTGATCGAAATGCAGAGTGAGGCAGGTGCTGCAGGGGCGATTCATGGTGCTTTGCAGGGTGGCGCGCTGGCTACCACCTTTACCGCCTCGCAGGGGCTGCTACTGATGATTCCTAATATGTACAAGATTGCTGGCGAGCTGACACCGACAGTCTTTCATGTTTCGGCCCGTACGTTGGCGACCCATGCACTCTCCATCTTTGGTGACCATAGTGATGTGATGGCAGTGCGTGGTACCGGATTTGCGATGTTGGCGGCAAGTTCAGTTCAAGAGGCACACGATTTTGCATTGATTGCACAGTCCGTCTCGCTCTCCTCACGCATCCCATTCTTGCACTTCTTTGATGGCTTCCGAACCTCCCATGAGATCAACCGGGTTGATGAGATTCCGGTTGAAGTAATCCGTTCAATGTTGAGTGAATCTGCGATCCATCAGCATCGACAACGTGCAATGAACCCGGATCATCCCGTAGTGCGTGGTACCTCGCAAAATCCTGATACCTTCTTTCAGCAGCGTGAGGCAATCACTCCGTGGTATGAGAGGGCACCGGAGCTTGTCGAAAAAGCAATGGAGCGTTTCATGACGTTGACTGGACGTCGCTATCGTCTGTTTGACTATGTTGGTGCAGCGAATGCAGAGCGCGTCATTGTATTGATGGGCTCCGGTGTTGGTGCAGCAGAGGAGACGGTTGAGCACCTGGTCGCACGGGGAGAGAGAGTCGGGTTGGTAAAGGTGAGACTCTATCGCCCCTTCTCGGCAAAACATCTGTTGCAGGTATTGCCGGGCAACATAAAACGGATGGCTGTGCTGGACAGAATGAAAGAGCCGGGTGCCGGTGGTGAACCGCTCTACAAGGATGTGGTGACAGCGTTGGCGATGAATATTGGCCGGGAGGCACTGTGGAAGGGCGAGATGCCGCAGATTGTGGGGGGGCGCTACGGGATCTCCTCCAAGGAGTTTACACCAGCGATGGTGAAAGCGATCTTCGAGATGCTTGAGCGCCAGCCCAAACCCTCATTTACCGTTGGAATTGAGGATGATGTGACGGGAAGTAGTCTTCAGTGGGAGAGGAACTTCCGTCCCGATGCCGTACAGAACCAGTTCAAGGCGCTCTTCTACGGTCTGGGGAGTGATGGCACGGTCAGTGCCAACCGCAATGCGATCAAGATCATTGGTGAAGAGTCGGATCGCTACGGTCAGGGATATTTTGTCTACGATTCGAAGAAGAGTGGAGCAGTCACCATCTCACATCTTCGTTTTGGGGACACTCCGGTACGCTCCTCCTATCTGATTACCGGGGGAGAGGCCGATTTTGTCGCCTGTCATCAGGAGCGCTTTCTCACCCGTTACAGAATGGCGGAGATGGCAAAACCGGGAGCAGTATTTCTACTCAATAGCAGTCAGTCGCCTGAGAGCGTGTGGGATACGCTGCCCCGTTCACAGCAACAGGTTGTGATTGACCGGAAGTTGCGCCTCTATGTGATTGATGCCTCTCGCGTTGCAGCCGGTGTGGGGATGGGTAAGCGGGTCAACACCGTGATGCAGAGCTGCTTTTTTGCAATCTCCGAAGTGTTGCCGCCTGCAGTAGCAATTGCTGCGATGAAGCGTGCAGTGGAGCAGAGTTACGGCAAGAAAGGGGAGGCGGTGGTGCAGCAGAATTTCAATGCCATTGATGCTGCGCTCAACCACCTCTACCCGGTTGTGGTGCCAGAGCGGGCAACTTCAACATTGGAGCTGGTGCAGCCGGTACCGGAGGATGCTCCGCCATTTGTGCAACAGGTCACTGCAGTGTTGATTGCAGGGGATGGAGAGCAGTTGCCGGTGAGTGTCTTTCCCCAGGATGGTACCTGGCCAACAGGTACGACCCAATGGGAGAAACGTAACCTGGCATTGGAGATTCCGTGTTGGGATGAGAGGCTCTGTATCGACTGTGGAAAATGCCCCTTTGTCTGTCCGCACTCGGCGATTCGTAGCAAGGTATTTGATCTGGAACATGCCGTACAGAGTCCGGCAGGATTCAAGTATGCCCCGGCCAAGGGCAAGGAGTTCGCGCCGCAGATCCAGATCAGTTATCAGGTTGCCCCGGAAGATTGTACAGGCTGCGGCCTCTGTGTGGAGGTTTGTCCGGTAGAGGACAGGCAGAATCCGGGTCACAAAGCATTGGATATGGTGCCAGTTGAACAGATGCTGCTGGAACAGGAATGTGCCAACTGGGAGTTCTTTCGGAAACTGCCGGAGTATGATCGTACACTGGTGCGACCCAACACGTTGAAAGGGGCGATGCTGTTTCAGCCGTTGTTTGAGTTCTCCGGTGCCTGTACCGGGTGTGCTGAAACCCCTTATGTCCGTCTTGCCAGCCAGCTGTTTGGAGAGCGTATGCTGGTGGCCAATGCGACTGGTTGCTCATCAATCTATGGAGGTAATCTGCCGACAACCCCATGGACAGTGACCACGGAGGGGCGTGGTCCGGCGTGGAACAATTCGCTGTTTGAGGATAATGCCGAGTTTGGAATGGGAATGCGTATTGCGCTCGATCACCAACTGGATGAGGTGAAGGATGGATTGCTGCAGATGCGGGCAGAGCTGGGTGAGCGCATGGTTGACGAGCTATTGAGTCGTGATCAGAGTAGTGAGAGCGGTATCTATCAACAGCGTCTGTCGGTGGAGCAGTTGAGTGAGCTTCTCTATCAGGTTGGCACTGAAGAGGCGTTGGCACTGGATGAACTGATCGAGGTGTTGGTGCGCCGCAGTGTCTGGATTATCGGTGGTGACGGTTGGGCCTATGATATCGGATTTGGTGGCGTGGATCATGCGCTTGCCTCCGGGCGTGATCTCAATATTCTGGTGCTCGATACCGAGGTCTACTCCAATACCGGTGGGCAGACCTCCAAGGCGACTCCCCGTGGTGCGGTTGCCAAGTTCTCTGCGGGTGGCAAGATGTCGGCCAAGAAGAATCTGGCCGATGTCGCCATCAGCTATGGCAACGTCTATGTCGGGCAGGTAGCCTATGGGGCCAGGGATATGCAGACACTGAAAACATTTTTGGAAGCGGAGTCCTACCCGGGGACTTCCATGATTATCGCCTATGCCCCTTGTACCGCCCACGGGGTGGAGTTGGGTGAAAACCATAACCGCCAGCGGCTGGCGGTCGAGAGTGGACACTGGCCGCTGTTTCGATATGATCCTCGTCGACGTGATCAAGGGAAGAGCCCGATGCAGCTGGACTCCAAACCGCCGACACGCGCCTATGCCGAGTTCATGCAGGGGGAGGAGCGTTTCAATGCGCTGTTACGCAGCCATCCGAAGGAGGCTGAAGCACTGCAACAGCAGGCACAGGAGGAGGTGAGTGCCCGTTTCAACCACTATCAGATGCTGGCCGGTTCGTTGTGATCAGGCTGCCTGCTGTATACATTGATGGATTGAGATAACCAATGGCGTCTACGACAAGATTGCGGGATCTGCTCTATGTGCTATTGGCCTTTGTGCTGATTTATATGCTCTTTTCGGTACTGATCGAGAGCCCACCACCGCAGGTGATGGTCTCCGGGCAGGGGGCAACAGTCACACTCCATGCAGATCGCTCAGGCCACTTTCGCGGAAAAGGGGCGATCAATGGTGTACCTGTCGAATTTCTGGTGGATACCGGGGCCAGTTATCTCTCGATTCCATTGTCAATGGCCCATACCTTGAAGCTGGATACGGCAACACCCTCCAGTCGGGTGTTGCTGGAGACGGCGGCCGGTCAGGTGACTGCACACAAGGTGATGGTTGACTCGGTTCGATTTTCGGTGATTGAGCAGAATCATGTTGCTGCTGTTGTGGTACCGGAGTTGAAACAGCCACTGCTGGGGATGAATTTTCTCAAGCGTCTCTCTATTCAGCAGCGGAGCGGAACCATGGTGCTGCAGGTGGAGTAATGATCAAGCGGCTGTTTGAACAATTGTCGGGGACGAAATGGCATCGTTCTGAGTTCTCGTATGAGGTGGTACGTACCAATCGCAGGAAGAGTGCAACCATCAAGGTTAATGCTGGCCGGGTTCAGATTGTTGTCCCCAAATGGCTGTCCGAGCATGAGCTGCAGCGGTTGATCGACCGCAAGAGCCGGTGGATCAGAGAGAAGTTGCGCAGTCAGGCCGCGCTTCCGGTGCTTGTGCCGAAACAGTATGTGGATGGTGAGCGCTTTCGCTATCGTGGCAGAGCGTATGCATTGAAGGTTGTTGAGGCATCAGTTGAGAGGGGAGTGAAGCTGCAGTCTGGCCGCTTTCAAGTCTCTCTTGATGGTGGAGTAGACCACAATGAGCGTGTGCAGGAGGTTCACCGGCAGTTGCAGCAGTGGTACTGCAATCAGGCGCAACGGCTGTTGCCAGACAAGACGGCACACTATGCTGCCCGAATGGGGGTGGAACCGCAGCAGGTGGTGGTCAAATCCTACAGTGCCCGTTGGGGAAGCTGCTCCTCCCGTGGCGTAGTCTCCTACAACTGGAGAGTTGTGATGGCACCTGATGCAGTGATTGATTATGTCGTGGTACATGAGCTTGCACACCTTGTTCAACTCAACCACTCGGCATCGTTCTGGCGCTATGTAGAGCAGATTATCCCGGATTACCGTCTGCACAGAGACTGGCTGAAGACAAATGGCATGCTGCTGACGCTTGAATAGTGAAGTATAGGGAAGGGAGATACAGCTGGAGCAAGAGTTGTTAGAATGACCATGTCCACTTCGGAACATTGGAATATTTTTGAGGCACTGCAATGGGAACCTACATACTGACAGCCTGTTTGGGAATCTCCTTCTGGTCATGTGGTCAGACGTTACGTTATGAATTTCCGAACAAGAAAGAGTGTGATGAGCAGCGCGAGATCCTGGCGCAGAAGGTGGGCAAAGGGTATGCGCTCTGCATTCCCAAGGAGCTGAACCAGGGGAAATAGCTGTTTGGCATGGTTGTGCCGTCTGGATACAGGTAAATATTTAACATAATTAAAATATTGCGTAAATGTGCTGTGGTGCTTTGATTAAGCCTTTGGGACTCCAATAATCATTTTTCTGGAATGACTTGAGGCGCCAATCCATTTATAATTCGCGCCTCTATTTTTCCCCGCTTTCTGGAGTACGCCATGCGTCTTATCGAACAAGCCCTTACCTTTGATGATGTCCTTCTTGTTCCTGCACACTCTACCGTAGTGCCTGCGGAGGTCTCCCTCCGCTCTCGTTTGACGCGTGAGATTGAGCTCAATATTCCACTGATCTCGGCAGCGATGGATACCGTGACCGAATCCCGTCTGGCGATTGCGTTGGCCCAGGAGGGGGGGATTGGTATCGTCCACAAGAACATGACCGCCAAGGAGCAGGCGCGTGAAGTGTTGAAGGTGAAGCGCTTCGAGAGTGGTGTAGTGACTGATCCGGTAACCATCTCCCCGGTGGCGACGATCGGTGAAGTGATGGAGTTGACTCGCAGATATGGCATTTCCGGGCTGCCGGTTGTGGATGGCACCGATCTGGTCGGTATCGTCACCAGTCGTGACCTCCGTTTCGAGACCCGTCTGGATGAGAAAGTCTCTGCGGTGATGACACCAAAAGAGGGTCTGGTTACGGTGACAGAGGGGACAGACCGGGAGAAGGTGAAGGCGCTATTGCATGAGCACCGCATTGAGAAGGTGCTGGTGGTGAATGACAATTTTGAACTGCGTGGGATGATCACTGTCAAGGACATCCAGCGAGCAACCGATAAGCCTAACGCCTGCAAGGACAGTCAGGAGCGTCTGCGTGTGGGTGCTGCGGTGGGTACCGGTGCCGATACCGAGGATCGTGTGGCGGCGCTGGCCGAAGCAGGGGTCGATGTGGTGGTGGTCGATACCGCACATGGCCATTCGCAAGGCGTGCTCGATCGTGTGAAATGGGTCAAGGCCAATTTCCCGCAGATTCAGGTGATTGGAGGCAATATTGCCACTGGTGCAGCAGCGAAGGATCTGGTAGCAGCGGGTGCCGATGCGGTCAAGGTTGGTATCGGTCCAGGTTCCATCTGCACCACCCGAATTGTTGCTGGTGTTGGTGTGCCACAGATTACCGCAGTTTCCAATGTGGTCAAGGCATTGGAGGGGACCGGCGTGCCGGCGATTGCCGATGGCGGTATCCGCTACTCCGGTGATATGTCCAAGGCAATTGTGGCTGGTGCTCACTCCATCATGGTGGGCGGCATGCTGGCGGGTACCGAAGAGGCGCCGGGTGAGGTGGAGCTATATCAAGGCCGCTCCTACAAGTCCTACCGTGGCATGGGATCGCTGGGGGCGATGCAGCAGGGTTCCAGTGACCGTTATTTCCAGGACAAGAACCAGGGGGCCGAGAAGCTGGTGCCGGAGGGGATCGAGGGACGTGTACCCTACAAGGGGCCGATGACCGCGATTGTTCACCAGATGATGGGTGGTTTGCGTTCCAGTATGGGCTACACTGGCTGTGCCAATATCGAAGAGATGCGCACCCGTCCAGAGTTTGTACAGGTGACCGGTGCCGGTATGGTCGAGAGCCATGTGCATGACGTGAGCATCACCAAAGAAGCGCCAAATTATAGAGTATAAACAGTGTCTTATTGAAAGGATCTAATGATGAGTGCGAATATCCATAATGACCGTATTCTGATCCTCGACTTTGGGTCACAGTACACTCAGCTGATTGCCCGCCGTGTGCGTGAGGCGGGGGTCTACTGCGAACTCTATCCATGGGATATGGAGGAGGATGCGATCCATGAATTTGCACCGAAGGGGATCATCCTCTCCGGTGGCCCGGAGTCGACTACAGCAGAGGAGTCGCCTGAGGCACCACAGGTCGTGTTTGAGCTGGGGGTGCCGGTACTGGGGATCTGCTACGGCATGCAGACGATGGCGGCGCAGCTTGGAGGCAAGACCGAGAACGCCGATCATCACGAGTATGGTTACGCGCAGGTACGCGCCCGCGGTCACACCGCACTACTGAAGGATATCGAGGATCACGCCTCGCCAGAAGGGTACGGTCTGCTGGATGTCTGGATGAGCCATGGCGATCGGGTGGCCGAGCTGCCTGATGGCTTTATCGTTATGGCCTCGACCGAAAATGCGCCGCTGGCCGGAATGGCAGACGAGAGTCGCAACTTCTACGGTGTGCAGTTCCATCCGGAGGTGACCCACACCAAGCAGGGTGACCGTATCCTCAACCGTTTTGTGATCGACATCTGTGGTTGTGCCGCACTGTGGAATCCGGCCAATATCATCGAAGAGAGTATTGAACAGATCCGCAAGCAGGTGGGGGATGATGATGTGCTGCTGGGACTCTCCGGTGGGGTCGACTCCTCGGTGGTGGCGGCGCTGCTACACCGTGCGATTGGCGACCAGCTCACCTGTGTCTTTGTCGACAACGGCCTGCTACGTCTCAACGAGGGCGATCAGGTGATGTCGATGTTTGCCGAGCATATGGGGATTCGGGTGATCCGTGCCGATGCCGAGCAGCGCTTCCTCGATAATCTGAAAGGGGAGACCGATCCGGAAAAGAAGCGCAAGATTATCGGCCACACCTTTATCGAGGTGTTTGACGAGGAATCGGCCAAGCTGACCAACGTGAAGTGGCTGGCGCAGGGGACCATCTACCCCGACGTGATCGAGTCGGCGGGTGCCAAGTCAGGCAAGGCCAAGGTGATCAAGTCGCACCACAATGTCGGTGGTCTGCCGGAAGATATGAAGCTGGAGCTGCTGGAGCCGCTACGCGAGCTGTTCAAGGATGAGGTACGCAAGATTGGTATTGAGCTGGGACTCCCTTCGGAGATGGTCTATCGTCATCCGTTCCCCGGTCCAGGGCTGGGGGTGCGTATCCTCGGTGAAGTAAAGAAGGAGTTTGCCGACCTGTTGCGTCTGGCTGATGATATTTTCATCTCCGAGCTGCGTGCGGCTGATCTCTATGATTCGGTCAGCCAGGCCTTTGTGGTCTTCCTCCCGGTACGCTCGGTCGGAGTGATGGGGGATAATCGTCAGTATGACTATGTGGTTTCGCTGCGTGCAGTAGAGACGATCGACTTCATGACTGCACGCTGGGCACATCTTCCATACGAGTTTCTGGGGAATGTATCTACCCGTATAATCAATGAGATTAATGGTATTTCTCGCGTGGCCTATGATATCTCGGGCAAGCCCCCGGCGACCATTGAGTGGGAGTGATTCAGACCTCCGCTGGATGCAGCATGCGCTGAAGCTGGCGCAGCATGCAGAATCTGAGGGGGAGGTGCCGGTCGGTGCGGTTGTGGTTGCCAGTGGAGAGCTGTTGGGGGAGGGGTGGAATGCCCCGATTGCTGAGCACGACCCAACTGCCCATGCCGAGATTCGGGCTATTCGTGCAGCTGCATTGAAGTTGAACAACTACCGTATCCCCGGAACCACCCTCTATGTCACCCTGGAGCCCTGTCCGATGTGTGCCGGAGCGATCATCCAGGCACGTATTGATCGGGTCGTGTTCGGAGCCAGAGATCCTCGCGCAGGTGCGGTTGAATCACAATTTCAGCTACTGCAACACCCGGAACTGAACCACTATTGTGAAATCCATGCAGGTGTACTGGAAGAGGCGTGCGGGGATCTGTTGAAACAGTTCTTCCGTACGCGACGTAACCGGCAGAAGGAGACGTAACGTGGATAAATGGCAGGGCTATGTTCAGCTGATGCGGTTGGATAAGCCAATCGGTATCCTGCTGCTGCTCTGGCCCACTCTGTGGGCGCTCTGGATTGCCGCCGATGGACTGCCCTCCTGGAGTGTGTTGCTGGTCTTCCTCGCCGGGGTGGTGCTGATGCGTTCTGCTGGCTGTATCATCAATGATTATGCTGATCGGGAGGTGGATCGTCATGTGGAACGCACTGCAAACCGCCCCATTACCAGTGGTCTGGTTGCTCCGAAAGAGGCGTTGCAACTGTTTGTTTTTCTGGTTTTGATTGCTTTCCTTTTGGTGCTGACCATGAACCAGCTCACGATACTGCTCTCATTTGCTGCTGTAGCGCTGGCTTCACTCTATCCCTTCATGAAGCGTTACACTCATCTGCCGCAACTCTTTCTCGGGGCGGCCTTTGGCTGGGCGGTACCGATGGCATTTGCAGCAGTGACCGGAACGGTGCCTGCGGCTGCATGGCTACTGTTTCTGGCTACCCTTTGCTGGGCGGTGGTCTATGACACCATGTATGCGATGGTGGATCGTGAGGATGATCTCAAGGTCGGGATTCGCTCCACGGCGATCCTGTTTGGGCATCGGGATCGGCTGATCATCGGTCTGTTCCAGTTGCTGATGCTGGCACTGCTGCTGCAGGCGGGTAACGCCTTTGGGTTGGGAACGATCTACTTTGCCGGACTGGCGCTCGCCACCGTTTTAGGGTTGTACCATCAATGGCTTATCCGGGAGCGGGCGCGTAAGGCCTGTTTTCAGGCCTTTCTTCATAACCACTGGCTGGGGATGACGGTCTTCCTAGGGGTTGCGCTCGATCGAATTGTTACCGTTTAGGGTGTTTCTTTTGACAGGCCCGGGTGATCAACTTGGCGGCTACATCACTACCTACACCTTGCAGGTTGTTGAGTAGACAGTTCCAGTACTCTTCCGGGTATTCTGCGACTACTGTCTTCTCTTGTGGGGGGAGCTGATACGGTACGGCAGGAGGTGTGGTTACCGGGGCAGGTGTAGTGATCGGCTCTGCAGGATAACGGTTGCGTGGTGCCGCCGGGGTGCTGAGATCCTGCACGATGGGCTGTTGAGGTGCGACTTGCGGAAGAGGTTGAGAGACCGGTGAGATGGTTCGTCGTACCGGAGCGGCAAGTCGTTGTTGTGGACGCATCTGTTCTATGCGCTGCGGTGGCGGGGTAAATCCAGGTGGATTGCTGATGGGATCAAAAGGGGAGGCAATGGTGTCCCAGATATCATCAGGGATGGGCTCTTTCTGTTGAGAGATTGGCATCTGCTGAACAGACTCTGCAGATGCCCAATGGGAAGCGGCAAGTAGAAGTATTCCAATAAGTGGAATGCGGTTTTTTGTCATCATTTTTGTCCTTGATCAACCAATTTCCATTGGCCGTTATCATACCATCGTTGCTACGGCTTTTTTCTTGAAAAGGACATGGAAAAAACAGAGTTACTACAGTAAGATTGCGGGGTTCAACTGCTGAATCAATAGCTTTTGCTTTGGCAGATCGAGTGATAAACCAATATATGAGTAACCGGAAGGAAAGAGTGATGAAAAAGATGGATGTTGCTGCCTGGATGGCGCTGCCAGCGTTGGCGTTGACCACTTCACTGCAAGCAGGGAGTTTTGAGGGATATCTGACGGATAGTAATGGCAATATTGTGCGTACTCCATATAACGAATGTATCCATACCGGTTACTGGACCAAAGATTATGCGCAGCCTGAGTGTGATGAAGTGCTGGAGGTGCGTGCCAAATACGCCTTTGACGTAGAGAAGGCTGAGAAAGAGGGGCTGCCAGCACCAGCCAAACCTGCTGTCATCGCAGAGATGGAGGCGGCCAGGATAGAGGAGGTCACCCCAACTGCGTCGGTTACTGTCGGAGAGGTCGAATCAGCAGACAGTGCTGTGCAGAAATTGAATGAAGTGGAAGTGGGAGACCTTGATAGTCTGTGGACGATTGCTGCCAATACACAGGTCTATGGTAATGCAGAGTTGTGGCCACTGTTGCTCTGTGCCAACAAAGAGCAGATTGTCGATGCGGATCTGATCTATGCTGGACAGGTTCTGGCAGTTCCTCAGCAGAGTAGTGCTGCCGAGGTAAGTGCCGCGATTACTCACGCGAACCAGCGTGGCGAGTGGGAGTTGGGAGAGGTTGAGGATAGCGATCTGGAGTATCTGGCGCTGCACTGCAACCGTTAATCTGTTGTTACCTGAACGATAAATGGGAGTCGTTATGTTTCAAAAGATGCGTTGGGCCTTGGCGGTACTATTATCGCTCTCTTTTACTGTCCAGGCAGAAGAGGCTGGGCTCTATATGGAAATCAACAAGCTGGAGCAGAGAGATGATCTTTGCGTAGCCTACGTCCGTTTCTCCAACAAGAGTGAGACCGAGTTCTCCGAGTTCAAGTCGGAACTCTTTGCCTTCAATAAAGAGGATGTGATTACCGCCCATTTTCTTGCTGATTTTCAGCAGGTGATGGCCAACAAGACTGTGGTCAAACTGGTGCCGATGAAAGATACGGTTTGCAGTGAAGTGGGTAGTGTACTGCTCAACCGGATGACTGCCTGCAAGAGTGGTGATCAGGAAGTTACGGACTGTCTGCGTAAGCTGAATACTGGCGCTAAAGGTAGCGTTAAACTCTTTAAATAGGATGTTCTCATGGATGTAGAGCTGCTTGTCTCCAAGGGTGGCCCGGTTGCCCTTATCCTTTTGGCGCTTTCCGTCTATGGTTTGGCCATTCTGCTGCTCAAGCTCTATCACTTTCAGTCTCGCGGGGTGCTGTTTGGTTCCAGAAAGCTGATCGATCGAACCATCAATCAGATTGAGCGTGGACAGGTACAGATGGCGCTTACAGCGCTCTCCAAAAAGAAGAGAAGCCCGATGGCAGCAGTGATGGTGAAGTCAATCAATCTCTGCTCCTCATCGGAGATGAGTAGCGCAGCAAAAGAGGAGTTGGAGAGTGAAGGGCGTCTGCAATTGGAGCAGTTGACCTCTTATATCAGAGGGTTGGATGCAGTAGCTCATCTAAGTCCTCTGTTGGGGCTGTTGGGTACCGTACTCGGAATGATTCAGGCTTTCATGCAGTTGGAGGCAGCGGGTGTTCGTATCGATGTGACCATGCTTGCCGGAGGCATCTGGGAGGCGCTGATTACCACTGCATTCGGATTGGCTGTAGCGATTCCGGCGCTAGCCGCAGTCAATTGGCTGGAGGGGATTGTTGAGCGCGTGCGTCAAGATATGGGAGATGCGGTGACGCGTACGCTCGCTTCCATGCGTCGCTCCGGATAAACCATTATGCAATTTGAACCAGTCGGTCTCAGAACCAGGAGGCGCTGGCTCAGTCTGACCTCGCTGATTGATGTCGTATTCCTGCTGCTGATCTTCTTCATGCTGACCACCAGTTTCTCGCAACAGCGGATGCTGGATCTGGATATGCCTGCCAGTCAGGGCAAGGGAAAGAGTGCATGGCAGGGGGGATCACTGGTACGAGTTCATGCAGATTCCAGAGTCGACTTCAACGGCATGCCTTTCCATATCGATCAGATTGCCGACAAGACCCGACAGTTGCTGGAAAAGCGTCCACAGACCCGCTTTATTGTTCGTCCGGATGCAGGGTTGCCTCTGCAGCAGGTGGTTGTGGTGATGGATCAACTGCGTAGTGGTGGGGCGGACAAGGTGACACTGGTGCGTTGACAATGCGTTTTCATTACCACAGAAGTCGACACAAAGAGCTGGATATGACCCCGCTTGTCAGTGTCATTTTTCTGTTGATCATCTTCTTTCTGGTTGCCGGTACTGTCCGCTCTCCAGCGTTCTGGGATATCGAACATCCTCAATCCAGCAGTGAGGCACGGGCAGAGCCGATGAGTCTCTCCATCTTCATCGATCATGAGGGACGTCGCGCAGTGGCGGAGCGAGAGGTGAAGAACCGTTTTCAGCTACGCTACCTGATTGATGAAAACTTTGTGGATGATACACCGCCATCGGTCGAGATCCATGCGGATAGTCGGGTTGACTCCCATGAGTTGATCAAATTGCTGGAAGAGGTGCGTGGGGCCGGTGTCGAACAGGTCGATCTGATCACCGAGGTGACCCCTTGAATCTGGTGATGCGTCCACACCACTGGTTTTTTGCACTGATTTTGTCGGCATTGCTGCATGGTTGGGTGATCTACTCGGTTAATTTTTTTGAGTACCAGCAGATCGAACGTGAAGTGGATGAGCTGCCCTTTACGGTGCTGTTGAGTGATCAGGAGACGGTAGAGCAGTTGGTGTTGGAGGATCCGGAGGCTGCCAGCAGTGATGTAATTCCTCTGATCTCTCTGGATGAGGGGGATCAGAACGAGATTGAGGCGGTTGAGCCGGCAGCAGAAATTGCTGCCAGCGGTGAATCTCTGGAACTGATTGTATCTGGAGATAGTACAGAGATGGTGGCAGCAGATTCTGAAGAGGTTGCCCTGGAAGATCAACCAGAGTTGAGTGTGGCGGGGGAACAGATGCTTAATCTGCTGGAAAGCGCTGACTTGACACCGCCTGAACAGACTTCCGTCCCTTCGCTTTCCAATGTGGCGGTATTGACCCCGGAGAGTGTGGCGCAGATGAGTGCGTCAATGGAGTCAGTTCCGGCGGAAACGTTGGAGCTGTCTCCTGAATCGATCTCTTCGGTAGAGACGCTACCGGAGATGGAGGAGCTGGCGCTGGTTGAAACAGTGACAGATCCTGCAATGACTGAAGAGGTTCCGCTGATGCCAGAGATTGCCATGCCTGAGGCGGGCAATCAGTCCGAGGTGATTTTGGCTGAGATCACCATCGAACAGATAGAGTTTGATGAGGCGATTTTCAAGGCCCTGCCTGAGGTGAAGGCAGAGGAGTGGAGCCCTGAGCTCCCCTCGATGAGCGCGAGTCAGAGTCAGGGGTGGAAGCGCCGCTATGCCGGTGCAAAGGGGATCGGTGCCGGTTATCGCAAGCAGATGCGCGCTACATTGACACAGTTTGTGCTCTATCCCAAGGCGGTGGCAGAAGAGCAGGGGGTCGAGGGTAAGGTGGTGGTCGGTTTTACCATCAATCGTGAAGGTCGCCTGGAGGATACCGAGATTCTGGAGAGTTCAGGCCACCCTGCACTGGATCAGGCGGTTGAGAAGATGGTGGAATTTGCGCAACCCTTCAACCAGCTGCCTGCCGGTGTCAAGAGTGACAAGGTGCGTTTTGCCTTTCCGGTGACCATCAGGCTCAAGCGTTAGTCGCACTCTTCCATCCTTCCGCGTACGCTGTGCCGACAGCGTATAATAGTGTTCTTATGAAAGGTCTCTTCTCCAGACGAAAGTTTTGGGCGCACCGCTTTGGTATTGCACCCGTGTTGCCGATGTCGCGTAGTGAGATGGATGATCTGGGATGGGACAGCTGCGATGTCATTCTGGTGACGGGGGATGCCTATGTGGATCATCCCAGTTTCGGGATGGCACTGATTGGGCGACTGCTGGAGGCGCAAGGGTTTCGGGTTGGAATTCTCTCGCAACCGAACTGGAAGAGTGCAGAGCCATTCAAGGTGTTGGGTAAGCCCAACCTCTTTTTTGGGGTGACTGCCGGTAACATGGATTCGATGGTCAATCGCTATACCTCGGATCACAAACTGCGTAAAGAAGATGCCTACACAGCGGGCGGTGAGGGCGGTAGCCGCCCGGATCGTTCTACCATTGTCTACAGTCAACGCTGTCGGGAGGCGTATGGTGATGTGCCGATTGTGATTGGTGGGATTGAGGCGAGTCTGCGTCGCATGGCCCACTATGACTACTGGTCAGACAAGGTACGCCGCTCCATTCTGGTGGATGCCCGTGCAGATCTGTTGTTGTTCGGCAATGCCGAGCGAGCCATTGTCGAATTGACGCACCGGTTGGCTGCCGGAGAGATTCCACAGCAGATTCGGGATTTGCGTGGTTCGGCTTTTCTACTCAATCGACAGGAGTTGGAGCAGCAACTGGAGCAGGGGAAGTGGCAACTGCTGGACAATACTGATCTGCCTCCAGAGGAGCCGATACAGACACAACGTTCGAGCACCTCACGTCAACAAGGGGTGCTTCAGTTGCCATCTTATGAGATGTTGCGAAGCGATAAACAGCGCTACGCACATACCTCACGCCTATTTCATCTGGAGACCAATCCGGGTAATGCGCGTGCGTTGCTGCAGCCGCATGGCAATCAGTATCTCTGGCTGACTCCGCCACCGGTCCCGCTGGATAGCGAAGAGCTGGATCAAGTGTATGAGCTGCCCTACAGTCGCCAACCGCACCCTGCCTACGGTGGGCAACGGATTCCGGCGTTTGAGATGATCCGCTTCTCCATCAATATTATGCGTGGCTGCTTTGGGGGGTGTACCTTCTGTTCGATTACCGAGCATGAAGGGCGCATTATCCAGAGTCGCTCAGAGGGATCGATATTGCGTGAAATTGGAGAGATTCAGAAGCAGCCAGGCTTCAATGGCCACATCTCCGATCTGGGTGGTCCAACGGCCAATATGTACCGGATGCGCTGCAAGAGTGAAAAGATTGAGGCCGCCTGTCGCAGGCTCTCTTGCGTCTATCCCGATATCTGCAAGCATATGGATACCAGCCATGACGCGCTGATCAGCCTCTACCGAAATGCCCGTAAAGTCCCCGGTATCAAGCGGATCTTTGTCGCTTCCGGATTGCGTTATGACCTGGCGGTTCGCTCACCGGAGTATGTTGAGGAGTTGGTGACGCACCATGTCGGGGGGTATCTGAAGATTGCTCCGGAGCATACCGAGCCGGAACCGCTCAGCAAGATGATGAAGCCCGGTGTCGACACTTTCTATCGCTTCCGGGAACTGTTTGAACGCTTCTCCCGCAAGGCGGGAAAGGAGCAGTATCTGATCCCCTATTTTATTGCCGCTCATCCCGGAACCAGTGATGAGGATATGGTACATCTGGCGCTCTGGCTCAAGCGCAACAGATTCCGCCCGGATCAGGTGCAGAATTTCCTGCCCACTCCGATGTCGCTGGCGACCACAATGTACCACTCGACATTCAATCCACTACGCAAGGTGAAGCGCAGTAGCAGTCCGATTCCGATCCCCAGGGGGGGGAGGAGACGACGGGTTCACAAGGCGTTCCTCCGTTATCATGATCCAAAGAATTGGCCGCTGCTGCGTCAGGTATTGATGGAACTGGGGATGGAATATCTGATTGGTTCTGGAAAAGAGCAACTGATTCCAGCCGCTTCAGAGCGCTTTCGTGGCAGAGTACAGGCAAAACGACAGCAGCGAAGAGAACCAATGGTGAAGAAAGGCCGGAGCAGCGGTAAAGGTAAACCACAAAGAAATAGAAAGTGATGAGCGAAGTGAAGGACAAAGTGGCAGATTCTGTAGAGACTGTCGACAGGCGGGCTGTGGCCTGGGGGTGGGTGCAACAGGATATGGATGAGCATATCGAAGCGCAGGAGAGTCGACGGTTGCTCGCTACGTTGGAGACTGTCGCCCATTCCGTCGCTGAGATTGCTCCGCAGGATCGTGCAATGGAGGTGGCGGCAATTCTCTATGGCTATCAGCAGAGAGCAGGGAGCACATTCAGTGAGGCTTTGAGTGAGCAGATGGGAGCCGAGGTGATGCAGCTGGTATCAGGCTGTGTCGAGATGACCGCGCTACAGGATTCCTCGGCTGCGGGTGGTGTGAGTCATGATATCCACCATGAGAATCTGCGCAAGATGTTGTTGGCGATGGCCAAGGATGTGCGAGTGGTGGTGATCAAACTGGCAGAACATCTGGAGCGGATGCGCACACCGGGTGACCTGAGTCGTGAAGCGCAGCTTAACAATGCACAGCTCACCCGTAATATTCTGGCACCACTGGCAAATCGACTGGGGATGGGGGTGCTCAAGTGGCAGTTGGAGGATATTGCTTTTCGTGTGCTCGATCCAGAGACCTACCAGGCGCTCTCCCGACAGATCGAGCTGAAGCGAGAGGAGCGGGAGCGTTATATTGAGACATCGATCGAGGCCATTAAAAGTACGTTGGAACGGGAGGGTGTCAAGGGTGATGTGAGTGGTAGAACCAAGCATCTCTACAGTATCTGGAAAAAGATGGACCGAAAACAGGTTGGAGTGGAAGATCTCTATGATCTTAATGCGGTGCGTATTCTGGTAGATAGTGTCTCCGACTGTTATACCGCATTGGGGGTAGTGCATGGGCTCTGGAACCATATCCCCAAGGAGTTTGATGATTATATCGCCAATCCCAAGGGGAATAACTATCGTTCCATCCACACTGCGGTTTTTGGCCCGCAAGGGCGTGTGTTGGAGGTGCAGATCCGTACTCATGAGATGCATGAGGCAGCAGAGTTGGGCGTCGCTTCTCACTGGCGCTACAAGGAGGGAACCCGTTACGATCCCGGTTTTGAACGCAAGATCGAGTGGTTACGGCAGCTGTTGGAGTGGAAGGAGGAGCTGGTTGAGCAGGAGGAGATCTCAGAGCAGTTCAAGGATGAGATGGCTGATGAGCACATCTACCTGCTCACCCCGGAAGGGGAGGTGATTGAACTGCCGGAGGGAGGTACTGCCCTTGATTTTGCCTACACCATCCATTCCGGATTGGGGCATCGCACCCGTGGGGCAAAGGCGGATGGCAAGATTGTGCCACTCAACCAGCCTCTGCTGTCGGGACAACGAATCGAGATCCTGACAGTGAAGGAGGGTGGGCCGACGCGAGACTGGATGAACCCCAATCTCGGTTATCTGCACACCTCACGTGCCCGCTATCGAGTAAGGCAGTGGTTTAGGAGGCAGGATTTTGATGAGAATGTGACGGCTGGTCGAGCCATGATTGAAAGGGAGTTGGTGCGGGCAGGCTCTCCTGAACTGGATTTGGAACTGTTGGTAAAACGGTATGAACAACTGGATCTGGACCATCTTTATGCGGCTGTGGGGCAGGGAGACATCACCTCGGGCCAGATTGCTGGTGGTATTCAAGCCATTGTTATGCCCAAAAATGTGCAGCAGACAGAGAAGCGTCGCTCCCGTAAAGAGGTGGTGGAGGGTGCTGCAGAGGAGGGGGAGGTTACCATTTGTGGTGTTGGCAACTTGATGACTGCACCAGCCAACTGCTGTACGCCACATCATCCGGATTCAATTATTGGTTTCATTACCCGAAGTCGTGGTGTCACTATTCATCGGCAAGAATGCCCTAATGCTCTGCATCTGATTGAGACTGAGCCAGAGCGGGTCATTGAGGTCTCCTGGGGAGAAGGTGTTCAAAATCGTCAACAGATGACAATAGAGATTGAGGCGTATGACCGGGCAGGTTTGTTGCGTGATATTACACTGCTGTTGAGTGAGAAGTCGGTCAATATTGATTCGATTCAGACTCAAACCGATAAAAAGCGCCATATTGCTATGATTCAAGTGGTAGTGGAGTTGAATAGTGGTGAGGATATTGGAAGAATACTGGATCACCTGTTGAGAATGAAAAATGTGATCCGCGCAAATAGAAAATAATTCTTTTCAGTTATTCTGTTTAATGAAACCTGTTTGAATTTTTTTTTTCTATGTAATATAGTCAATCCACTTCTGTAGAGAAAATACTCTTCAGTGATATATTTCAAGAACAAATAAGTTTTAAGAGGGGCGATATGAAACTGGATAAGATGTCTGATGCAAAATTGAATGCACTACTGAAAGATGTAAATGCTGAAATTGCACGTAGGAAAAAAGCGAATTCTGCGACAGCCAAGGCTGAGAAAGAGTTGGCAGCACTGACAAAGAAATATGGTGCGGCAACTATCAAGCGTTTGGCAGCCAATACCAAAGGCAAGGGGCGAGGCCGTCCAGTGGGCAAAAAACGGGCGAAAGTGGCACCGGTTTATCGTAATCCGGACAATCACGATCAGACATGGACGGGTCGTGGACGTGCGCCACTGTGGATTGCAGAGGCTGAGGCCAAACATGGTGGTCGTGAAGGGCTGAAAATAGCCAACCAGGGATAATTGGTTGCTCACCGTTTGGATAATAAAAAGGCCGCATCAGCGGCCTTTTTAAATGGATGAATTTCTATTCTATTTTTTTTGCTGTTGGTGATGTAGTGTAATTAGCTGACGTACTGTTTGCGGATCAAAATCGATTCCATTTTCCAGTCCCGGGTTGAGTGAAAACCCCATCCCCTCACCAATACGCTCCAGCATCCAGGGCACTTCTGCAACAAACCCACCACTATATTCAGGAAAATTCTTGAGAAAGCTTTTTGACTGTTGAGGATCGCTGAAAACAATCATGGTTTTAAAACCCTCTTCAGTCTCCAGAGTGAGGGGCTGTGCCTTGTCGGATTTTTGAAAGCCGATGGGGGCACTATTGGATGAGTCTTCGGGATCGGTTACCGGCATGAAGATCTGAGTTTGCAGAAAGAGTGACATGAACTGCTCTACTTCAATTTCTCCCTGATGTGCTTGAGTCAATAGCTGGTTGAGATCGATCATATTTTCAGTAGCCATTCCATAGGTTCCAAATTGGGTGATTAACGGGGCGGGTATTTTGTCATTTTTTTCACAAGGTGGCTATTTCTTGCGTGGTATACCAAAGCGTTGTCTGCGCATCCACAGTGCCTTGCGGCTGATCCCCAGTCGCTTTGCCAACTCGGTTTCTGTCATCTGCTCCTGGTGCTGGAGTACAAAATTACGGAAGTACTCTTCCAGAGAGAGTTTGTCATCGATCTCCTGCTCCGCTTGCCCCATACCGATATTGTGGTCGATTGAGAGTAGCTCAGGGGTAATGCTCTCCTCTTCACAGAGTAGAGCAGCCCGCTCCATGGTGTTGGCGAGTTCACGTACATTTCCAGGCCAGCGATAGCGTCGAATTGCCTCGAAGGAGGCCTTGCTGATCTGCAGTGGCTGGATGTTGAGTTGCTGGCAACTCTTCTTCAACAGATAGAGAGCAAGCAGAGTAATATCATCTCCCCGCTCACGCAGGGGCGGAGGGGTAATCTCGATCACGCGCAATCTGAAGTAGAGATCGCTACGAAACTCCTCTTCCTGAACCAGCTTGCGCAGGTCCTGATGAGTAGAGGCGATGATTCGTATGTTATTATGGTTGGTATCATGGTCTCCGGATTGGAGTAGTTGCAGCAGCCGTCCCTGTGCTGAGAGCGGGAGTTCTCCGATCTCATCCAGGAAAAGGGTTCCCCCCTCCGCTTCATCGACCAGGCAGCGACTGTTGTCACCATCTCGACGGTTGAGTCCGAACAGCTCAAACTCCATCATATCCTTGGAGACAGAGGCGCAGCTGAAAGTGACAAACGGTGCTTCGGCACGCAGGCTCTTGGCGTGAAGTGCCCGTGCTATCAGCTCCTTTCCGGTACCAGACTCTCCAATAATCAGTACGGTACTGTCGGTTGGGGCGACACGATCAATGCGACGGAACATCTTTACCATCCCCTCACTCTTGCCCACGATCTCATCGACTGGATAGAGTGCAGAGATCTCCTTCTTCATGGCATCGTGTGATTTCTGTTCCATTCGGCACTGTAGTGCACGCTCAATTACAATCAGCATCTCGTCATGGTTGAACGGCTTCGAGATGTAGTCGACAGCACCGAGCCGCATCGCTTCTACAGCAGACTCTACTCCGGAGAAGCTGGTCATGATAATGACCGGGGTAGGGGCGGCTTGTTCAATGACCTCAATCCCCGGTGCACCGGGGAGGCGAACGTCACTGATAATCAAATGGTACTCCTGAAAATTATGGGTCACTGCCTCTTCCACAGAGTTGACGCCGGTAACCTCAAAATTGTTGCGTTCCAGTAGCATGATCAGTGCATCGCGGATCACCTGTTCGTCTTCAATAATCAGAATTTTGTTCATGGTGTTGTATTGGTTGTAAATTTGATGGTAACGGTGGTGCCCTGGCCGACCAGAGAGTGGATGGATATGTTGCCTCCATGCTCCTCAATGATTCGGTGCACAATTGAGAGTCCAAGACCGGTTCCTTCGCCAACCGATTTTGTGGTGAAGAAGGGGTCAAAAAGTCTGTCCTGAATCTGTTCCGGAATCCCGCTTCCAGAATCTGTTATCTCGATCTGGATTTGTTGTGATTGCTGTTGTGCAGTGATATACACTGTTGAATCCTGTGCAGAAGCATCGGCCGCGTTGCTCAATAGATTGATCAATACTTGAGTGATAGCCTGGGGATCCCCGATCAGCTGTAGCGCTTGATCACAATCAACCTCAAATCGGATGCCAGCCTTCTTGTAGGTCAGCTCAGCAAGGTGAACAGAGGAGAGGATGACAGGTTGCAGATCAAAGCGCTCATGGCTCTGGATCTGGAAGTCACTGCGACTGAAGTTGGTGAGCGCCTTCAAGATACGGTTAATGCGCTCTGTCTGGGTCAGGATGTCTTCATAGGCGCGCTGGTTCTCTGTAGTGGCACCATGCAGAAGATTCTGGGCAACGCAGGAGATGCCGGTTACCGGATTGCCAATCTCATGTGCCACACCCGCTGCCAGACGTCCGATAGAGGCGAGACGGTCGCTGTGTGCCAGCTCTGACTCCAACTGCTTCAGTGCAGAGACATCTTCAATCAGAATGACCATCCCCTGATCGCCACGTGTACGGTTACGGTATGGCTCCTGATAACGGGAGCGGTGGAGGTTGAACCAGGAGTCTCTTCCATCAATATGGGCATGGATGCGGTAGAGGTGATCACTCGAGGCGTGCAGTAGTTGCTGGATCAGAGCACGCCATGGCTCAGGCAGGTGATAGAGATTCTGCTGACGGGCATCCTGCCCCTGAATGCCGCTTAGCAGAGCCATCATATTGTTCCAGATGGCGATATTTTTCTGGCCATCCAGCACACAGACACCGATCGGAAGTTGCTGCAGAATCTGGCGCTGCATGCGTCGCAGCTCATCCAGCTCGGCATTCAACCCCATCAATTGGGTATTGGAATTCTCCAATCGCTCCTCCATATAGTGGATTGAATCGGCCAGTGCTGTCTTGCCTTCCGTGTCAAGATGAAGTCTCTGGTTGATGATGACATGGGACATTTGTGGGCCAATGAGTCCGGAAAGATTCTGTTCCAACCGTTCACGCAGTCGGTGCAATTCCGTGGGACGCGTCTCTGATGCAGCCAGATTGAGCTCCTGCATCGCCTGATCCACTTCGCGTTGTGCGGTCTGTTTCCCCAGACTGACGGCCAGTGCTTCCCTGAACTCTTCAGGAGAGGCCGCTGTGACAATGCCTTGGCGGGGGAAGAAGCTGTCGGTGCAGCAGGCATAGGCACTCTCCTGCTCTGCTGTGGATTGTCGCGTCAGATGAGAGACTAGAATAAAAAGGCTGCTGTTGATAAGTAGAGAGAGTAGTGTGGCAAACTCCCAGGATTCCATGCCGTGGCTGGTATAGAGTGAATCCCATGAGAATTGGGTATGGATCAAATTCGACTGTTCCAGCAGTGGCAGTATCAAGATAACAAACCAGATCAGAATGCCACTCAATAACCCCCAGATTAGACCCGGACGGGTTGCTTCGCGCCAATAGAGTAGACCGATAATTCCGGGTATGAACTGAGTTACTGCGACAAAGGAGATCAGCCCCAGCTGAACCAACCCTTCGTTGTGTTGCAGAAAGGTATAGAAGAGGTAGCCTGCAAAAATGATCAGGATCACCAGTGCGCGTCGCCCCCAGAGCAGCCACTGGTAGAGGTTGACGGTCGGGGCAGGATAGTTGACTGGTAGCAGCAGGTGGTTCATGCACATGGAGGTGAGAGCCAGCGTGGTGACAATAATCATCGAGCTGGCTGCAGAGAGCCCGCCAATGAAAGTGAGTGCAGGGAGCCATTCGACCTCACTCTGGAGTGCAATTCCCAGAATATAGTAGTCGGCAGGGATGGAGAGCCCCAGCCGTTGCCCTCCCCAGAGCAGGATGGGGATGGATAGGTTGAAGAGCAGCAGATAGAGCGGGAAGGCCCAGCTGGCAGTGTTGAGATGGTTGCGGTTGAGGTTCTCCGAGAAGATCATGTGAAATTGGCGTGGCAGTAGAAAGGCAGCTGCAAAGGCGAGGAATAGTAGGGTGGCCCATGGCCCCTGCTGGATGGGTTGGTAGAGTGCCTCAATCGCTTCAGGGTGCTGCTGTAACCAGCTATTCAGTCCTGCAGGGCCACTGAACAGCCCAAACAGCGCAATCAGTGCAACAGTGCTGATGGCGATCAGCTTGATCAGACTCTCAAAGGCAATGGCCACCACCAGTCCATGGTGCTTTTCACGGCTGGAGATGTGTTTGGCACCGAACAGAATGGAGAAGAAGATGATCAGTAGACAGTATCCCAGTGCGATCATCTCTGAGGGAAGCTCTTGTGTCAGTACATGGAGTGATTCGCTGATTGCGCGGATCTGCAGCGCGATGTAGGGCAGTGCACCGATCAGCATGAACAGTGTGACCAGCACACCGGCCAGCTGACTGCGGTAGCGGAAGGCGAACAGATCCGCGAGTGAAGAGAGTTGGTGCTCCTGGGTGAGTCGCAGGATCGGGCGTAGCAGCAGAGGGCTCAACATGAAGGCGAGTGTTGCCCCGATATAGATCGCAATAAACTGATAGCCATGGGATTGGGCAAACCCGACCGAGCCGTAAAAGCTCCAGGAGGTGGCATAGACCCCCAGAGAGAGTGTGTAGACCCAGGGGTTGTTGATCCACCGCTCAGGAAAATGGCCTTGATCAGCAAAATGTGCAATCAGCGAGAGAATCAGCAAGTAGACAATACCGGCAATGAACAGTGGCAGCACTTCACTGGTCATATTGGCTCCGGTGAATATTCAAGGCGGCAATCAACAGAATGACACCTCCCCACAATAGATAGGGGGTGTACCAGAGGCTCTCGCTATTGCCCCACCATTGCAACAGTGGGGAGGCAATCAGGAGCAGTGAGAGCAGTGTAACCAGAAGTGCAGAGATCCCGCGCCCCTGAGCAGAGTTATTTGAACGCATTGGCAGAGTGTATCTAGTGTTACGTTTGGTAACAATAGTGTGTGGTCTATTTTATCGACTATCCGCGATTCAGGAGGCTGATTGGGCGGTCTGTATCACCTTGATGAGCTGATTGAGTGCATCGTCGAGAGCGCTGTGATTTTCCTGGATGAGCAGTTGCTCAACAGATCGGGAGAGTTCGGTAATTTCAGGGTGGCCAAAAGAGCTGCCGGATCCCTTGAGCGTATGAATGACCTGGCGTAGCTGAGCCCACGCTTGTTGCTCGAAAAACTGATTGATCTGCTGTTCTGACTCAATCAGGCGTTCCACGAACAGAGCGGTAAGCTCATCAGAGAGAGGCATCTGGTTGGTGTCTGGAGTAATGACAGATAGTTCTCCTTCTTCCAGATAGGTGGAGAGTACCTTTTTCAGTGCAGCCTGATCGATCGGTTTGGAGAGAAAGTCATTGCATCCGGCACTGTTGAACTCATCGCGATGTTTCTGCATGACGTTGGCGGTAAGGGCAACGATTGGGGTGGTGACACTGGAGTTTCGCAGTAGCTGGGTGGCAGTAATACCGTCCATTTTCGGCATCTGCATATCCATTAGAATCAGGTCGTAAGAGCCACCGAGCCCCATTGCAAGTGCCTCTTCTCCGTCACTGGCCAACTCAACGGTTGCACCGGTCGCCTCCACCAGCCGTTTCTCCAGCTGTTGCAGTTCTGCTGTATCTTCGACGATCAGTACCTTCCCTTTCAGTCGAATATTGCCACGCTCGGTTTTCTGGATGGTGTGAGTGGCAGAGTCGGGGAGTGGCAGGTCGGTGATCTCCAGCGGAATGGAGAGCGTGAAGGTAGACCCTTCTCCTTCAATGCTCTGGAGTTGAATCTCACCTTCCATCATGTGGGCCAGGACTCTGGAGATATAGAGCCCTAATCCGGTTCCCCCAAAAGTTCGGGAGATGGTGCCGTCTGCCTGTTCAAATGGGCGGAACAGGCGATCCATCACGTCGGCGGCAATGCCGATGCCTGAATCCTTGACGGCAAAGTGGAAAAGCCCTCTCTGCGGATCTTCTGTAATTGAATCTCTTTCTTGAGAGAGCGTCAGCGAGACCGATCCGTCGTTGGTGAACTTGATGGCGTTGCCAATCAGGTTGATCAATATCTGTATGATACGACGCTCGTCACCGGCGAGTTGGGTGGAGGGGAGTGGCCCGCTCTGCTCAATCTTGAAATCGATCTGATTGAGAGTTGCTTTGGGAGAGAACATCATGTCCATCTCATGGAGCAGAGTTTCCAGAGAGAAGGGAGCGTGATCCAGTTCAAATTTGCCCGCCTCGATCTTGGAGATGTCAAGAATATCATTGACGAGTGCAAGCAGAGTTTTTCCGGCCAGCTGTATCGTGCACACCAGATCTTGCTGGTCATGGTTCAATGGGCTTTCGCTGAGGATGTCTCCATAGCCGATCATGCTGGAGAGCGGGGTGCGGAGCTCGTGGCTCATTGTTGCCAGGAAATCATCCTTGGCCTTGTTGGCATTTTCTGCACGAGTCTCTGCATCTTTGCGTGCCGCTGAGATTTCAATGGTTGGAACGAGGTTGCTGACATAGGAGAGGAAAGTCGCTTCTTCCAGTTTCCAGACGCGCGATTCTGTCTGCACCTCAGCGGTGATTACACCGGTCTGTTCGTTGTTATAGAAGATCGGAGAGATCATCAGCGACTGAATATCGTGTTCATTGAAGTAGTTGGATGGTTGAGAAAGGCTTTCGAGCAGGGGGGCTGTGTCATCGATGCGAACAACTTGCCGGTGCTCAATCTGGTTCCAGAATTCCTGATAATCTCTTGTGTATTGTCTGGCACCAGAGTGATGTTGCTGCTCTTTCACGTTATAACAGTCGTCGGCAATGAGTATCTGTTCACCCTCTTCCTCCTCCAGGCGCCATAGTGTGACACGGTCTACACCCAGCGCCTCCAGTGTCGCTTGTGTGATCTCGTTGTATCCGGATTGGCGATCACCGGAAAAGAGTGGTGCACTGGTCGAGAGTGTGACCAGAATCATCTGATAAATTCGCTGGCTATCCAGTTCGTGCTGACGCTGCCTGTTACTCTCTGTAAGATCCAGCATGATCTGGGAGAGTGACTCCTTGCTTTGTGTCAGCTGTTGTGTGCGGCGCCAATCCTCGGCCATATAGTGGGTAAGCTGGATCAACTCTTCACGGCTGAATGGTTTTTTCAGATAGATGAAGTGCTCTCCGAGTACAGGTTTGAGCTCTGCAGGTTTATGATCACTCCAGGCACTGATGACGATGATTCTCACCATGGGGTCGATGCGCAGAATCTCTTTTGCTGTTTTGAGCCCATCCCAGCCGCCAGGCATCAACATGTCCAGATAGACTACCTGATAGGGCTTCCCACGGTTCATTGCAGAACGCAGCTTCTCAACGGCTATTTCACCACTGGTTGTACACTCCAGAATAAAGGGGGGAGTATATTCGGACGTGATGGAAGAGCCCTCAAGCAAGGAGCCCAGTTGATCCACTGCTTCGCTGTCATCCTCTCTCAGTAGTACGCGGTAGCTATCGAGAATGGCCTTCTCATCGTCTACGGCAAGCACACGGATGGGTTCGTTCTGTGGCTCTACCGGAAGGAGGGAATTGTCCTCTTCCATCTGTGAGGTCACTGTGAAATCGCTATCCAACTGCTGGTTTTGATGTTCTGTAGTAACGGACTGCAGCGCCTTCAGCTCTTTAACCTCCCCCTCAAGGCGCTGTTCCGCAATCATCTGTGTCGTGATTTCGACATGGATGGCGAAGAACTCCTGGACTTCATCATTGTCATCCAGTAGCGGGACGATGGTCTCCTCAACCCAGTATAGCTCGCCGGAACGACTTCGGTTGGCGAGCTGGTTTTTCCATATCTTGCCGGCAAGAATGCTCTTCCAGAGGCGTTGGTAGGTCTCTCTGGATGTCTCTCCTGACTTCAATATGCTGGGTTTACTGCCCAACAATTCTGCTTCGCTGTATCCGGTTCGATCAATCAGGGACTCGTTGACATAGAGAATGGCCCCCTCCAAGTCGGTAATCATGATCATTGCTGCACGGTCCACACCTTGTTTCAGTGTGAGTAGTCGGGCGGTTTCATGTTCCAGATGTTGCTCGAGATGGTGGTAGGCTTGCCAAATCTGCAAGTGTTCATGGTCGAGATTGGAAAGGTGGTCACCTGTCTCCATGTTGTTCAGTTGCAGGGGGTCTTTTTGTTGTAGATAGCTGCGTAACTGTAGATTTCCCCGATTGTTGTCGTAGAGCACCCAGACGAGCGAGAGGAGTGCTGTAATCAGTATCAGAACCAGTAAAAGCAGGTGCCGGTTATGTTCGAGGATAAGTTGTTGCTGCTCTTCTGCCAGATGCTGCTCAATGTGGGCAAAGAGATTCTGGATAAGCTGGTCGAGCAGCTCGATCTGAAAACTGACCTGCTGGAAAAAGGCATCTGGTGATTGGAATAGTTGCAGCGAGGAAGAGTCGTCGCTAGTGTTTTCAAGTTCCCAATTGAGCAGTTCAAAGAGTGCTGCCAACTCGATGGAGTAGTCGGAAAAGAGTGAAAAGCTCTCTCTGTAGAGTTCAGGGCTATACTGGTAAATGCCAACGAGTTGATCCCGAACCAGAGCCCGGTAGGTTGCGATTTTAGACAGTGTAATAGGTAACAGCACCTGGAACTGCTGATTGCTGGTCAAATCCTGTCCAGATTGAAGGGCTCCGTAAGTGATGCCTCGCAGTTGTCCCATCTGCTCCTTGAGTGCTGCAATGGTGTGGGTCGAGAGAGAGTATATCTTGAGGAGTTCCGGGTGCTCGGGATTGAGTTTTGGGGAGCTAACTGTGGAGACCTGTTTGATCAGGTGGTGAACCTGACTGATCAGTCTCGTATAGCCGCTGAAATGGTCGGCTTTATGTGAGTTGGAGGAGTGGGCAAGTGCCTGCCACTGCGTCTGGATGATCTCAATCAGATGCGGATTGAGTGTGGGGAGTGTAGCGTCACTCAATGATGCAATTTCGCTGTCAATGTTCTGGTGAAGCTCTTTCAGTAGTTCGGTTGTCTCGGAACGGGCAGGGCGTGATCGTTGTTGCTCTCCATGGTGAAGGCCGCGATATTGTGCAATATGCTCTTGCAACAGAGAAAGCTGCCGCACTTTTTCCACCCCTTGAGAGAAGAGTCTGTTCTCGGATTGCAGCGCACTGACTGATTGATTGTGGTGGAGCAGCAGTTGGACAAACGGAACCAGCAACAGGATCTGGAGGATCAGAATCCTGTGGATCAATTTCAATTTTCGAAAAAGTGCCAGCGGCTGGAGAAGCATAGTAGGCAGCGGTTGTGATCGGCTGAATAAAACGCCAAATATAACATATTGGTAATATTTCGATTGTGAAATGTTTTTCGCTTACTCCATGAAATTCAATGTTATATCGCCAGTGACAAGAAACTGTCGTTTCACTTGGCACATTTGTTGTATTGGTTTCAGTAACAAATCTTATAGATTATTATTTATGTAAGTTTGTTGTTATAGATAAAGCGTTTTTCGGATTAAGGTGAGTGTGATGAATAGAGTGATCTGTTGTGCGGAGTGGTTAGGGACGGAGTGGTTGCGTTTTCTGGTGTGGTTCTCGATTGGCCTGTTTGTGATCCCGATTGGCGTGTCGATTGTGACCGGCTGGATCAATCTGGACCGCTTCTATGATGGCCTGATTCCCGGTAATCTGAATGTTGGAGTCATTCTTCTGGTTGCAGCCCCTTATCTGATCTATCTGGTTTATCGTGTCAGCCATGCAGGTGCTCATCACGATGAGATCTTTGATGAGGAGCACGAGTTTGGGTAGGCTGTGAGTACTCGGTTCTCGATTGGCTCAGCTGAAAAAAGCCCCCGGTTACAGTGTAGCCGGGGGCTTTTTTGAACGCAGTAATTACTGTTTATTGCATGGTGTAGTGTGGTTACTGAATGGCAGACTGTTGTCTCCGCTTGCTCAGCTTCTGAATAACTCCCGTTATAAAGCTGGAGCCACCCATGGAGAGTAGAATGGTCTGCTGTTCAGGGTAGATAAAGGCAGCAGTGACCAGTCCAGCACCAACAGCATTCCAGTGAATCTCGTGTTTTTGAGAGAGGGAAGAATTCTTTGTCTGTTTCATTGGTTTTGTCCCATTGATGTTTTTCTTCTGTTGGTTCTCTGAATTTAGCGTCCATATGCTGTGGATCTGAAGAGACAGTTTGCAAAACAGGCGTTTCCTTATCCAGTTGTTCTGTTGTGCTGTCAGAGGGCTCCTTTTATACTGGACGTCATGAAAGTAGATTCATCGATTAGCAATCAGGTGCTTGACCGTATTAAGGTGAGTGGTGACCATTTGGGAGAAGCCATCTATCGTCCTGGGGAGGATCGCTGTTTTAAGGGCGATGCGTTGGGTCAGCTGATACAGCAGGGGGATAGTGTGCCTGAACCGGTGATTGAGCCGGTCACTTCCGAATTTCTGATTAAGCAGCCGCTTGAGGAGATGAGCGAAGTGCCCCGACCCGTTGTGGTTCCCGTTCCCAGCCTCTCTGAGCATGAGGTAAAACAGTTGGAGTCTGAAGTCGCGTTGCTAAAAGAGCGTATTGATGGGGTTCCCTCTACGCTGGATGAAATGCGGGGTGAGATTGGCAAGCTGGTGGCCAATAGCCGCCGGGAGCAGATCCGGATCGGTAAGCGTATGGATCAGTTGGAACAGGGGGGAGGAAGTGACTCGACTGAGGTTCAATCTCTGCAATTGCGGGAGATGGAGGACAGAGTCGCTCAGCTGCAACAGCAGTTGAATGAACTGAACCGGCAACAGCAACCTGTGGCACCCCGGCAATCTGCCGAAATCTCCAGGGGGGTCGAGCAACGCTTTTCTCAGTTGAATGAAGAGCTGGCACAGTCAAGACAGGCTGTTGATGATTCGAGACAGCAGCAGGCTGAACAGGCGCAATTAATGCAGCAACTGCAGGGAGCACTGAAGCAGACTCAACAGTTGGTTCTGGAGCAGAGCAGACAGATTGCGGAACAGTCAGCCCTGATGCAGAAGATGCAGCAGCAGATTGAGGGCAGTGGAGCAACAGATGAGATAGATTCCATGCAAGTGCCTGCCGAGTTGCAATTACGACCGTTGCTGGAACCGCTAAGGCAGCAACTTGCAGTTGTTGAGCAGACGCAGCAGCAGCTTGCTGAACAGTTGGAGCAGCTCTCCCAGCAACGGATACCGGTGACTGCGGATGAGGGGGTACTGCAGCGAGGGGATGGTCGTGAAAAGAGTATTGTGGAAGAGTTGCGCTATGAGATTGGTGAAGTGAGAAAGAGCAATGGTCGCCAGTTGGAGGCGCTGAATAGTAAATTACATGCAGTGACCACTTCGGCAGAGGTCAATCAGATCGTCAAGCATGCTACACTGCAGCTTCAACATAAAATTGATGACATAAAGCAACAAATCAGACAGGGTGAGCAGCCGGTCAGTACAGCGATCCGCTTCTGACAGTTGTTCTGTTTTGTATAGATACCATGAATGAAAATAGGAAGGGGGGGGGATGATTGATCAATCGCTATCTGAAAAAGAGCAACTGAAGAGTGCTGGCCTGAAGGTAACGCATCCCCGTATGCGTATTTTGGCGCTACTGGAGGAGAGCGAACAGATTCACCTCAGTGCAGAAGAGGTCTACCGTACGCTCATCGAAAAAGAGGAGGAGATCGGACTGGCCACTGTCTATCGCGTATTGACCCAGTTCGAGCAGGCTGGAATACTCAAGCGGCACAATTTCGAGACCGGCCACTCGGTGTTCGAGTTGGATCGTGGAGATCATCATGACCATTTGCTCTGTACCAGCTGTGGTGCAGTGGAGGAGTTCTTTGAGGCCAAGATAGAGAAGCTGCAGCATGAAATTGCTGACAATTACTCTTTCCAGATCTCTGACCATGCATTGACGCTCTATGGTGTCTGCGGAAGTTGCCAGAAAAAAGAGTAAAATATCTATTGATAATCGTTATCATTTGCATATAATGCTCCTTACTGGTTCAAACAAGGTAAGGAGTACCATAATGATCATGATGTTGATTGCTGCCTCTCTCGGAATTTCTGTACTGGTTGTCGCCAAAGTAGTTCTCAGTGGGGTGCTCTCTTTCTCTCTCTACAAGGTTTCTCGATTGTGGAACCTCTGTTGTCAGCGAAGAGATCACTATCAGTCTGAGGCATATCGCAATAAATTGGGATTGAGAGACAACTACTCACTTTAAGCACCAGATGGATGCGGTAGAATAGGGCGGATGAGTCTGTCCTATTTTCCGCTTCTTGAATTTCCTCCAGCCGTTGCCCCGCTGCTGGAGTCTCTGTTATTAACTGCGGCGCTCTCTCTCCTGGTATTTCCGCTTTCAGGGTGGATTGGCTGGATGTTGGTGACCCGCAGAATCAGCACGCTGATGCGCTGGATCGCCTGGGGGGCGGTGTTCAGTGCGCTGCTTACCCCGGCCAGATTGGTTGCAGAAGGGGTACCGCTGCACTGGATTGAACTCTTCCAAGGGCGTATTGCGCTCCTCTTTGTGCTGCTTTTCTCAACTGTGGCCCTCTCAACCCTGTTTGCAGTCAAACTGTTTGCAGTCACAGCGGCTGTAGGGCGTGAACAGCGCTACCAATTGGGGTTGGTTGATCGTGTGGCTCCGGCGATGGTGGTTCGACCACTGCTATTGCGGTTGATGGTTTGGGTGTTTGGTGCCTCCCTGTTGGTGGTCAATTTTGATTTCGGGGTGGCTGAGCGGCTGGGGGTGGAGACATTGCCGGTGGTGCTCTATCTTCTGGAACAGCCAGAGCCATTGTTGCTGCTGCAGTGGGTTCTGCTGCTCTCTCTTTCGCTGACACTCTTGCTGGGCAGTTACAGGAGATTGCCACGGGTTTTGCCTGAACAGATAAGCGCAGGGCGTGTGTCGATGAAGACACGAGGGACGCTGCTGGTGATGATGATTTCACTGCTCTATACGCCATTGGGTGTTGCACTTGGGCCCTTTATCTATGGCTGACCTACTCAAGCTGCATCAACTGCAAATGCCAACCGGTGCCAGAGTTTCTCTGGCGCTTCCCGAGCGTAAGCTCGGTCTGCTTCTAGGGGAGGAGGAGAGTGGTAAAGGGGAACTGCTCCGCCTGATCGCCGGATTGAAAGGGTTTGAAGAGGGGGAGATCTTTCTGCGTGGGGATCTGATTGCACGGAGTGGCAAAATTCCCCCCCCTTGGGAGCGCCCCATTGCCTGGGTGCCGAGAGATGGAAGCTTCTACCCACATCTTACTATTTTGGATAATCTGCGTCTGGTGTTGCAGAACTTCAGGATTTCCAACAAGCGTGAGCACTGTATGAAGGTGCTTTCCGGGTTGAAGTTGGCGGATTATGCTGCCAGCTACCCCGATGTCCTGGATGAAGAGACCAGACGCTATCTGTTGATTGCCCGTGCACTGGTAACCCGTCCGGTATTGCTGCTGCTGGAGGAGCCGCTGCTCGATCTTGGCGTGGAGGCACGTTATCGCCTGCTGGATCGTCTGGAGGGGATCGTGGAACATTTTGGTTGCGGTATTTTGCTTTCCACGGCAGTGCGGCAAGGCGCACTTTTTGCGGGTGATTTTGCCGGTGTGATGGAGAACGAAATTCTGCTGCAGTGGGGCGCACCGCAGGAGCTGTATGCGACACCACAGAAGCGGAGTGTGGCCCGTTATATGGGAGCGGGTGTGCTGGTCAAGGGGGTAGTGCATGATGAACTGCGCCTCGATACAGAGCTCGGCATGATTGACCATCCCACCGGTTTCGGGTTGCCGGACGGAACACGTCTTGAACTGCTGATCCGGCCGGAAGATATCGTATTTGATGAGAAGTCGAGGCGGCGTGCACGCATTCTGCAGAGCAGTGCCCAGGGAGGGAAGACCATCTATTGTTTGCAGTTGACTCCAGATCTGGTGATTGAGCGTAGCTTCTCCAGCCATCTTGAGGGGAGGATCAGTGGCGAATTGCGTTACCGTCTGGAGATTCGTTCCATGGTTTTATTCAAGAGAAAGGGACTTTCATGATTTCTGATTTGGGTTATATGCGGTTGGTGCATCTCTCCTGGGAACTGCAGCTGGAGGAGTTGCTGGATACACACCATCTGCAGCATCTTGAGGTGGACTCCCATGAGGACTGTCCGCTGGGGGTATGGCTCTATGAGGAGGGATTGCGGGAGTTTGGCAACAATGTCGAGATTCAGCAGTTGGAGCGTGACCATAAACAGTTTCACCAAGCGGTGAGGCGGGTGATTCGCTCCCATAAGCACGGTCGAAAAGAGGAGGCCAACGAGGCGCTGTTGGAGGTAAAGGCCCTGAGCCGCGAGATCATCTATATGTTGACTGCGGTGGAGTTCAAACTGCTGAAGAAGAAGAGTACAACCTATGCGATTCGCCACCCATTCAGAATGCTTTCCCGGCTGTTTGGACGTCGATAACCGCTGTGCAGTGAAAAACGGGCGTGATAGAATAAGAAGATTCTTAATTGTTTTTCTTTGAGTGCATTATTCATGAGTGAGTTGCGATCCGTTCCGTCATCCGCTGAGAAGCCAGACCTCGATTGGAGTCAAGTTCGAGAGACGGTACGAATGTTTCGTGTCGGAGTCTCAGCCATCGAATACTCCATGTCTACCGGTGATGAGTCGATCACTTCGTTGATCGAGGCCTTCACCAATATGAATCGCTATATGCAGGAAATCAAGCAGACAGCGCGCGATGTGGATGGTGAAGTGCCTGAGAGCTGTGGTACTCAGTATCAGGAGATGCTGGATCGGCTCGATAACAAGTGTGATCTGGTGATCAGCGATCTGAAAAGTGCAGTCATCAGCTTTCAGTTCTATGATCGTCTGACCCAACAGCTAAACCACATCGCAGGCAGTCTGGAGAACACTGCCGATCTGGTGAATGATCAGCAGCGCTTGTTCAACCCGAATGAGTGGAAAGAGCTACAAAATCAGGTTTACAGCTCTTTCACCATGGAAGAGGGCAAGGTGCTGTTTGATGCGCTGCTGCGTGGCGCGACCAAAGAGGAGGCCATTCAGGAGGCCAAAGCGTACGGTAACCGTAATGCAGATGACCTGATGCTTTTCTGAGCAAACAGATTGATTTGCCAACTCCATTTGGACATGGTTTAATCGATCTTCAGACTTTCGATTGTGTACGGAAGTCGAAGTATTTATAACAATATATCCTTGTTGGAAGATTGAGGGAGAACGAAGATGGCAGCATTTAATTTGGCGCAATATCTGGCACAGAGCGCCTCCGGTGTGGGTGTGCTCGGTGCGGTGGTTGGTGCTTCTGGTGCAGCGGCCAGGAATATCAAGGATCACCGTGATGGTCTGGTAGAGACCAAGGATGCAATCTATGACACTGGTAAAGAGGGGCTGGGTGCTGGGCTGGCAACGGCTTTCAGTGCAGTGGCCGCTGGTGCGGTAGGTGGTGGTTTGGCGGTCTCTCTGGGGACTGCGCTGGTTGCTGCAACCGGTGCCAAGTATGCCTATGATCGTGGCATGGAGCAGCTGGAGCTGCGCATGCGTGACAATGATGAGGCGGACGAAATTCTTGCTGAAGGCGTTGAGTCTTAATATTCGGTTGTCGTTTTAGTCGCTCTGCCCCTGCTGAGGAGTACAACCTTGCAGGGGCTTTGTCTGTTCTTGGTGATAGCGTAAATCATGGTGTAGTAGATGAAACTCGCAGGATTAGATAACAAAATCGTCTTCTGTAAAAGGCCGTGGCAGATCCCGCTGGCACTGTTGCCATTGGCAGCACTGATGCTATTTGGTTGGGCGCTCTACCTCTATGATGTTGATCTGGAAGAGTATGAGGTTGAATCCTATGCGGTCAGCAACTTCTTCTCATCGTTCTCCTCGGATACTACACCGCAGAGTGGTCTTGCGGGTGGCTTGAATATTGCCGGTGGACAGACTGATCTGGTTACTCCAGCTGGGTCAGCGGTTGTTTCCATTGTAAATCAAGGTGCTGGTGTTGTTTCTTCAGGTGTTTTAGTGCACCCGGATGGTTATGTCATTACCACTTTGCACAGTGTAAATAACCCGGATCAGTTGCAGATTCAGGTGGCGGGTGGCAGCGGTATTCGTCTCTACAAGACCGAGGTGGTAAAGAAGCATCCAGCGCATGATCTGGTGTTGCTGAAGATGGTTACCAATGATCGTTTTCTCTACCTGAAATTGGCAGACAGCCGCAATGCTCCGCTGCAGAGTCAGTTGATTGCGATCGGCAAGGATGTGCAAGGGGCTGTGGTTGCCAACCCTGGAATCTTGCAGTTGAATGATCAGGTACGCCAGGTTGCAGGCAACCCGATAACCCATCTGATGCAGACCAATGCGATGGTGCGTTGGGAGCAGGGCGGTGGCGCGGTAATCAACCAGCAGGCAGAGTTGGTTGGGATCGGTCTGTTGTTGCAGGGACAAGGCGGGATGGCGGAAGGTTTTGTAGTCCCTGCCCACGTGATTCGTGCCCATTTTCAGGATGTGGTGGATCTGACCTCCAAAGGGTTGAAGAAGATTGCCAAACCGGTTGCGCCAGCTGAAAATGGAACCATTACTCCAAATGGAAATAGTGCGATGCAGTCGGGTACAGCCAAGGGGATGGCCGCTGCATGGTGGGATCAGGCCCGTCAGCAGACCCGTCAGGAGAAGTTGGCTGCAATTCAGGATCAGCAGAATCAGAACAATCCCGGAGCACTACTGGCTCAGAATGTTGCTGCAGTGACCGCAGAGCCCGCAGAAGGGCAACAGCGGGTAGCGCATATCGGAGCACCGGGGGACTCGGTCAGCTTGATGGATCTGGAGCATGACTCCAGCTTTGATCTCGGCTTCTATAAGCTGGATGCCATTGTCGGGCTGGTATTGTTGGGAGTCTTTGCGGGTGCAGTGGGTACACTGGTACCAATGGGAGGGGGCATTGTCGCCGTGGCCGGAATGATGTTGGTGTTTGGTTACGGTGTCTTCATGGTGCGTCCGGTAATCTACATCACCAACCTCTTCACCTACGGTATTGCCGCCCTGCGCCAGCTGTTTGCCGGGGTGATCATTACCCGCCGTATCAAGGAGCTGTTACCGGCTACCATCGTGGGTGCGGTATTGGGCTACTTCCTCGGACATAATCTCTATGATCATGTGATCGGCTATTTACTCGGTCTCTTTGCGCTGGCAATGGCGCTGGTGGTCTATTTTGAGTTGCGCGGAGATCTGCAAGAGCGTGAATCCCATGTGCGCCCGGTGGCCAGGAATCAAGAGGAGCGTATCGATAATTTCCTGCTTGACTCGGAAGAGGTCGACGTACGGCGCGGTTGGGCAACTTCCCCCATCATGGGTGGCCCTCTTGGCATTTTGACCGGTCTGTTGGGGGTGAGTGGTGGCGTAGTGGAGCAGTACTTCCAGCGCAAATATGCGGGGCTTTCTGCCGAGAATGCACGAGCCAATGCCATTGTGATGGTCTTCTGGGCCTCTCTGACTGCAACACTGGTCTCTCTGGGTTATGGTGTCTCCATTGGCTCCTTTGAGTGGCAGACTCCGCTCACGCTGGCCATGATTCTGGTGCCCAGCACCTATGGTGGTGGTTTCCTCGGTTACTACTTCCAGGAGCGGACCACAGTGACCCAGCAGCGCTGGACCTTTATCGGGATCATGCTGGTGATCGCGTTTGCACTCCTGTTATTGCAGTAAGATTATGGTGAAACTTCAACCTCTGCTGATGGGTGCTGCACTTTCACTGGCTTCTGTGTCACTGGCTGGTGCGGTCACGGGTTCAGCATCGCTGCAGCAACCCAACGATCCGGTCTACAATCTGGCTGCACCCGGCAGCGGCAATTTCATTCCCTCCAGGATGAAGCTTTATGAAGCGCACTGGCAGGGGATGGACGTGATGAAACTGACTGCCGAACTGCGTCAACAGCTGGGCTATCCGCGTGGCATGCAGGGGGTGATCATCAATGAAGTGACACTCAATGCAGCGTTGAGCGGTATGCTGGGCGGCGATATTATTGTCGCAATCAAGGATATGCCGGTTACCGATCTGGAGAGTTTTGTCGAGGCCAGTCGTCAGGTGAAAAATCTGCGCCATGCAGCGGTTACTGTGATGCGCAAGGGGGAGGAGAAGGATAGTAATGGTCGTTATGTGATGCATCGCATGGTCTATATCATCCGTGCCCGCCTAGAGCTCGGTTTTGCTCAGGCCGAGGGTGCTCCGATGATCCTGCCGGGAGATCCGCGACCTCATGCCTATCGTGGCCCCTGTACCGACTGCCATACCATTGGTGATGGCAGCTTTACCATGCCGGATCCGGATCTGATTATTCTGCCTCCGCCCGATATTACCCAACAGCAGGTACAGAACGGGGATATGCCACATAATGACCGGGGGCCTTGTGTCGCTTGTCACAAGATTCGTTGACCTTGCGACAGGGTGGAAATTTAGCTTGCGAACAGTTCTGATTGAAATTTAAGTGTGCATGGAAAAATCTTGAGTCTGTCTAGCCGAAAAATCATGGTGGTTGATGATGACGAAGGTGTGTTGAACGCCTACGAAGAGATCCTGGCGGGATCTACACACCAGATCGAGACAACAGCATTGATGCAATTGCTCTCGGAAGATCGGGATGAGGGTAGTGACGGTACTCAGCCCAGCCAACCATTCAAGATCGTCAAGGCAAGCTCTGCAGAAGAGGCGATCGACTGTTTCCGTGAGGCGTTTGACGCGGATGAGCCCATTTCCACCGTGTTCCTGGATGTGCGAATGCCTCCGGGAATGACAGGGGTAGAGTGTGGAGTCAGACTCAGGGCAATCGACCCATCAGTCTATCTGGTGATTGCCACTGCCTATGCAGACTATTCCACAGCCGAGCTTCGTGAAGCACTGGGCATGGACTTTGTCTATTTGAAAAAGCCATTTGTTCCTGAAGAGCTCTCCCAGATTGCGGAACTTTTTTCACTCTATCGACAAAGAGAGCAGGAGAGAGAAGCTGAGAGTCGGGTATTGAAGGACAGAGCAGGCTAGCGTTGTATCTGAATCTGTTTAGTGTAATTTTTTGAGACCCAAGGGAGGTTGAGATAATGAATTTTAAACGGTGGATCGCTCCGGCAGTGACGGGGTTGATGCTGCAGGGGGGGGCAGTGCATGCTGAGGTTACCCTCAACTTTGGTCTCTATGCGTCAGACAAGGCATCGGCCGTAGTGACTCAGTTTCGCCCGCTATTGAGTCAGCTGGAGCAGCGCTTGAGCCAACAGCTGGGAGAGGCGGTCAAGATTCATACTCGAATCTCGCCGACGTATGAGCAGGCCATCAATAAACTGGCGACAGGGGAGGTTGACTTTGCCCGTTTTGGACCTGCCTCCTATGTATTGACCAAAGAGAAGAATCCCGCAGTTACACTACTGGCGATGGAGAGTAAAAAGGGGAAGAAGATGCGCAGTGGTTACATCATTGCCCATCAGGAGAGCCCCATCACTTCGATGGCAGAACTGAAAGGGAAACGTTTTGCCTTTGGCAGTGAAAAATCGACGATAGGTCGCTATTTTGCACAACTGTTGTTGGCTGAGGCGGGGGTCAACGAGAGAGACTTGCAGAAGTATGAGTATTTGGGGCGCCATGACCGGGTTGGTGAGGCAGTAGCCAAAGGGGATTTTGATGCGGGTGCATTGAAATCCAGCACCTTCAAAAAATTGGTTAAAAAGGGTAGAAAGATCCGCGTGTTGAAAGAGTTCAAACTGGCGACCAAGGCCTGGGCCGGACGTGCAGATCTTCCCTCCGTGCAGCAGCAGGCGCTGGTGGATACCTTGCTTGCATTTGATGACAAGGCGGCGCTGAAAGTATTGAAGAAGGATGGTTTTGTCGCTGGAGATGATGCAGCCTATGACACCGTACGCAAGGCAATCCACCATAGCGGAGCCTTTTTCGACCAATAGTTTCTGGTACTCGAATGTTGTTTTCTCCCAAAAGCTGGTCGATTGGTGTCCAGACTTTCTGGGTGATGCTGGGAGTCAGTCTGCTGCTGCTCTGGCTGGGCGGCAGTGTGCTCTTGCGGGTTGCGCATACACTTCAGTTGGAGCAGATAGAGGTGGAGGTCGATAAGCGGGCTGCACTGTTTTCGACAACACTGCTGGATGCGCTACTCAGTGAAGATATCCCCATTCTGGAGACAACACTGCAGGGATTGATCGAGATTCACCCCAATCTGGTGGGGGCGGAGTTCTGCAACTATCAAAACCAACCGCTGCTCACTTGGGGCAAAGATGCCCCTCACTGTGCAGAAGGAGAGGAGAGCCCCTCCCTAATGGAGGGAGGGGTGATGACCACACAGCGCCCCATCATCTTTGAGGGGGAACGTTTCGGGATAGTGGCTCTGCGTTGGGATCTGCAGCAGCAGCTTGATGCGCTTGAACTGCAGGTGCGGCAGTTTGTCTACCTGATGGGTGGAGCGGTTCTGTTTCTGGCATTGATGCTGTTCGTGATGGTGCGACAACTGGTTGTAAAACCAATTCATCGTGTGGATCGGTACCTGCGTGGCGTCGAGTCAGGGGGGAATATTTCCGTTGTTCCACAAGAGTTTGCCTCCAAGGAGTTGATTCATCTCTGCGAAGGGGTGGAAGTGTTGCAGAAAAGTATGGCGGCAGAGATGCAGTTGCGTGGTGAGCTTGAGGTGTTGTTGGCATCCCTGGAAGAGAAAGTGACGGAGCGTACCCGAGACCTGAAACAGAGCAATGAGCAACTCACCTCAGTCATGGAGCATATGGGGGATGGATTGTTTGTTGTGGATAGCACAGGGGATATACGGGTCTATAATCCGGCGGCTGCACGACTCTTCTCCCAGCTTGAAGAGGATACAGACTCCCCCGATTTTGCTGCACTCTTTCCGGAAACGGTCAGAGATCAGGTTGTTCAGCTCCTACATGGTGAGATGCACCTGACAGAGACACTGCTGTTTTCTGACCGGAGAGAGAACCAGCTTTCTTTGCAGCTCTCCTCTACGCCATTGGTGATCCATGCTGAAGAGGGATATCACTTGATGTTGGTGAGGGATATTACCAAACAGCGTGAACTCGAAGAGAAAGAGCAGATGGTTGCATTTCAGTCAGGTATTGCCGAGATGTCGATCAGTATCATGCACAACATTGGGAATGTGTTGGCAGGTATCACCGGGCAGGTCTACAAGGTCAAGCGCAGTAGAGAAGCTCTCAGTGATGCAATCAATGTACTGGAAAAGCTTGTGGAACGTGGAGATGAAATTCCTCCCGAGACCCAGAGAGAGGTGATCTCGCGAACACATGAGGTGGTTGGGCGCTTGATGAAAAAGGAGATGGACGAGCCGCTGAGCCGGGTTGAGGGGGGGATTCAGGATATCTCCGAGATCATTCGCTTGCAGCGCAGTAATGCAAAACCGATTTTCCAGATGAGCCGCTTTGCGCCACGTGCCTTCTTGCAGGATGTGGTGGCGCTTTTGGAGCCCCAGCGCGATCGGCAAGGAGTGGTGATTGATGTGAATGTGGAGAAAGGGATTAATGAAGTCTATCTGCCGCGTAATCA
>CAYQFH010000001.1:57961-62992 GCA_964416755.1 uncultured Piscirickettsiaceae bacterium | reverse complement strand
CATCATCGAAACTGTACTCGACATCGAAGCGGTTCCACTTACCACCGTTTTCTTCGAACATGAAAATATTGTTCCAGCGATGCTGTTGTTCTGCGCCGAAGGGCTTGGACATAAAGAAGGAATAGAACTCTTTGTTCTTTTCTGCTTTTTGTAGACCATTCGACAAATGCATACTCGCCATATCTCCGGTATAACGAGCCCCTGTTGTTGTTGAATTACTTGAAGTAGCGTTAACCGTTTCATCAATATAATCAAGATTCCTCATTTGAATGAACTGACCACTCAACATTAAATTAGTCATCACAGTTGTATCTGCACCAATAACATATTTAAAGTAATCGGCCTCTTCCATTTTCATGGCTTCCACAACATTACCAATCCTCAATTTCGCCAAATCAATTACAGGAGTTCTAACACCATGTTGATACAAGAATTCTCCCCTAAGAACTATAGGGGCAGACTCTGTATCAAGTGCATAATCAAAAGATGTACCCAGATTACTTACTCGATCCATTTTTTGGTCAAAAACCAGCTTCGCAGCACCATGAGTTTCATATACATTCTCTGTACTTAACGCTGAGTCTCTATAAAGCTCAACGTGCGTCGTTGTATAAGTATCACCGCTATTAGTACCACCAGTTAAAGTTCTATCTGAGTCAACTTCATTAACATACAATCGAGTACCATCACTCGCATCTTCCCAATACAACTCTATATACGGATTCGGATCATAAGCATACATATAGTTAACGCTATAATTTAATCCATCATCCGTACTATCCTTAAATCTAAATCCTAAATTACCTTCATTATCTGGCATTGAGCTGGTTCGATACTCGGTTTCCATGTTTACAAAAGTTGCAAAGGTTGCAAAGGCAGTATGATCCATATATTCAAACATAGAGTTAGGATTAGAAACATTCCAATTAGTACTAGATGTACTACTAGAATCAATCAAATTTGTCACATCATCATTAGAACCACCGGTAGCAATTGAATCAATAGTTCCTGTATATTGGGACACATAGTTCAAGTCACTTGCTTGACACAATGTATTACCATCACTGTTCTCATTACAAGTTCCTGCGAAATCAGCTTCACTCCAATATCCTGCACTACCACCATTATAGTCAGAGGTATCATTAACAGTTGCATTGTTTACATAATCAGTAACACGAGTCTGAGTATAACTTCTAAGTCCTGCAACACCAGTATTAATTCCAGCGCCGCCACCTGCATAAGTTGCAAAAAATGCTGCCACTTTACCCATTGCTGGACCAATATTTAGAAAACCATTAACCTTACCTGTGATTGTATCAACCCCCTTCATCACGAACGGCTGTCCTTGATCCCCATTTGAGTGAGAACTTGCACTACTACCACTAGCTATTCCAAGCCCTGGAATTTTATTTTCTTCTGCTTGACTCAAAATTGCTTGTACATTGCCCCCACTTTCAAGGTCAGTCTCAGCATTGATCATCCAAACCGGAATACGCGATTCATCCATCGAATTTTGTGCAAACTCACGCCAGTCAGTCGGATTAATCATATCCAGCAACTTAATCCCATCGGCTGTCCCCCAAACCACCTGCTGTTTTCCTGCCCGGATTGAAACTGGATTATCTTCATCCCCCACTTCAGTATCTACATACAGCTCACGTACGAGATCATGCTGAGAATAGGACTTCGCTCCTTTATAACCATCAACGGCTTCGGTGTCATAACGAAGATTCAGTTCTGCATGAAAACTAGAACCCTCTTCACCTACATCACCATTTACAAAAATCTTTGCCGTACTCTCTGACTTGTACAGATCACCACTATCATTTGAGGTTGTAGTATCAGTAGTTGAGGTTGCCTGTCCAATCGTCTGTCCACCATTGGTGAACACTGCACTCTCGTTCTTCAATTCACCAGAGATCTCCCACTCATCCCAGAAGTTACTCTCTTCCCCATGCCCATCTGCCATCACCGGCAGACCCACAACTGCCATCGCAATACCCGATGCAATCATTGTCTTCTTGTACATAATTCTTCTCTCTCAAATTCTGTTGACTACTTCACCCGAACAGCGCTCTCAAGCTTCTGCTTTTCTCTGTGGTGAAAGCCTTTAAGCTTTTTATGGATTAACGCTTGATCTTGCGTAGCGTCTTTTCGGTCCAGAGGCTCTTCTTCAGTTTCTTGTCGTTCTTGGTCACGACCTTCTCTGGAATGACTGCCCAGGTCTCATGCCCGGTAGCATGGGTCTTGCCATACCAGTATCCCCAGTACATGGCGCGTGGGTCATCCATCTTGAAGCTGTTCCAGGCACGATCAATGGTCTTGATCTTCTGACCATCCTTGAAATAGTCCGTGCGGTAGTCCGCAAAAGTTCCGGTATCCACATAGCTCACACGGTTGTCATACCACCAGTTTTCTTTCTTCGGGGTACTCTCCACCTTGTAGACCGCCTTGCCCTTGGAGACACAAGAACCTTCAGGCAACTTTTTCATATACTTGTTGCGCTGATCCTTGGGAATATCCATCGCACCCAAGCAGCCGGCAAAGGTTTCGGTACCGAGCAATTTGTGGGTTTCATGACTGGGTTTGCGCAGCATCACATCACCAAAGGTGAAATCAGTGCCACCCCAGGCATCGTCATGAGCAGGCTCGGCGAAGCGGCGAATCTTGCGAAGTGCAGGAAGCCAGATCGCATAGGACTGGGATTTGGCATCATCCACATAGTCGGTGATCAACATGCCGGTTCCCTTGAGTTTTCCAGAACGGAAGATGGCGACATCCTTGGCGTTGATTTTGCCGTCGTTGTAATCATTATTGAGGTAACGCTCTACCGTCAATGTAGTTGGTTTCTTGCCTTCGGAACGGCTGACAATCACGGTAATATTTTTACCCTTCTTCTTGATGCCGAAATTTTTCAGCGCATAGAAGTGGTTAACATAGTAGACCTGTTCAACAATCTGATCTGCAGTTGGTGTGCCGGATGGCAGCGGCAGATCCTTGGAGACGCCTGCCAATAGTGATGCAGGACTAAACGACAGCGCAGCGATGGCTGCACTCACAAATACTTTCTTCATGTAAACAATCTCCCCATTTGAGATAAATACGCAACAACGGCCTCCAATCTCCGTTCATAGCTATAATTCTTTGGTATTCCCCGTCCACCATAGAGCATCACAGTCACCTGTTAACGCATTTCCTGAGGAAAAAACTACGCTACTGCAAGAAAAGAGTCCTCTTCCCCTCCTTTATTCCAATTTTGATGCATACAAATTCTTATACATCAATAAAGCAATGAGTTCCGAGACACCCATTTTCCAAATCAACCACAATACAACTACTTGAAGATAGCCAAATTGATGTACAATGCTGCCCCCTGATGGGATGACCCATCACGCATTGGATACTGTTAAACAAGAATTATGGCAAAAGAAGAACATATCGAGATGGAGGGCACGGTGATTGAGAACCTGCCCAACACCACATTCAAGGTAGAGCTGGAGAATGGTCACCAGGTAATCGCTCACATCTCCGGCAAGATGCGCAAGCACTACATCCGCATTCTGAAGGGCGACAAGGTGACCGTCGCACTGACCCCATACGACCTCTCCAAGGGCCGTATCGTCTTCCGCGCCCGCTAACGACTATTCTGCGGAGGAGGTCTCCTCCGTTTGAGGCTTGGAACGAGCAGGCTTTACAAGTTGGCGGTAACTGAAGTGTAACGCTTCATCCTGAACCGAAATCTCAACCTCTCCACCACCAACCAGTTCACCGAACAGCAATTCCTCCGCCATCGGCTTGCGGATCTCTTCGCGAATCAGACGCCCCATTGGGCGAGCCCCCATTGCTGCGTCATACCCCTTCTCTGCCAGCCAGGTTCTTGCTTCACTATCCACAATCAGCTGCACCTGCTTCTGATCCAGCTGTGTCTCTAGTTCAGTAATGAACTTGTCAACAATGTGAGCAATGCTCTCCATATCAAGCGAATGGAACTGAATCACCGAGTCCAGTCGGTTGCGAAACTCCGGGGTAAACTGCTTCTTCACCTCGGCCAGTCCATCACTGCTGTGATCCTGCCGCGCAAAACCGATCGAGGCGCGGTTCATCTGCTCTGCACCCACGTTGGAGGTCATTACCAGAATCACATTGCGGAAGTCACTGCTGCGGCCGTTGCTGTCGGTCAGTGAACCGTGATCCATCACCTGCAGCAGCAGGTTGAAGACATCGGGGTGCGCCTTCTCGATCTCATCCAGCAACAACACCGCATAGGGGTTCTGGTTGACTGCATCAGTCAGCAAGCCTCCCTGGCCATAGCCGACATAACCGGGAGGTGCACCAATCAGACGTGACACGGTGTGCCGCTCCATATACTCCGACATGTCGAAGCGGATCAACTCCACCCCCAGCTGGAGCCCCAGCTGACGCGCCACCTCGGTCTTACCGACCCCGGTTGGCCCGACAAAGAGAAAAGATCCGACCGGCCGCTCCTCATTGCCCAGCCCGGAGCGGGAGAGTTTGATTGCACTCCCCAAGGTCTCAATCGCCTCATCCTGACCGAAGACCACCATCTTCAGGTTGCGCTCCAGCTTCTCCAACTGTTCTCGATCCGAGGAGGAGACGTTGCGCTCCGGTATGCGTGCGATCTTCGCCACCACCTCCTCCATCTCCCTGACACCGACGGTCTTGCGGCGACGTGAGGGCGGCAGCAGCTGGTTGCGCGCGCCCGCCTCATCCATCACATCAATCGCCTTGTCCGGCAGATGGCGATCTCCAATATAGCGATCGGCCAACTCTGCAGCAGTATTCAGCGCCTGGCGGGTAAACTTCACATCATGATGATCCTCGAAGCGGCTCTTCAACCCCTGCAGAATCTTGATAGTCTCCGGCACCGAAGGCTCATGCACATCAATCTTCTGGAAACGGCGCGCCAGCGCGTGATCCTTCTCGAAGATCCCACGATACTCCTGGAAGGTGGTAGAGCCGATACAGCGCAGATCTCCTGCCGCCAGTTTGGGCTTGATCAAGTTGGAGGCA
>CAYQFH010000001.1:44332-57861 GCA_964416755.1 uncultured Piscirickettsiaceae bacterium | reverse complement strand
CACCACGGTATTTTGTTCCGGCCAACAGCGAACCAAGATCAAGTGAGTAGATCACGCTCTCGGCAATCACCTCCGGCACCTCACCATCGACAATACGCCGCGCCAGACCTTCTGCGATGGCGGTCTTGCCAACACCAGCCTCACCCACCAGCAACGGATTGTTCTTGCGACGACGACAGAGCACTTGAATAGTACGCTCCACCTCCGGCTCTCTACCAATCAACGGATCGATCTTTCCCTCTTCCGCCAGCTTGTTGAGATTGACCGCATACTTCAACAGCGGGCTCTCTGTCGTTCCCCCCTCAACCTTGCTCTCTTGTTGTCCTCCTTCAACCTCGGCCTCTTCATCATTGCCGTGGGAGATGTAGTGCACCACATCCAGCCGGGAGATCTCCTGCTGCGAAAGGTAGAAGACCGCATGGGACTCCTTCTCTCCAAACAGGGCAACCAGAATATTCTCGGCAGTCACCTCCGCCTTTCCAGCTGACTGCACCTGAAAGATAGAACGTTGCAACACACGCTGAAAACCGAGCGTAGGTTGTGGATCACGGTCCACCCCCTCCGGCAGCAACGGGGTATTCTGCTCAATAAAAGTGACCAGCTGTTGGCGTAACACCTCCAGATCCGCACCACACCCTCGCAGCAGATTGGCCGAACGGGGATTGTCCAACAGCACCAGCAGCAGATGCTCCAGCGTAATGAACTCATGACGCTCATCACGTGCCTGCTTGACCGCCAACCCCAGTGAAAATTCCAGCTCTTTACTCAGCATGTTTACTTACCATCTCTGTTATGCCTGTTCCATTGAACAGAGCAGTGGGTGTTGATTCTCACGTGAATGGTCATTGACCATCGCTACTTTGCTCTCGGCAATCTCTCGACTGTAGGTACCGCACACCCCCTTGCCTCGTGTATGGACATGCAACATCACCTGTGTCGCCTGCTCCTGATCCATCTGGAAAAAACGCTGCAACACATCCACTACAAATTCCATGGGGGTAAAATCGTCATTTAACAAGACCACCTGATAACGGGGTGGCTCTTTCAATTGCGGCGGTGCCGTCTCAACATCGACACCATCGCCATGATCTGGCCCGATTTCGTGATTTGTCAATTTCCCAACTCTCCAAAAAAATCTTTCACCCAATATACTACCCTTTCCTGTTACTCCTCAAATTTTTCAGCTGCTAAACAATGATCATCCTCTTCAACAAACCCTTTAACGTGTTGAGCCAATTTCGTGACAACGATGGGCGCACCACACTGGGAGATTACATTCCGGTCAAGAAAGTCTATCCAGCGGGGAGACTCGATCGGGATAGCGAGGGGCTATTGATTCTGACCGATGACGGCAAACTGCAGTCTCGTATCAGTCACCCACGCCACAAGATGGAGAAGACCTACTGGGTACAGGTAGAGGGGATTCCTGATGAAGCCGCGCTGCAACAGCTCCATGACGGAGTTCAGCTGAAGGATGGCAAAACCGCTCCAGCCAAGGCAAAACTGATTCAGACACCCAAGCTTTGGAGAAGAGAGCCCCCCATTCGGGAGCGCAAAACGGTTCCAGACAGTTGGATTGAACTGAAAATCAGGGAGGGTAAAAATCGTCAGGTACGGCGCATGACTGCGGCAGTGGGTTACCCTACCCTGCGTTTGATACGGATAGCAATCGGCCCATGGAAACTCAATAAACTGCAACCCGGTGAATGGCGTAAAATAGAGCCATGAGCCAAAACATCAGCGGACTAAATACCAACGGACAAGATCCCAAACGCCCCCGCCTTACGGTCGCCGCCATCATCGAACAGGATGGTCGCTTTCTGATGATTGAGGAGATGGATCAGGGAGAGTTGGTGATCAACCAGCCTGCCGGACACATGGAATTTGGTGAAACCCCCGAACAGGCGGTGATTCGTGAAACCCTGGAAGAGACCGGCTGGCACTTCAAACCAACCCATCTACAGGGAATTTACCAGTCGATTGATCCGGTGCGCCAGCGCCACTACATACGCATCGCCTTTACCGGACCGGTCACACGCCATGATCCACATCGCCAACTGGATCACGGTATCGAACGCACGATCTGGCTTACCCATGACGAGATTCTGATGGAGAAGAAAAGGCTACGCAGCCCGATGGTGCTGCGCAGTGTGGAGGACTATCTGCGCGATGAGAACCACCCGCTGAGCCTGTTCCATTCCGATCTGCCACCCTACAAACCACCCACTGCAGCACAGACCGCAGCATGAGTGAAAAGGTGATGGTCGGCCTCTCCGGCGGGGTCGACTCGGCAGTCGCGGCCAAACTGTTGCTCGACCAGGGAGTTGAGGTCGAAGCACTGTTCATGAAGAATTGGGAGGAGGACGATGCCGATGGCTACTGCAGTGCTGAGGAGGATCTGGCCGACGCGCAGAACGTTGCCGACCAGCTCGGTATCCGGTTGCATAGCGTCAACTTCTCCCACGAGTACTGGGAGCGAGTCTTCAGCCACTTTCTCGACGAATACCGTGCCGGACGCACCCCGAACCCCGACATCCTCTGCAACAAGGAGATCAAGTTCCGCGCCTTTCTGGAGCATGCGCTCGACCTCGGCGCCACCACTATCGCCACCGGCCACTATGCCCGTCTGCAGCAGATTGATGGAGCCTTTCAGCTGCTAAAGGGGCTGGATCGCAACAAGGATCAATCCTACTTTCTCCATCAACTGAACCAATATCAACTCTCCCATGCCCACTTCCCGCTGGGAGAGATCGAGAAGAGTGAGGTACGCAGGATTGCAGCATCGGAGGGGTTCAGCAATGCCGAAAAAAAAGACAGCACCGGCATCTGCTTTATCGGCGAACGCAACTTCCGCAACTTCCTCAGTCAGTTCCTGCCGGCACAGCCGGGAGAGATTCAGACCCCAGAGGGGACAGTGATCGGACAACATCAGGGATTGATGTACCATACTCTGGGACAACGCAAGGGGCTGGGGATCGGCGGACTAACCGGCTATAGTGAAGCCCCCTGGTACGCCGTTGCCAAAGATCTGCAGAACAATATTTTGATTGCAGCTCAACAGAAGAACCATCCACTACTGATGAGCAGCGAGGTGGCATGTGAACCAATCCACTGGATCGGCACACCACCCGCTCTACCATTCAACTGCATGGCGAAACACCGGTACCGCCAGAGTGATCAAGCCTGCACTATTCTACAAGCAGATCACAGAAGATCCATTATCCGCTTTGAACAGCCCCAACGTGCAGTCACTCCAGGGCAATCAATGGTTTTCTACCAGGGAGAGCAATGCCTTGGAGGGGGTGTGATAAAATCTTCCAGATGAAAAATGTACTCTACTCGCTGACAGCTTCTCTACTCCTCCTCTACTCCGCCCATAGCTGGAGCGGACATACGGGAGTCCACCCCCCCGTGGAGGAGATGATGGTCGAGCACTCCGTGGTCAAGATGCGGCTTGCGCCTGGCCTCACTATTGCCGAGGCTGGTGAAGCCATGCTCTCCAAGGCAGCAGAGCTTAACCTGCGGCTGGTTGGACGCCAGCATACCTCCAAGGCACTGGAACAGCGCGGGATTGAGTCGCCACACATTGAGATCTTTCAGTTCTGTAATCCAGAAGATGCTGCCAAGATGGTGCGCCACGATGTCATCTTCGCCTCCTACATGCCTTGCCGCATTGCGCTGGTGGAAGATGACCATGGCACGCCCTGGCTCACCACCCTCAATCTCAACATGATGATCTCCAAGAGCCAGTTGCCCGATGAGATCTACCGCATTGCGGTCTCCACCAACACCAAGATCATGACAGTGATGACTGCCGGTGCCAACGGCGACTTTTAGAGACGTCTTTAAGGAGTTCAGCCCATGAAATACCTCGGAGCACACGTCAGCACTGCTGGCGGTGTACAGAATGCCCCTGTCAACGCCCACAAGATCGGAGCCAAGGGGTTTGCACTGTTTACCAAGAACCAGCGCCAGTGGAACGCCAACCCCCTCACTACAGAGCAGATTGATGGTTTCCAGGCAGCAATGGAAGAGTTTGGTTATCAACCTCGTCAGGTGCTCCCCCATGACAGTTATCTGATTAATCTGGGGCATCCTGAAGAGGCACCACGCACCAAGTCTCTCAACGCCTTCATTGACGAGATGGAGCGTTGTAGCCAGCTGGGGCTGGATCGCCTCAACTTCCACCCCGGCAGTCACCTGAAGAAGATCAGCGAAGAGGTGTGCCTGGATCGGATTGCCGAATCACTCAACCGTGCACTGGAACAGACTGAGGGAGTCTCTGCAGTGATTGAGAACACCGCTGGCCAGGGTTCCAATCTCGGTTACCGTTTTGAACACCTGGCCCATATTATCGACAAGGTGGAAGATAAATCCCGCATCGGGGTCTGTATCGACACCTGCCATGCCTTTGCTGCCGGTTACGATCTGAGAACTGCAGAGGCTTACCAAAGTACCATGCAGGCATTTGATGACATTGTCGGTTTCCAGTACCTGCAGGGGATGCACCTGAATGACTGCAAATCAGAGTTCGAGAGCCGCGTGGATCGCCACCAAAGCATCGGCAAAGGAACAATCGGGCTGGAGGGGTTCCACCAACTGATGAACGACGAACGGATCGATGAGATTCCGATGGTGTTGGAGACCATCAACAGTGATATCTGGGGTCAGGAAATTGAGCAGCTCTACGGGATGGTGAAGTAACCAATAGCTGGAAGCTCGGCTATTGCTATTACTTGGCCAGCTCCTGCAGTTCTTCAGAGATCTTGTCCAGCGGCAGTTCCTGCTCCACGGCACCTGCCTTCACCGCCTCGCCCGGCATCCCCCAGACAACGCTTGTGCGTTCATCCTGAGCAATGGTTCTGGCACCAACATCGCGCATCTCTTTCATGCACTTTGCACCATCGCCGCCCATCCCGGTCAGCATTACACCAATCCCGTTGGGGCCAACATTCTCTGCCATGGAGCGGAACAGTACATCAACAGAGGGCTTGTGACGATTGACCAGTTCACCATCATTGAGACGACAGATATAACGGGCACCATCCCGCTCCACCATCAGGTGCTGATCACCAGGGGCAATGTAGACATGCCCGGGGATAATCTGTTGTCCATCCTCCGCCTGCATCACACTCATTGCAGAGTTGTTGTTCATACGCTCTGCAAACGGTTTGCTGAAGGCCGCAGGAATATGCTGCACAATGACTACACCCGGGGTACCAGGCGGCAGTGTCTCCAGCACTACCCGAATCGCCTCCGTGCCTCCGGTCGAGGCACCAATCGCAATCACCTTGTCTGTGGTCTGGAAGTGGCGCTTCCCACTACTCTTTTCAAGCACCACGTCAGTACTGAATTTCTGCGGGACAACTTTACCCTCCGCAACTTCACCTGTCCCGGGGGTCCCCAATACATGCTGCGCCCCCTCCGATGAGGGCCGACTGATCACCTGTTTGACATTGGCGCGCGCCACCACCCGCACCTTCTCGATGATCTCCTCCCCATAATCTTCAAAAGTATTGGCGAGATCAACCTTGGGTTTGGTAACAAAGTCAACGGCACCTGCCTCCAGCGCCTGCAGGGTGATCTCCGCCCCCTGCTCGGTGAGTGAAGAGACCATCAAAACCGGCATCGGGTGGAGACGCATCAGATTGCGCAGAAAGGTGACGCCATCCATCTTCGGCATCTCCACATCCAGCGTAATCATGTCAGGTTTGAGCTTCTTGATCTTCTCACGCGCCATGTAAGGGTCGGAGGCAGTGCCCACCACTTCAATCCCGGGCGCTCCGTTCAAGATGGAGCTCAACATCTTACGAATCAGTGCAGAGTCATCAACAATCAATACCTTGATCACGATCTATTCCTCAACGCGCGCTCGTTAAAAAAGTTCAATTTCACCCTCAGTCTTGACACCAGCCGCTTCCGGGTTATCCAGATAGGCTTTCTCTTCACGCAGAGACTCCTGCTTCTCGTGCAGTGAGCGAAGCCGCTTTACCTTCATCACCCCGGTACTGGGAAAGTAGATCACCTTGCGGGGAAATACATCGCCAATATCATGCGAGGCAACCTGAAACCCCTCGGTAAAGAGGTAATCAAAGACAAAACCGATGTTGTACCAGCCAATTTTTGCCATCTGATTGAGGATACGTCCCCCTCCAGCCACCTTGAATTCCAGATTCTCCCTGCGACCGCCATGCTTGAGCACATCATTGATCAGGTGCTCCATGGCAAAGTTGCCATAGCGGGTTGCATCAGAGATTTTTCCTGATGTATCGGAGTTTCCTTTATCCACCGGAAGCATGAAGTGGTTCATTCCACCGACACCAGTCACCCGATCTCGTACACAAGCTGCGACACAAGAACCCAGGACTGTCTCAATTCCATCTGACCCTTTGGTCACAAAATACTCACCAGGCAAAATGGTACTGACGTAACTGTTGAACTGGTTCTTCCACCCGCGCCGAACCTTTTCGAAACCGGGCAAAACATGATTGTCACTGCTATTTTGGACCATTGCTTTCTCGTTATAGTTTTTGGTAAATGGTTTTTCCAATCAGATTAAAGCGCTCCGACACTTTAAACAGCGACTCAGAGTGACCAATGATGAGGTGCCCATCCTCCGCAAGATAGTTTGCATAACGCTCGGTCAGTCTCGACTGTGTCTCCTTGTTGAAGTAGATCATCACATTACGACAGAAGATGATATCAAATGGCCCCTTCATCGGCCAATCATGCATCAAATTGAGCTGTTTGAAGGTGATCAGGTCACGCAACTCATCCACTACCCGTACCTTTCCTTCGTTCTCCCCGCTCCCCTTGCGGAACCACTTATTGAGCCGTTTCTGACTCATCCCCTCAACGCGGCGCTGATCATAAACGCCCGCCTTGCCATGCGCCACCACATTAAAATCAAGATCAGTTGCAAGAATCTTTACATCCCACCCTGCGGGGATATTCTCTTTCACCGTGATCGCCAGCGAGTAGGGCTCCTCTCCGGTTGAACAGCCCGCTGACCAGATTCGAATGCGTTTACTCGCCTTGTTTCTCTCCAGCAAGCGTGGAAAATCTACATCCTTGAGAAAATCAAAATGGTGCTCTTCCCGAAAAAAGAAGGTGAGATTGGTGGTAATGGCATTGACGAAGTGGCTGAACTCCTCCTCAACATGGTCATCCACATAGTCGAGATACTCATTGAATGAGCTCATCCCGAACAGACGCAGGCGTTTGGTCAGCCGGTTATAGACCAGGCTCTTCTTCGCCTCGGAGAGGCTGATACCGGCATGTTCACCAATAATTTTCTGAACACGACGAAAATCACCCTCAGTATAGGCAAACTCAGACAAACCAGACTCTAGCATAACTGCGGATCAAGAGAGTACAGCATCAAGTTGGCTCATGATGCCCGTATTGATCAGGTGGTCAATATCGAGCAGCACGATCATCTTCTCATTCTCTGTTGTCAATCCAGTGACAAAATCAGAGCTGATAACCCCGCGGAAATCGGGAGCCGGACGAATATTGTCCAACTCCACATTACAGACATCGGATACACCATCCACCACAACGCCAACCACCTTGTTGTTGGCATTCTGCGCACTCTCCTCATCGTGACCATCTGAAGTACGCACATGCAGCACGATGACAACGGTCAACTCATCATAACGGACATCTTCCAGCTGGAAACGCAGACGCAAATCAATCACCGGGACAATGGCACCACGCAGGTTGATTACTCCCTTCACATAGTCCGGTGTATTGGGAATGACCGTAGGAACCTCCCATCCCTTGATCTCCTGCACACGCAGGATATCAAACCCGTACTCCTCCCCCCCCAACACAAAGGTGAGATGTTGCCGAACCTCTTTCTCCTCTTCCACCAGAACACCCTCTTCAGCATGAAGATTTGAGTGATCCCCCTCCACTCCAACCATGGAGTTTTCCTGAACTTCAGCCACCTGAGTCTGCATGAAAAATCTCTCCTAATCACTATTCAGGAAGAGACTAAGCCCTACTATGCATAGTTGTCAATATGGGGATGCTTTTCATCTCTATCCTCCTCTTCAGAGGCAGGAGATGCAGGAGAATCATCAGGTTCCTGAGACTGTTGCTGTTTACGTTTTTGAGGCTGTTCCTGCTCCCGATCAGACTCCATCTCGTCCACTCGATGAGAGCGGGGAATAGAGGTTACAGGATCGACATTACTCTTGTTCGGAGGGGTCGGTGCAGGTGGCATTTTGATGGAGATATCGATCATGCCTGCACTCCTGAGCTACGCTGCTGCGCTCCAACTCACCGCATCCTTGATCCGCTCCATCTCCAACAACGTTACCGGACGATCATCATGATGGATAATATGGTGCGCATATTGCGCCAGTTTACCACCTTCCAGTGTCGGCAGCGGCTCTCTGGCCTCCACATCAAGAGAGACCACTTCGGAGACATCATCCACCAACAGCCCGACCCGTTCATCATCCCCCAGATTGACAACCACCACGCGGGTATACTCTGCACACTCATCACGTCTCAAGCCGAATTCCATTGAAGTATCAACAATGGTCAACAGAATTCCGCGCAGGTTGATTACACCAACCACAAAATCGGGCGATCCAGGCACCTTGGTAATCTCCGGAACGTAGATCACCTCCTGAATCTTCAATACCTCAATCGCGTAGATCTCCCGGTTAATGGTGAAGGTGATAAAACGATCATCATGGTACTGCGTACTCATGCTGCCATCCCCTCTTCACTCAATGCGGTGTAATCGATACCAATCTGTTTTTCCAGCATGCTGGCCACATCCAGAATCATCGCGACTCGACCATCTCCGGTAATGGTTGCTCCGGAATAACCGGGCATCCCTCTCAACAGAGTACCCAACGGTTTGATCACCACCTCTTCCTGCCCGATCACCTGATCCACTACCAATGCCAAAGAGTGCCCAGCCAGCTCAATCACCAGTACGCGCTGTTCAAGAGATTGCGTGCGGTCTCCGCCCAACAGCTCCGACGCATAGATCAAGGGATAGGTACGCTCTCTCAAGCGCACCACTTCGCGTCCTCCAATCTGACTCACTTCGACCGAGTGCCACTCAAAGAGCTCAATGATTCCGGGCAGCGGAATCGCAAAGTTCTGACCACTGATGTAGACCATCAGGGTGGGGAGAATAGCCAATGTGAGGGGAACCTGAATCGAGATTGTGGTCCCCACACCAATCTCTGAGTCGATATCTATCTGACCATTCAGCTGGTTGATATGGGTCTTGACCACATCCATACCAACGCCACGACCGGAGACATCGGAGATCTCTTTCTTGGTAGAAAATCCCGGCTCAAAGATAAGTGCGTAGACCGCCCGATTGGGAAGCTGTTCAGCGGTTTCCTGATCCATCATCCCCCGTTCTACAGCAAGTCGACGCAATATCTCCGGATTCATTCCGGCACCATCATCTTGAATCGTCAGCAGAATGTGGTCACCCTCCTGCTGTGCTGCCAACACAATGGTACCTTCTGCTGGTTTGCCCGCAGCAAGACGGATATCCGGTGTCTCGACCCCATGGTCTACCGCGTTGCGAATCAGATGGATTAATGGATCTGCCAGCTCTTCAACCAGATTCTTGTCCACCTCAGTCTCTTCGCCCACCAACTGCAACTTGACCTTGCGATCCAGTTTGCGGGCAAGATCACGAACCACTCTGGGAAAACGGCTGAATACCTTGCGTACCGGTTGCATACGCAGACGCATCACAACCTCCTGGATATCAGTCGTGAGCAGATTGAGATCCGAAATCGCACGATCCACCACCTCTGAGGAGATCGACTGTTTGAGGTTATCAAAACGGTTACGAATCAGAACCAGTTCGCCCACCATATTCATCACATCATCCAGACGACGTGTATCTACCCGCACACTGGTCTCTGACTTTTGAGCAGTTTGGCTGGTTTTCTTCGCTGGTCGTGTGCTTTTCTTGGCCTTGTCCTGCTCTACTCTCTTTTCAACCACGGGAGCCGCTACTGGCTCTGCCAGGGCAGGGTTCTCCTGAGGAGCAGTGGCGGCCTTTTCTGGCTGCTGCCCATCCAGCATATCAAGCAACTGATCAAATTCATCATCGGTAATATCTTCATTGGGATCTCCTCCCAACAGAGGCGCAACCGAATCCATTGCTGGCGGTATCTCTGCATCTGATACTGTTTGAGCAGGAGCCCCATCCAACTGATCCAGCAGGGCCTCAAACTCATCATCAGTGATATCTTCATCGCTGTTGGCTGCAGCATCAACATCAAAGATCGGGGTAGACTGCGTGACCGGAGGCTCTTCCACCCCAACCACCGGTTCTGCTCCGACAGACAGCTCTGGAGCACTCTCTGTTGCAGCACCATCTCCACGCAATATCGCCTCCAGCTGCTGCAGAATTTCAGCAGGGGCCGCCTCCGGCTCTTCACTGGCATGCAGGGCCTCAAACATGGTATTGAGTTCATCCACTGCGGCCAGCACCGGATCCATCACCGACTCGGTAAGGGTGAGATTGCCATCGCGAATCAGACCAAACAGATCCTCAGAACGGTGACAAAGTTCGACTACGGAGTTGATACCGAGAAAACCGGCTCCCCCCTTGATGGTGTGAAAACCTCGAAAAACGGCATTGAGCACCTCCGGATCATCAGGACTACTCTCCAGATCGACCAGCTGCTCATTGAGTGACTCCAACAGCTCCCCTGCCTCTTGCAGGAAATCCTGGAAAATATCGCTATCGAAGTCAATAGACATAAAACTGTGTGCCCGTTATTTAAAATCCCAAACTGGAAAGTAGATCATCCACCTCATCCTGACTGCGCACCACATCGCTGTCCTTGACCCCCGGTACTGCCGGTCCATGCGCTTCACGCTTCTCCTCAGCCGCCGATCCACCCTGTGCAGAGAGCTGCACCAGCTCAACAAGGCTATCCTCGACCTTGCCGATTACATCCACTACGCGGTGGATAATCTGCCCGCTCAGATCCTGAAAGCTCTGCGCCAACATCACCTCATTCAAACGCTCATGAATCTTCTCCGAGTTGACTGCAGCTACCGACATAAACTCTGCAATCTCGTCACTCAACTCACGAAACTGCTCGACATCCATCTCCCGGTTTCGAAAACGGTCCCAGCCATCAGCTATCTTATCGGCGCCATCCACAATCCCTTTAGCCAGTGGCACACTCTCCTCCACCGCCGCCAGACTCTCATTGGCTGCTTTCTCCATCAACTCAACGACATGGTGGAGACGGGTACGAATATCAGTAATCTCCTGACCGGTCACCCCGGAACTTCCCAGATCCTCCCGGAATTGGGAGACCGTGCTGTGCAACTCACGGGTCAGATGCCCCACCTGCTGATAGATGAGATCATCCTGCTCGGCCATCACCTGCTCAATCCGCTGGTTGGCCTCGGCCACATTCCCCTGTTCCAGTGCTGCAACCAGTTCACGGGCCTGCTCCAGCGAGACAATCGGTGTGGGCTGCTGCATACAATACTTCCTTATCTAACGTTCAATGGACTATTTGCTCTGTTCAATACGTGCAAAGATCTTCTCGATCTTCTCATTGAGTGTACCTGCTGTAAATGGTTTGACAACATAACCATTGATACCCGCCTGAGCAGCCTCCACAATCTGTGACTTCTTCGCCTCCGCAGTCACCATCAGAATCGGGGTATGTCTGAGTTTAGGATCCGCACGCACTGCCTTGACCAGATCCAGGCCGGTCATGCCCGGCATGTTCCAATCCGTTACCAGAAAATCGATCTCACCCGTCTGCATAATGGGCAACGCTGTCTTGCCATCATCCGCCTCATCCAGATTGTTAAACCCCAGCTCTCCCAGCAGATTCTTGATAATTCGGCGCATGGTAGCAAAGTCATCCACTACCAGAATTCTCATTCCCTTATCCATTGCTTATACCCAATCTTTCATTCTTGCTCGCAGACGAAGCATCGCCTGACCATGTATCTGTGAAACCCGCGACTCACTCACTCCCATCACCTCGCCAATCTCTCTCAAGTTGAGATCTTCCTGATAGTAGAGTGCCATCATCATCTTCTCCCGCTCTGGCAGGTTACCAATTTCACTGGCCAATGCATCACGGAAACCGACATCAGAGAGCATCTCCAGTGGACCACCTCGGTCATCCTCGATGTTACTGCCTCCCGGGCTCTCCTCCTCCAGCAGATCAATCGAGTAGAAGGAGGTCATATTGGAATCCTGAACGATCTTGTTGTACTCCTCTATCGGAATATCCATCGCTTCTGCCACCTCCTGATCACTGGTGCCCAACCCCTGCTGTTCCAGACGATTGATGGTCTCCATCACCTCACGTCCTTTACGGTGCACAGAGCGTGGTGCCCAATCCCCACGACGCAGCTCATCCAGCATCGCACCCCGGATACGGATCGAGGCATAAGTGGTGAACTGTGCTCCTTGTGAGGCATCATACTTATTCAATGCTTCAAGCAGCCCAATCATCCCGGCCTGCAACAGGTCATCAATCTGCACCGAAGAGGGGAGGCGTGCAGAGAGGTGGTGTGCCAACCTTTTCACCAGCGGCATATGCTCCTCAAGCTGCTGCTCGATGCTGCCACTCTGAACTGTTGCGTATGCTGCGTGCCCCTTCATCTCTATCTATCCTGCTTCGCTCTGTAGGAGTCTTTCAACAAAAAACTCCAGATAACCACCTGCCTGTGTCGGTCGTGGCCAACGCTCAACCACAGCCGCAATTTTCCGGAATGCCTGTGCCGATGGGCTGGATGGTGCCACTTCACATACTGCATTCTGCTTCTGAATCGCACGTCTCAATGATTTGTCAAAAGGCACGGTTCCCAGATAATCCAAAGTCACATCGAGGAAACGTTCCGCCACCAGTGAGAGCTTCTTGAAGAGAATCCTACCATGTGCCTCGCTCTCGACCATATTGGAGAGCACATGAAAGCGCTCCACCTTGTATTCACGACTGAGTACCTTGATCAGTGCATAGGCATCCGTGATGGAAGAGGGCTCATCACAAACAACCACCACCACTTCATGCGCGGCTCGCCCAAAGCTGATCACACTGTCGGAGATCCCGGCTGCCACATCAACCAGCATCACATCGACCGGATACTCCAGATCACCAAAGGCTCGAATCAATCCTGCATTCTCCACTGGTGTCAATTCAGCCATCCTTTTGACACCAGAGGTAGCTGGAATGACCCGCATTCCCGCCGGCCCTGCAAGCAGAATCTCATCCAGTGTCTTCTCTCCATTCAGCACATGGGAGATATTGTGCTGCGCATGCAACCCCAACATGACGTCAACATTGGCCAGCCCCAAGTCAGCATCCATCAACACCACATTCTTCCCTTTACGCGCCAACGAGACACCCAGGTTGACTGAGACATTGGTTTTACCTACGCCACCTTTACCGCTGGTTACCGCAATCACCTTGACCGGTTTCTGCTGTCCACCCATCGCTCTGATTCCTTCTACCTGATCTGCCATATCGTTATCCTACCGCCTGCAAGCT
>CAYQFH010000001.1:0-44232 GCA_964416755.1 uncultured Piscirickettsiaceae bacterium | reverse complement strand
CGCTCTGATTCCTTCTACCTGATCTGCCATATCGTTATCCTACCGCCTGCAAGCTGCGTTGCATCTGTCGTCCACCCTGCACCACGGTCAGCCGCTGTTTTTCCGTGCGCCGCTGTGACGCCAGACGATCCACCAGATCCCGCCCACGCGCAACCTGGAGATCTTCAGGGACACGCTGCCCATCGCCAAAATAAAGCAGAGGCAACTGGTGACGCAACAGTACACTGGCCGCCCCTCCCAACTCTCCACCCTCATCCAGCTTGGAAAGAATAGCCCCTTTGAGGTCAATACGATTGAAGATCTCTACCGTCTCATCCAGTGCAGACTCTTGTGTCGTAGCCGAAATCACCAGATAGGGGTCGATATTGATCTCACCCGTGCGTAGTACTGCCAACTGCTCCAGCAGCTGCATATCCCGCTGGCTCAACCCTGCAGTATCAATAATAACCAGATCACGGTCACCCAAGGAGTGCAGTGTATTATGCAATTCACTGATTTCGGAAACCGCATAGACCGGCACACCAATCAGTGAACCGAAGGCTCTGAGCTGCTCTTGTGCACCAATACGGAAGGCATCTGTCGTCACCAGCGCAACTCGACTGGTGCCATTACGTAGTGCATAGCGTGCAGCCAGCTTTGCCGCCGTTGTCGTTTTTCCGACACCGGTTGGCCCCACCAACGCAATTACACCACCATTTTGCAATACATCATCCTCCCCTGTTGGCAGGGTCACCTCCAACCAGTTCAGTGCCTGCTGCCAATGGGTATTGGGGTCACTCTCTTTGACAGATTCCCAGATACGCTCTGCCACATCAGTAGCAATGCCGATCTCTGCAAGTCGATCATTGAGCCAGGCCTGCTGCGGATCGCCCTCCACCGGAGAGACACGCTGCACCAACGAGAGGTGTTGCTCCATCAAGGTACGCATCTCCTGCATCTCGCGGCGCATCTCCTTCATCTCTTGAGAGCCCGACGATGCTGCAGCAACCACGGGTTCAGCGGTAGAAGTTACATCGGTTGACGGACGGTGCTTGAAATTGGCATGATGGTCACGACTTCTGACGGGGGCGGGCTTCTGCTCTGCAACCTCCACCATATCAGGATCCACAGCAGCCACCACTTCAACCCCCCCCTCAACCTTGCGCTGAGAGAGGATTACCGCCTCACTACCCTGTTCACGGCGCACCTGCTTGAGTGCCTGAGAAACAGTAGGAGCAAAAAAACGACGCATCTTCATCTAAAATTATTCTCTAACTATCAATCTTTTATCGTCTCACCCACCTACTCTTGGCCACCAACATTCGCCACCATTCGAATAGAGCGATCATCCGGTACTTCAGTATAGGAGAGCACAGCCAGATCGGGCAGAGAGTGGCGGAACATACGTGCCAACAGGCGACGAATTGTAGGTGCAACCAGTAATACCGCCGGTTGCCCCTCCGCCTCTTGCTGTTGTACCGCCTCCATCAATGATTGATTCATTCTCTCAGCCAATCCAGGTTCCAGCGCGGAACCACCTGTTCCGTCACCCTGGACCGACTGATGCAATATCTGTTCCAATCCTGGATCCAGCGTAATCACAGGCAGCTCGCCAGCAATACCTGCGAGTTCCTGCACAATGGAGCGTCCCAAGGCGTTCCTTACCGCCATTGTCAGGGCGTCAGGATCTTGACCCTTTGGCGCAAATTCCGCCAAAGTTTCAGCAATAGTGCGCATATCACGGATGGAGACCCCCTCTTCCAACAGGTTCTGCAGCACTTTCAATACCACGGACCAGCCCACCGTATCAGGCACCAACCCTTCAACCAATTTGGGAGCATTTTCGGCAAGGCGATCCAACAGCTCTTTCACCTCATCCACACCAATCAACTCGCTGGCATGAGTGCGCACGATATCACTCAGATGGGTAGCCACAACGGTGCTGGCATCCACCACGGTATACCCCATCGACTGCGCATGCTCCTGATGATCCCCATCAATCCAGACTGCATCCATGCCAAAGGTCGGATCCTTGGTGTGTGTCCCCTCCAATTCACCGAACACCTGCCCCGGATTGATCGCCAAATAGTGGTCTGGCTGCAGATCTCCCTCCCCAACCGGCACTCCCATCAGCTGCACCCGATAGGTATTGGGGTTGAGATCAAGGTTATCCTTGATATGGACGGCATGCACCAGAAATCCGAGCTCCTTGGACAGTTTACGGCGTACCCCTTTGATCCGGTCGATCAACTCCCCTCCCTGATTGGTATCCACCATCGGAATCAGACGATACCCCACCTCAAGCGTCAACGGATCCACTGTCTCTACATCATCCCAGCCCACATCCCGCTCTCTCGGCATCTCATCAACCGCTTCCATCTCCTCTGCCGCCACCGCTTCTGCTACCTTCTCCTGTGCCACGCGCTGAGCAATCAACCAGGCCGCCCCCCCTAAAATTGCAGCCAGTGTCAGAAAGGCCATATTGGGCATACCCGGAATTACACCTAGCAACCCAATAATCCCTGCCGCGACGTAGAGGGTCTGTGGTTTGGCCAACTGCCCGGTCACCTGCTCACCAAGATCAGAGGTGCCTGAGACCCGGGTTACGACGATTGCCGTTGCAGTAGAAAGCACCAATGCCGGAATTTGCGCGACTAACCCATCCCCTACGGTTAAAATGATATAGGTCTCGGCAGCTTGCGCAGCACTCAAATCATGCTGCGCCATACCAATGGTAAAACCGCCAACAATATTGATAAAGAGAATCAGAATGCCTGCGATGGCGTCACCTCGAACAAATTTGCTGGCACCATCCATGGAGCCGTAGAAGTCCGCCTCAGCAGCCACATCTTCACGTCGCTGACGTGCCTCATCCTGATCGATAATTCCCGCATTGAGGTCTGCATCAATCGCCATCTGTTTACCGGGCATCGCATCCAGAGTGAAACGAGCACCCACCTCGGAGACACGCCCCGCGCCTTTGGTAATAACCATAAAATTGATGATTACCAAAATCATGAAGACCACCAGACCAACCGCAAAATTACCCCCGATCACAAAGTTTCCAAAGGCTTCAATCACATTGCCTGCTGCCCCACCGCCTGCATGCCCCTCCATCAGAATGACTCGAGTGGAGGCCACATTCAGCGCCAAACGCAACAAGGTCGACACCAGGATGATGGTTGGAAAAACCGAGAAATCGAGTGGTCGCATTGCATAGACTGCGGTCATCAAAATGATCAACCCCAGTGCGATATTGAAGGTAAAGAAGATATCCAGCGCCCAAGGGGCCAATGGGATGATCAACATCGACAGGATCATCACTAATAACACCGGGGCCCCCATCCCCTGCATCATCATTTTTTTGATCAACTCAAGATTCATCGCGTCATTCTACTGAACTGAAGCGTTAATTCACACTACCAGCCGCTGCATCCAACTCCGGATTACCCTCAGCATCCAGCCGGAACTCCTGCGGAATAGGCAAATCCCCCATCACCATCGGTTCTTCCCCTCCTGCGGCAGCATCCAGTTGATAGACATGCGCCAACAGTTGGGCGATTGCCATATAGAGCCCTTGCGGAATTTCATGGCCAATCTCTGCAGAGAAGTAGAGCGCACGCGCCAGTGGAGGTGCCGAAACCATCGTGACACTATTGGACTGCGCTACAGTACGGATCTGGGTGGCAACCAGATCCGCCCCCTTGGCAACCACGACAGGTGCCCCTGCACCACTCTGATCATACTTCAGAGCTACTGCAAAATGGGTTGGGTTGGTCACCACCACATCGGCCTCTGGCACATCCTGCATCATCCGTGACATTGCCACCTCTTGCTGTCTGCGGCGAATCTGCTGTTTGACTTCAGGACGACCCATGGTCTCCTTCTGCTCATCCTTCACCTCTTGCAGTGTCATCTTCAACTGCTGATTATGGGTATAGAGTTGAAAAGGGACATCAATCGCCACAATCGCAACCAGAGTAAATGCCAGAATCAGAAAGAACCAGGCGATCATTGTCATCGCATGAAGAATCGCCTGATTGATCGGCTCCTCTCCCAAACCGAGAAAGATATCCAACTGGGAGATCATCAATCCGGTTGCAACCGACATCACCAAAGCAAATTTGCCGATCGCCTTGAGCAGCTCAACCAGAGTTTTTATAGAAAACATTCGGCCAATCCCGGAAATCGGATTGAGTTTGCTGATTTTAAAGGCCATTGCCTGGGTACTGAACGACCACCCCCCCATCAACACAGGGGCAGCAATGGCCGAGAGCACCATTACTGCAATAAAAGGGAGCATCAACCAGATCCCGTCCAGCAACAGATCCACCATCAACCCCAACATCGCATTGGTATCATAAAAATAGTGGCGCCCGGGTTGCAGGCCACGAGCCAGCCCCGCCAAAACTTGACGCCCCATCTCTCCTCCCAACGTGAGAAAAGAGACTGCTGCCATAATCAACATCACGAAAGTATTGAGATCTCTCGACCGGGGAATCTGCCCTTTTTCACGCGCCTGTTCAAGGCGCTTGCTGGTGGGCTCTTCCGTCTTTTCAGTACCATCCTGATTCTCTGCCATATCCTATCCTCCAATCAGACGTAGCCCTTGAATGGTAGAGAAGGCGCTCTCCATCAGCTCTACCAAACGTGGATAGATGGTTGGAAGAGAGATCATCACCAGCCAGAAACCAACCATGATGCTGACAGGAAAACCAACCGCAAAGATATTCAACTGAGGTGCTGCACGAGTAACCACACCAAAAGAGACATTGATCAACAGCAACGTCACCACGATAGGCAGCGCAATCTTCAACCCCCAGATAAAGATCATCCTGGCCCAAGATGCTACCGCCCAAATCGAGTCTTTGGACAGCCCATGCTCTCCTACCGGCATCACTGTAAAACTTTCACGCAAGGTGTCAATAATCAGTAGATGTCCATTAATCGACATGAATATCAGTGTCGCAAACAGTACATAGAACTGCGCCAACACCGGCACCTGAATACCATTATTGGGATCAACCGCCATCGCAAACCCCAGTCCCATCGACATACCCATCGTCTGCGCTGCAACGGTGTACGCAGCAAAGATCATCGACAACACAAACCCCATTGCCAAACCAATCATGAACTGATTGGCAATCTGCAAAACACCAGCAAGGGTAAATGGATCAAGAATCGGCATCGGCGGCAGAACTGGCGCCATCACCATGGTAATCAGAACCGTGGCCATTAACCGAATCCGCATCGGTACAGTACGTGTAGAGAACATCGGGGCCACAATCAACATTCCGGTCACCCGCATGAATGGCCAGAAGTAGTAGCCAATAAATTCGTTCAGTTGACCTACTGTAAAGCTCATCAGCCAATCAGGAAGGGGATATTCTCATAGAGGCGACGCATGAAATCCATAATGGTCATCAACATCCAGTTACCTGACATCATCAACACCACCATGATCACCGCCAGTTTTGGGATAAAGCTGAGCGTCATCTCATTGATCTGGGTTGCCGCCTGAAACACGCCAATCAGCAGACCAATCGCCAATGACGCCAACAGCAGTGGTGCTGAAATCATTGCGGCAACCTCCATCGCCTGCTGCCCCACAGTAATTACAGTCTCAGGGGTCATCCTCTACTCCTTTTCACTGCACCATAAAACTGGAAGCCAATGTACCCAACACCAGTGTCCAGCCATCCACCAGCACAAACAGCATGATCTTGAATGGCAGGGAGATAATCATCGGCGAGAGCATCATCATACCCATCGACATCAACAGACTGGCCACAACAATATCGATAATCAGAAACGGGATAAAGATCAGGAATCCGATCTGAAACGCCGTCTTCAACTCACTGGTCAAAAAAGAGGGCATGAGCACGGAGAATGGCACAGACGCCTCACTCTCAAAAGACTCTACCCCCGACATCTCTCCGAAGAATGCAAGATCATCCTCTCTAACCTGTCGCATCATGAAGGTTCGAAATGGAACTGCCGCCTTTTTCAGCGCATCCTCCATCCCGATCTCCTCTGCCATCAACGGCACAACCGCCTCTTCATAGGCCTGATTGAAGGCCGGCGCCATAATAAAGAAGGTCATGAACATCGCCAGACCGATCAGGATCTGGTTATTTGGACTCTGCATTGTACCCAGCGCCTGCCTTAGCAAGGCCAATACAATCACAATACGCATAAAAGAGGTCATGGTCATGAACGCTGCCGGAAGTAACGTCAGCATCGTCATCATGATCAGGATCTGGAGACTGAGGGTATAAGTGCCTCCATCCTCACTCAGGGTAACTGCCGGAATCCCTGCCGCAGAGACCGTGGAAACCGGTGCTATCAGAACGACAAAAAGCAGGAGCACCCTGCTTACTGTTGAATATTGTTTAGTCATCTCGCTTTTCTTGTTTACTGAGTATCTTCTGCAAGGTATCTGCAAAGGGAGGCGGTGCCCCTCCACTGTACTCTTCACCGAGATCCAGTGGTTCCGGAAAGACGTGCAACGTTCGGATGCCTGCAGGCGATATCCCGATTAACAGGTGGGTGCCTCCTGCATCCACCAACAGAATACGATCACGCCCCCCCAATGACAAGCCACCGATTGCACGGAGCTGACCACCCAATGCGGAACCAAAACGGCCACTTCGTCGCAACACCCAGGCAATACCAATAATCAAAAGGATTACCAGTAACAGACTGAAGAAGGTCTGGAACAGCTGTCCCATCCCCAATGGCTGACTCACCAACTCTACAGCTTGTCCACTCGGTTCTGGTGCCATCACTCTCTCTTCAGTTACTCTTTAATCTTGCGGATGCGCTCTTCCGGTGTAACCACATCCAACACACGAATACCAAACTTCTCATTGACCACGACCACCTCACCATGGGCAATCAGGGTGCCATTCGCCTTGATATCCAGGGTTTCTCCAGCAAGACGGTCCAACTCAACTACAGAACCCTGCGTTAACTGTAACAGATTACGGATGGTAATCATGGTGGTCCCCACCTCCATCGAGAGTGTAACCGGGACATCCAGCACCACATCAAGATTGATCTCTTCACCATCCCCTCCTGATCCGGTGAAGTCCTCCATCTCTGCAGCATCCACCCCCTGTTCTGCCAGAGCATCTCCCCAATCATCCCCCAGGTCACCTCCCAGGTCTTGCTCTTCTACACCCTCTTCTTCACTCATGGTTACTTCTCGACTCTAATTCATTCATCTATTTGCATTCAAAAACAAGAGTTATTGAGCAACTGCAACCTCTGCATTCTCACTCACTTCTCTCTGGTCTTGCTCTTCTTCTGTTTTTTTATTTATTTCCAGAACCAGCTCGGGCACCTCGACTCCTTCCGCCACTCGAATCGCCTTGCAGCCATCGTGCATTCCGAGGCTTCCACGGACAACCGGCACATCACGTGCTCTCAACAACACATTTTCCGGCATATCGATCGGAATGATATCACCCGGCTCCATCTTCATTACATCACTCACCCGCATTTGTACCTCAGTCAACTCACAGGAGAGCTCGACATTAATCCCTTCCACTTCATGGTGTAGCGCACGCAGCCAGCGATCATCCAGGTCTCCACCTTCCGTCTGCGTACCAGACTCCAGTTTCTCACGAACGGGGTCAAGCATCTGATAGGGAATCACCATATGGACTTCACCACCAACGCCTTCCAGATCGACGCTCATCTCCATCACCACGACCGGGTCAGTCGGCCCAACAATATTGGCAAACTGTGGATTCACTTCATGCCCCACCGACTCAAACTCAATCTGCTCAACCATCTCCCATGCCGGTGCCATATCCTGGAAAAAACGCTCCAACAGCATACCGATAACACGATTCTCAACAATGGTGAACTCTCTACCCTCAATACGGAATGCAAACTTCCCAAGCCCACCGAAATAGTAGTCCACAGCGGAAAAAACCAACTTTGGATCGAAGGTCACCAGTGCAGTGCCACGAAATGGTCGCATACGCACCAGATTGAGACTGGTTGGCAGAAACAGATTTCTCAGATACTCACTGAACTTCACCACATTGATACCGACCACACCAATCTCAACCGTCTTGCGCAACATGTTGAACAGCGTGATTCGGTGATTACGAGCAAAACGCTCCGCAATCATCTCCAGCGTAGGCATACGCCCACGGATAATGCGCTCCTGCGTGGTAAAGTCGAACGCGGATATATCTCCATCCAGGTCGAATCCCAGACCTGCATCCGTCTCAACGTCCCCCCCATCCATTCCACTGAGGAGGGCATCAACTTCAGCTTGTGACAGCAGATCATCCATCTTGGTTTCAAGTATCCTTATCTAATTCAATTTAAAATTCGGCTAACATCAAGCTGCTAGCAAATTAGATGCCACGAAAAATAGGCATTATATTTCATACAGTTGTATATTTTCCATACTGCTCTGACAATTAAATGACAGCTTTTTACACTGCAAGTCTATTGATCTGAACGCGACTTTCCAGGTTTGGTCACAGCCTCCATATAACGTGAGGTCTCATTGGAACGGTTCATCACCAGAATACTGATTCTCCGATTGACTGCGCTCTTCAGATTACGCTCGTCCAATGGGTCTGTGGCTGCCAACCCGACCACACGGTCAATTTTCCGCTCACGCATCCCTCCCTTTACCAAAAAACGGCGGGCTGCATTGGCCCGATCACTCGACAGCTCCCAGTTGCTGTAGTTGATTCTGCTATAACGGGAAGCATCCGTATGACCGGAAATCGAGATCTTGTTGGGTGCCATATTGATCGTTGCGCCCAACTGCATAAGAATCTTCTGAGTATACTTCTTTGGTGTTGCTCCACCCCGATCAAACATGGAACGGTTCTTTTTATCCACAATCTGAATACGTAACCCTTCGGGAGTCTGCTTCAACAGAATCTGATCCTTGAATTTATTCATCACACTACTACGCTCAATGGTCTGCTCCAGCACACGTTTAAGCTTTCTCATCCTCGCTTGCTCAGATTTCACCTGACGGTAAATCTTGCTAATCTCCTTGCGACTCTCTGCTTCAATCTGCTCTCGCTCCTCCTCTTTCTCCCGTTCTGTTCGACTCCCCCCCATATCAATCAACTGACTGGAGGTTCCACCATTCTCCTCTTCCAGAGTCATACGCTTGTCACCCGGCATCAGCCCTTCACCCTGAAATTGTGTAGCAATCGCAGCACGCTGTTCCGGGGTTGTCGACGCCAACAGCCACAACAGCAGAAACAGTGTCATCAGCGCAGTCATGAAATCTGCAAGTGCCACCTTCCAGGAACTGCTGTGTGAATGGTGCAGAGATTTTCTGCATTTCTTCACAACAATCGGCTGGATCATGTCACTCATGCATCAACCGCCTTTGCACCCTCATGCAGACCCAACTGATGGATATGGTCTTCCAGCTCATAAAAACCGGGACGCAGGTGGGAAGGAATCGCCTTGCGCCCAAACTCGATTGCCACCACTGGTGCATAACCATTGAGGCTGGCTACCAATGCTGTCTTGATGCAGCTGAGCATCATGGCCTGATCCTCCGCAACGTACTGCAGCGCACGCGCCAGAGGCCCCACAAACCCATAGGAGAGCAAAATCCCCAGAAAGGTTCCCACCAATGCCGCAGCAAGATGTTGTCCGGTCTCTTCAACCGGGCCACCCAGCGACCCCATCGTAATCACAATTCCCATCACTGCTGCCACAATTCCGAACCCTGGTAAACCATCCGCCATGGAGTTGAGTGCTCCGGCAGGCTGTGCCGACTCATGTTCATGAGTAGCAAGCTCAATATCCATCAAATTATCCAGCTCGTAACTGTTCATATTGCCACCAACAATCAAGCGCAGGTAATCGATCAAAAATTCAATCGCTTCCGGGTGATGTTTGGTCAAACGGGGGTACTGCAGAAAAATGAAGCTCTCTTTCGGATTTTCAACATGACTCTCCAAACTGAGCATGCCATTTTTTCTGGAGCGCATGAACAGTTCATAGATGACCCCCAGCAGTTCCAGATAGAGTGCCTTGTCATAGCGACTCTTCCTCAACAGCTGAGGCAGCCCCTTGCGCACTTGCGATAGAATATGGGGCGGATTGGCAATGATCAAACCGCCGGTAGCAGCCCCTAATATGATCAGCAACTCATAAGGCTGCCACAACGCCAACAGATAACCATGTGATAGCAGATATCCGCCAATCACACTTCCAGTCACAACAAGAAATCCGACAATGATATTCATGGATTTTCTATGTTTATCTGTCTCAGGTTTACTCTATCAGGACTCCAGATACTACCATTGTCTATAGGGGATTGATATTAACCGAAGTTAAACCCAACTATCGTACAAAAAAATAGGGCGCACTCAGGCGCCCTACCGTATCCAGAACAAAAAACAGGCTAGAACTCTGCCCACTCCGCATCAGGGTGTGAGGTTGATGTAGAGGTGGTAGCCGCTTTTGGAAGCGGAGGTGGTTCAACAGGAGTCGACTCAACCTCTTCATACTCCTCAGTCTCGAGCTGATCCTCCTCTTCACTATACTCATAGCTGCTGGAAGCGGAGAGGTCAACACCATCCACCTTGAAGAAGGAGACCAGCCCACGCATACCATCTGCTTGCTGGCTCATGGTCTCACTCGCTGCTGCGGTCTTCTCAACCAATTCAACGTTATCCTGTGTCAACGCCTCCATCTGTGTAATTGCATTGTTCACCTGATCAATACCCGCTGTCTGCTCGGCACTGGCTGCCGCAATCTCTGCCACAATATCACTCACCTTCTTGATACTGTGCACAATCTCGCCCAGCGAGTGACCCGCTTCATCCACCAGACCCGCACCTTCATTGACCTTGTCGACACTATCGGCAATCAGGCTGGAGATCTCTTTCGCTGCCTCCGCACTGCGCTGTGCCAACGTACGTACCTCACCGGCGACCACCGCAAAACCGCGTCCCTGTTCGCCTGCACGCGCCGCCTCAACCGCAGCGTTCAGTGCCAGCAGATTGGTCTGGAAAGCGATACCGTCGATCACATCGATAATGTCAGAGATCTTCTGGCTCGATTCAGAGATGGCATTCATGGCATTGGTCGCACGCTCCATCACCACTCCACCCTCTTCTGCCAGATCTCTTGCGCTGATTGCCAGCTGATCGGCCTGTCCTGCATTATCAGAGTTCTGTTTGACCGATGCAGTCATCTCCTCCATGCTGGCTGCAGTCTCCTCAATCGAGGCCGCCTGCTCCTGCGTTCTCTGACTCAAATCAGTACTGGTTCGGTAGATCTGCTCACTGGCACCCGCCACAGTGACTGCAGATCTGGCAATCTCTCCTACAGCGCCTGCCACCTTCTCCTGCGATGCATTGATCGCATCTTTCAACACGCCCAACTGCCCTGCATGATCACCCCCAACCCGGGAGGTCAGATCACCCTCGGATTGTGCAACCGCCACCTCAACCGAGCCAGTCAGAGCACCACTCAACGCATCCAGCGAAGCATTCAGATGCTTCCTCAAACCGGCCAGATCACCTGAGAGCGCCACCTCAACACGTGCAGAGAAGTCACCCATCGCAACCGAACTCATCACACTGTCAATGCTGCTGATTGCGCTATTGAGACTACTGATGCTCTCATTCACGTTATCCCCGAGGTCAGCCAGATCTCCCCGTGCACCACTATCCACAGTACGGTCAAAGTTACCCAGTGCGACGTTCTGCATCACCTCACGCACTTCATTGACCATGTTGTTCAGCTCGTTGACCGTCTCATTGATACTGTCTCTCAACTCTGCCAAATCACCCTTGGCATCCGAAGTCACCTGCGCGCTCAACTTGCCAGAAGCCACTTCACGCATTCCCTGGCGAATGGCATCAATGTTGGTTTGCAGTGAATCCATCAGCTGATTGAAACCGGAAGCCATCAGCCCCAGCTCGCTCTTGCCGTAATCCCTGCAGCGTACAGAAAAGTCTCCAGTTTCGCGCAGACGGCTCATCAAGGTCACAATACCTTGTAGTGGACGGCTCATCGAACGGGAGAGCAGGAACCAGACAATCAGAATAAATACAAAAATTGCCACACTGGCGGTAATCACGACAATCAGCCCATCACGGGCCACCTTCTCTGCTTCTGCGCTGGCTTGGTTGATCCTCTGCTTTTCCAGCGTCACGAAGTCATCCAATGCAGTAAGCAATTCCGTCTGTAACGCTGCGCCCTCACTCTGCAGCACCTCAATCGAGTCTTCGCCAAAGCCATCCATAATGTTCTGCATCATCACATTCATCACCGGGAAGGTGGCTGCCGAACTCTTGCGCACAAGATCCATCATTGAACGCTCATCGTCATCATTGATCAACTCATCAAGCTCCAGGATCAATGCAGTATAACGTTTTACAGAACCATCAAAATCCGCCTTGTACTGTTCCAGCTTATCTTCATCCTCTGTCAGCAACATGTTGCGGATTGACTCTGCACGCTGACGTCCCTCATCCCGGATATCACTGGCCAACTGAATCTTGACATTATAGTTGGTAACAATCTGAGTCAACTGGTCACTCAATTTATTCATGTTGAGCAAAACCAATCCACCGCCTGATCCTGCCAACACAAGAATAAGACCAAACGACACCGCAATTCGTTTGGCTATCGACAGATCTCTAAAAAAAGCCCCCATCATTTTCCCCCTTTCCTCTTATTATTATTTCTCAACTTCAAACTACCCCTACCTTATCTTCAAAACCCCTTTCTTGGCAAGGCAAAGCAGCTAACAATTATTCGAAATATATCCTTTTTGTCAGAAAAGATCGACCTCTCCGGAGTTGTCATTCTCATCGGCAGGCCGTTCCTGCTGCTGTGTAGCCATCTTCAGAGCAGTCTCAAGGTCCTCACCCTGCATGATCGCCTCATACATGCTCGCCTCATCTACCATACTATAGATTCGACGTATCTGCTCTCTGAGGTTATGCCAATCATCGTGAGAGTCGACATGCTCCTCATCGGCAACCAATTGAGAGAGCGCCGACAAGCTATTGCTCACATGAGACAGACGTTGTGTCAGCTTATCATAGAATTGAAAGGCGACAATCGCGGCACCAACCTTCTCCGCAACAAGATCCACATTGGTCTGTACCGTCTCCCGGATCGCCCTGCAGTCTGTCTCAGGTGTCGGCTGATCCGGAATTTCCGAGCTTGCACTATCGATCACCTGTACACATCCCGAGAGAGTGGTAAACGAGTCGATCAACGTGGATACCGAGTGATCCCCATCCTTCATCGACATCTGAATCTGCGCAACGGCCAGATTCAAGGTCAGCACAGTGTCCTGCAACTCCTTCCAACCCAGGGAGTGCGTTACATCATCACTGTTCTGTTGATCCATTTTTACAGCTCTCCAATATTCAACCGTAATGCCAATTCACAGCGACATCATCCCTGAGATGCCCAACTGCTCTGCGCTACTCTGCAGAAGATCGGAACGCCCCCCCCACTGCCAGGAGACCCCATCCTCATTCAACTCCCGAATCAAGGCAATGACCAACTGCAGACCTGCTGTGTCAACCATCTGCAGTCCACCTCCCTCGATCACGATAGGAGACTCAACACCAGCCACAATCCGATCCATCCACTCTGCACGTACCTTCCCAACATTGGAGATCACCAACTGCTCCCCCAGATCAATCACTCCCTGATCTGCCAGAGATACTGCTTCTACTACGGAAGCCTCTTCTGCAACCTCAGGTGCCACTGCAACAGACTCTTGAATTTCATCAGCTGTCGATGACTCTGCCACAACTTCCTCCGTTTGCACCGGCGTTGGCTTAACCACTTCAGCAGGCGCGGCAGTGACTGTCTCCTGCTGCACCTCAACTGGCTGCCCGGCCTCGACAGGCTCCTCCTTGATCCACGCCAAAGGATCATGTCCGATCATCTCATTACTGCCCATCTCGATCTCCTGTTTTCCCTTGATTGCCTACTCTTATGAGTAGGTTCGCCCCTGAAGCAAGTCTGTTGCCAGAGATTTGAAATCCCTGGACCCCGGCGCATGCCAGCGATACTCAATGACACTTTTACCAAATCCAGGAGCCTCTGCCAAGGCATCACACTCCCGCACTGGTGTTTTCAACAATTCACCGGGGAAATATCCCTGAATCTTGTCTCTCACTTCTCGAGCCAACCGGCGCCGCTTATTGAAACGGGACATCACCAAATGTCGCTTCAAGGTATGTCCTAGTGACTGCTCAAACTTTTTCAGTGTACCGATCAAATAGGAGAGCCCCTGCAAACCAAGGTAGTCTCCAGTCACCGGAATCACCACCTCATCCACTGCATAGAGGATATTAACAACCAGAGCGCCGGATGATGGAGGCGCATCAATCAACAGAAAGTCACTCTCTATACGGGAGCGCTCAAGCGCCTCTTTCAGTAATTTTCCTGACCAAACCTGATCACCATTCTGTCCCTCCAGCAACCCCAGCTGACTACCGGCCGGGATAAGGTTCAGATGATCTCTGACCAGAATCGCATGCTGCTCCAGCTGCTCCTGATGCATCAACACTCGATCCATCCCGGAGAGCCCACGCTCGACCACACCGAGACTTGCAGCCAGATGGGATTGCGGATCCATGTCGATCAGCAAAACCCGTTTCCCTTTCTTGGCAAGAGCAAAGGCGAGATTGCTTGTCAGGGTGGTCTTTCCAACACCACCCTTCTGGTTAACCACCGCAATTTTTCGCATCAGTGAATCACTGGAGCGTCATGCGCACCTTTTGACGAAGAGTCTTGTCCAAGACTCTGTGCTGCAGTAGAGACAACACTGTCATTCATCAACTCTGCAACATCGAGAATCAATGCAACAGTACCGTCGCCCAGAATGGTTGCACCAGAGAGCCCCATCATCTTGTGGAAGTTGGTCTCCAAGCTCTTGATCACCACCTGCTGCTGCCCCAACAGGTCATCCACCATCAGCGCAGCACGCTTGCCGTCTGCCTCCACAACAACCAGCAGACCATTCTCCAGGTCCTTGTTCCCCTCATCCAGCTGCAGTCGATCATGCAGTCGAATGATCGGCAAGTACTCTTCACGCAACTGATAGACCTCAGCCTGATGTGCAATGGAGTTGACATGCTCCATGTTGACCTGAATGGATTCAATAATGGATACCAGTGGAATAATAAAGATCTCATTACCAATACGCAGCAACTGGCCATCCAGAATAGCCAACGTCAATGGCAGACGAACGGTAAAGGTGGAACCCATCCCCGGTTCAGAGGTAACCTCGACATTACCCCCCAAGGTACGCACATTTCTCCGCACCACGTCCATTCCCACTCCACGCCCGGAGACGTCGGTAATCTCTTTTGCGGTAGAGAAACCGGGGCGGAACAGCAGATCAAAGACTTCTGAATCGGGTAGCTCTTCACCCTCTTCAATCAACCCCTGCTGGACTGCCTTGTTCATGATCGCTTTCTTGTTCAGGCCCGCACCATCATCTGCCACCTCAATGACAATATTTCCACCTTGATGGTAGGCATTCAGATTGACAGTACCCACCTCTGGTTTGCCATTGGCAATACGCTCTTCGGGTAATTCGATACCGTGATCAATCGAGTTGCGGACCAGATGCACCAGAGGATCCCCAATCTGCTCCAGCACCGTTTTGTCCAGCTCTGTACCTTCACCACTCACCACCAGCTCAACCTTCTTGCCCAGCGTTGCACTCAAATCATGTACCACACGCGGAAAGCGGTTGAAGGCAAAACTGATCGGCAGCATGCGAATCTGCATTACACTCTCTTGCAGTTCACGGGTATTACGCTCCAGTTGTGTCAAACCTTCACGCATCCGCTCAATCATGTCTACCGAGAAATTCTCACCGATCTGACTCAGCATGGACTGCGTAATGACCAACTCACCAATCATGTCGACCAGTGCGTCCACCTTCTCAATGGCAACGCGGATAGAGGAGCTCTGTTGTTTGCTTCCACCACTCTTCTTGCGCTCCACTGTACCGACAGAACGCTCCACCTTTGGAGCCGCTGCGGAAGGACTATCTGCACTACTTTGTCGAGGCTCTGCTGCCGCTTCCACTGGAGCTGCTGTCGCCAACGGTGCAATGGTCAAATCACAGTCGTCCTCGACCCATTCAAAAACCTCAGCAACCTCTTCCTGAGTTGCTGCCCCCTTAAGCATCAATTTCCAACCCAGCACACAATCTTCCGGCTGCAGATCATTCAATGTTGAAACTGCATCTCGCTCCACCTGAACCTCGACCTCACCCAACTCACGCAGCGCACGCAAGATACGCAAGGGTTCATTACCGGTTCTCAGCATTCCTGCAAACGGGATAAAAGTGATCGCCCACCCCTCAGACGATGCTGTAACCTCGCCACTGGATGTCGCTGGAACCGCAGTAGTGCCTTCCCCGCCCAACATCTGCTCCAACTCTTGCTGCATCACCTCGACACGAGACTCGTTGATAGGCTCCCCATCTTTCAACGCCACAAACATCTCATGCAGGCAGTCGACTGAACGCAGTAACAGATCCACATTCTCCGGAGTGACATCGCGCTGCTCCGAGCGCATCTCATCCAGCAGGGTCTCCATGATATGGGTAAACCCGGTCACCTCTTCAAAACCAAATGTGGCACTTCCCCCCTTGATAGAGTGGGCCGCTCTGAAGATGGTATTGATCTCTTCCGAGTCCGCCTTTCCTGGATCCAGTTCCAGCAGTCCAGACTCCATAATCTCAAGCCCCTCAAAGCTCTCCTCCAGGTAGACCTGTCGAAATTGTTCCATATCAATCGCCATTTACGATCTCCTAAAACCCAGCCTCTCGGACTTGAAATTACAACTGCGCATCTATTTAGCACTCCCCCTCGGCAGACATTTACCCCAATAGCTTGTTCACAGTCGCCAACAGCTTGTCCGGGCTGAACGGTTTCACAATCCAGCCTGTCGCACCTGCATCACGTCCAGCCATCTTCTTGTCATCCGCCGCCTCTGTAGTCAACGTGAGAATGGGAAGAAACTGATATCCTTCAACCTGACGCATCTGGCGTGTCATCTCGATTCCATCCAGGTTTGGCATATTGACATCAGTAAGCACCATCTCATACTGTTGAGCCTTGGCCATCTCCAGCGCCTGAACACCATCTTCAGCCTGATCTACTTCATGACCCACACCCTCCAGGGTAAATGTGACCATCTGTCTCATTGAGACCGAATCATCAACAATCAGTATTTTTGCCATCTCTCTATCTCTTACTCCAAGGTTAACTACAATATCCATAACGGTTACATCTCATTGTTCTATAAAATGTAACTTTTATCAATACACCAAGCCTATATCTCCAACGCCTCTGCAGAGAGCAGGTTATCCGCATTCAGCAAAATCACCATACCATCTTCAAGTGCTGCAATCCCCTTCATGTGGTGCGCATCGAACCCATCCACGGCGGGTGCAGTCTTGAATTGCCCCTCAGAAAGCGAGATCACGTCTGATACAGAGTCTACAACCAAGCCTACCGCTCGCCCCTGAATCAGGGTCACAATGATCACCGTCTCACGAGTAAAGCCCGCGTCCTGCATATCAAAGCGCAGTCTCATATCGACAATGGGTACAACGACTCCTCGCAGATTCAACACGCCCCGCACTTCACTTGGTGTACCCGGCATTGGCGTAGGCTCTTCCCACTCCTTGATCTCCTGAACCTTAATCAGATCAACACCATACTGCTTTCCCCCTAACGTAAAAACAAGGTATTGGTCTTGAACACTGGTACCATACAGATCGCCCCTTCTCTGACCCGCAACTGCCTGTGTAGTCTGCATGTAGACTCCTTAAAAATGCGCTGATTTGCCCCAACTATATCTCCCAAACTCTGGAAGAACAAGCACACAGTAAAGCAACACTTAAACTTTGAAGAAAGGTTGGATTTCCCCCCCGAGTTGCCGATAATGTATCACAATTATTAGAGCACAAACATTTTCTCCTCAGTTATTACTGACAAACAGAAATCATTACTTAATTTAAAGCATGGATATTGCAAGTCTAGTCGGGATTATTCTCGCTTGGGTACTGGTTGCCATCACTATTTTGCTGGGTGGCGAGATGGGGATGTTTGTCAACGCACCCTCGCTGGTGATCGTTGTGGGAGGGTCACTTGCTGCGGTGATGATGCAGTTTACCTTGGCCCAATTCCTGGCCGCATGGGGCACTGCTGCCAAGGCATTCCTCTACAAAGAGACCGAGAATATCGAACTCATCAACCAGATCGTTGAATGCGCACAAGTCGTACGAAAAGAGGGATTGCTGGCACTGGAGGGGATGATGGAGAGCTTCGAGAGCGACTTCCTCCGCTCTGGTCTGCAGATGGGCGTTGATGGGCAGGATGCTCACACTGTCACCTCCAAACTCAGTTCCGACATGATCCTTACCCTGGGGCGTCATGAAGTGGCACATAAACTCTTTATGTCGTGGGGTGATCTGGCTCCGGCAATGGGCATGGTCGGCACCCTGATCGGCTTGGTACAGATGCTGGCCAACATGAGTGACCCTGCAGCAATCGGACCGGCGATGGCGGTGGCTCTGCTCACCACCCTCTATGGCGCGCTGCTCGCCAACCTGATTGCCATCCCCATCGCCAAAAAGTTGGAGCTGCGTACTGAACAGGAGCGTATCCAGAAGGCGCTGATCATCGAAGGGGTTGCCGGTATTCAGGAAGGGCTCAACCCTCGTGTGCTGCAATCCTCTCTGCTCAACTACATCCCCTCCAAGCAGCGCGCCGAGCACGAGGAGTAAACGGGGATGGCAGATGCTCCCGAGAAGAAGTGCCCCCCCGGGCTGCCTGCATGGCTGGCCACCTTTGGTGATCTGATGTCACTGCTACTCTGCTTCTTTGTACTACTGCTCTCATTTGCAACCATTGATGCCCGAAAGATGAAGAAAGTAGTTGCCGGTATGGACAAGGCTTTTGGTGTACAGAATGAAGTCATTGCAACCAACACCCCGATGGGTACCTCCATCATCGCCCTCAAGTGGTCTCCCAATGTCACCAAGAAGACCACCAAGGATGTGGTTCGGCAGGAGACCACCAGTATCATCTCCAAGAAGATTCTTGCTCAGCAGTCCGGTTCCGATGGAGAAAGTGACAACGACGAGAAGCGGCAACAGACTCAGGAAGATACAAAAACCATCAAGAAGGCCCTCAAACTGGAGAGTTTTCTGCGTCAGGCCGAGGTGCAAGGGGTAGAGAACACCGTCCTGATCCGCCTCAAGGACAAGGCTGCCTTTCAGACCGGTAAAGCGCGCCTCAATCGTGCTATCTTTGGCACCCTGAAAAAGATTGCTGCAAATCTGACTGATATGGAGGGGCGCATTCAGGTGATTGGACACACCGACAACATCCCGATCTCCAATGAAGAGTTCTCTTCCAACTGGGAACTCTCCAGTATGCGTGCAACCGCAGTGGTCCACAAGATGATGGAGTTCGAACCCGAGCTGGCGGGACGTATCCAGGCAGAGGGGCATGCCGACATTGACCCCATCGATGACAATGAAAATTCAATGGGACGATCCGCCAATCGACGGGTTGAGATTATTCTGAAGAAGTAAAAGTGTAAGTGAGGAAAGAGCAGAGCATGGACCAGAAGCGCAGACATTTCCGCATTGATCTTGAAGCACTGATTCAATGCAGCACCATCAATGAAGAGCAGGCCAGTGAACTGGCAACCGCAATCCTCTCACAGACACCGAACAACTCCATTGACTCCGAAACAGTCAAGATGAACAAGCAGATCCAGGATGCCATTGCTGCAGTGACTGGCTCAGACCTGAAGATGGGACTCCTGCTGGATCTGATGAACCAGAAGATCAACATCATCCTGAGAGAGCTGGAGCACCAGAAGTCACTCAACCCGCAGAACGGTACACCGACCAATGTACTGATGCCGGTCAACCTCAGTGGCGGCGGTGCACTGATCTACCACCAGCAGGAGCTGGAAAAAGATTCACTCCTTGATCTGAAGATTACCTTTATCCCGGAGCATGTTGCAATTCGCACCGTATCTCGTGTAATCAAGTCGTTCCCCGCAGAAGATGACCCCAATGGCCCCTGGAAAATCGCTATCGAGTTCGCCCATATGCACGAAGAGGACAAGGATCGTGTGGTACGCAAGGTACTTCAGGAGCAGACCAAACAGCTACGGGAACAGAAGCGTGCCGAGCGCCGGGCTGCAGAGGCGGCTGCCAGCAACTAGATGCGTCTTCTGCTGCTGGTTCTGTCACTGCTGCCGCTGATTACGGGTGGCGTTGCCTGGCACTACATCGAGAATGAAATTCTGCCCGCCCTTCCCTCACAGCAGGAGATTGAGGACATTGAGATGCAGACTCCGCTACGAGTGCTGGCCAGAGATGGCTCTCTGATTGCTGAATTTGGAGAAAAGAGACGTACTCCACTCACCTACAGGCAGGTTCCGCAAACCATGATCGATGCCATCCTGGCTGCCGAGGATGAGCGCTATTTCGAGCATCCCGGCATTGATGCCACCGGCATTGCACGCGCCGCCTTTCAGTATCTGATTACCGGAGAGAAGCGTCAGGGGGGCAGCACCATCACCATGCAGGCTGCACGCAACTTCTTTCTAACCCGGGAGAAGAGCTGGGAGCGCAAGATCAAGGAACTCTTTCTTGCACTGCGTATCGAGGAGACTTACAGCAAAGAGGAGATCCTGACCCTCTACCTCAACAAGGTCTTTCTCGGACACCGCGCCTACGGTATTGCTGCTGCCTTCCAGACCTACTACGGTGTAGCTCCGGAGCAGGCCACGCTGGCCCAAACCGCAATGGTTGCCGCACTACCCAAGGCCCCCTCCAGTATCAATCCACTACGCAATCCGGAACGTGCAAAAGAGCGCCGTGACTATGTGCTGGATCGAATGAAATTGCTGGGAATGATCTCCAACAAGGCCCACCGCAAGGCGATCAATACTCCGCTAACCGCCAAACTTCATCACCCTCCGATAGAGACCGTTGCACCCTATGCAGCAGAGATGGTACGTGCCGAACTGTTCAAACAGCTGGGAAGCCGGGCCTACACTCAAGGGATCGTTGTCACCACCACCATTCACCCCAGTCAGCAGAAGAGTGCAATCAAGGCGCTCCGCAAAACAGTCAATGAGGTCAACAAGCGCCAGCAAAAACGGAGCAAGCGTGAAGAGGATTTCAACCCACCAGCCAAAAGTGTCCAGGGAGCACTGGTCGCAATCAATCCACATAACGGTGCAATCAACGCACTCAGCGGCGGCACCCAGTTTGACAAGACCCCCTTCAACCGGGTGACTCAATCGATGCGCCAGATGGGATCGACCATCAAACCATTGATCTACAGCACAGCGCTACATCAGGGAAAAACCGTGGCCACGCTGCTCAATGATGCTCCACTGGTCTTCAAGGGATCACTCGATTTCCCACCATGGAAGCCGGAAAACTCCGGGCACCTCTTTCACGGCCCTACGCTATTGGAGGATGGTTTGATCTATTCAAGAAATCTGGCCTCCATTCGTCTTCTGCAACAGATCGGTTTCAAGCCGGTACTGCACCATCTCAACAGGCTCGGCCTACCCAAAAAACGGATCAGGCAGCATCAGGATCTGACACTGGCAGTGGGTTCACTGCCCGCATCCCCACTGGAGGTGGCGACCACCTATACCCCGTTTGCCAATGGCGGGAAACTGGTCTTCCCCTATCTCATCCACTCCGTCAATGGGGTAAAACTCAAACAGTGCAGTCTCTGCAAGAAACGGAAGAAGATTCGGGTACTGACACCGGAGGTCCACTATCTGATGGACAACATGATGAAGAAGGTGATTCGACGCGGCACAGCACAGGAGGCACAGCAACTGAAACGGAAGGATATTGGCGGAAAAACCGGCACCTCCAACAAGGCCATCGACACCTGGTTTGCCGGTTACCACCCGGATCTGGTGGCGGTCAGCTGGATCGGATATGACCAGCCCTATCCACTGGGGAAGGATGAGTCTGGAGGCCACACCGCACTGCCGATGTGGATTCGCTTTATGAGAGAGGCGCTGGAGGGGTTACCAGAAAAACTGAGACAGCGTCCTAAAGGGATGACTACACGCTATATTGATCCCACAACCGGGAAGGGAGCCTCACCAAAACAGAGGCGTAAACGGTTGCTCACCTTCCGCAAGGGACTACAACCACATCCAGCGATTGAGTCAATCACCGGAAAATCAACAGATGAGCTTCGTACCGAAGCGTTACAACTTTGGTAATAAACCACATCCCAAACGTCAAACCATTGACATGGCGACATACCCCCCGCTCAACAGCGCCTTTTTGGCATCTTTGAGTGAACGGAACCGGGTCACTTCACACCCCTCACAGCCATCCCATGCCTGTACCACCACAGACTGACCATCTTCATCTCCACAAACCATACAACTCTGTCCCGAATGCTCACTATGGAGATAGCGAAACTGCTCCTGCTCACGCGCAGAAACCAAACTCTTTTTCAAAGACTTAAGCTTATTCAGTGCATTACGCGCACGGTTTGCTTCCCCCCGCTCCATCGCAACAGAAAACTGTTGATAGGTTTTCCCCATCGCATCCAGAAGCTCTTCTCTCAATTGACTCATCATGACTCATCATTCCTCATGTTTGATTTTTTTGCTAAAACCTGCAACAGAAAAATTGCATAAACCGTGCCAACCTGAATCTTCACCTATCCCGCTCTAAGCCCTGACCTGCTCCTCCTGCAATTGACATGGAAAACGCAGAGTAAAGGCCATCCCCTCACCCTCAATGCTGCTACAGCTGATCTCACCCCCCATCTGCTGCACAACCAGGTTGTAGACCAGATGCATTCCGAGACCACTTCCTCCATCTCCACGCTTGGTAGTAAAAAATGGCTCAAAGATATTCTCTACCACCGCCCGGGAAGCCCCCTTACCGTTATCCTCAAAGTGGATCACCACCTCCTCACCCTGCTGTTGGACAGCAATTCCGATTCTGCCTGCAACCGTATCCTCCAATCCATGGATGACCGCATTCATGATCAGATTGGTGATCACCTGAGCAAAAGAGCCCGGCACCCCCACCATGGTGATCTCTTCATTCCCCTCTATCTCAATGGCGTGTGGAAGACGCTTGAGCTTCGGTTGCAGGCTACGCAAAATATCATGCAGATACTCCACCACCTGAAACGAGCGCAACGCCTCATCGGACTGATCCACAGCCACCTGTTTGAAGCTCTTCACCAGTGCGCTGGCACGCATCAGGTTCTCCAGCACAATCCCCGAAGACTCTTTGGCCTGCTCCACATAGCGCTCCAGATCGGAGCGCTTCATCTTCTGTGACCGGTAACTGTCATGAAATTGATCGGTCTGATCCTTGAGGAAAGAGGCAGCAGTCACACTAATCCCCAACGGGGTATTGACCTCATGCGCCACACCGGCAACCAGTCCTCCCAGGGATGCCATCTTCTCGGACTCCACCAACTGCTGCTGTGTGGCCCGAAGTTCATCCATGGAACGCTGCAGCTCCTCATTGGCAGATACCGTACGCTTCTGCTCCTCACGAATACGCTGCTCCGTCTCCTTGATCACCGTAATATCACTGCGAATCGCCATATACTGCACTGGCAACAGATCCTCCCCCAAAAAAGGGACAATGGTGGTATCCATCCACACCTTGCGGCCATCACGTACCTGGTTGCAAACCTCACCTCGCCACACCAACCCCGCCTTGATGGTCTTCCACATATCCGCATAAAAGTCATCATCATGCACACCCGACTTCATCAGCTGGTGAGTCTGCCCCATCAACTCATGCTCTTCATAACCAGTCAGGTCGAGCATTTTGTGGTTGACATAGTTGATTTTTCCATCCAGGTCAGTAGCACTGACGATGGCAGCCTGGTCCAGCGCAAACTTCTGGTTCTGCAGCGCCGTCTTGCTTGCCTGCTCCTCCAACGCTGCATCCAGCAACTGCTGACGCATCCCTTTCAATGATGTCAACAACATCCCCATCTCGTCATCGGTCTCGATCTCAATCGGGGTGTGGTAGTTCTTGTCATGGATATCCTGAAATACCTGCTGCACCTTACGGATCGGTCTACGCACTCCCTGTGCCACTGCACGCGCCGCAATAGACATCACCACCATCGCAACCGCAAGAAAGATCCAGACCATGCGGCTACCATCATTCATCACCTCAGTCTGATGGGTAAAGCCACGATTCATCTTCTCGGTGTTCTGTCTGACCATACCAGTCACCGCAAGCAACACCTCCTGCAACTGTGGCTCCACCTCATGACGCATCTTCCAGGCGGCCAAGTTCCACTTCTCCCCCCGCCGCAGCTGAATCATACGAGTCGCATCCAGCAGAAACCGCTCTCGCCGCTGCTGTATCTGCTCCACTTCTCTCATCTGTTTTGCTGTCAGATCAGAGCGGTGAATAGTCATCCACGCCCCCTCATTTTCACGCCAATGTTGCGTAAAACGCGCCTGCCCATCTGCATCACCACTAAGCAAAACACTATTGAGGGTATTGTTAGCCTCTGAAAATGAGCGCTGGAAGGTAGAGAGCGTATAGATCAGAGATTTGCTCTGTCGCAACTTCACCACATTTTTATTACCCGGAACTCGCCTCCGTTCCAGAAAAATCAGGCGTCGAGCCGCTTCACCGATCCCCTCCGCCAGAGGTTGTAACACCTGTTTCATCAAACGGGCAGCAGGTTGGCTCTCCAAGGTATGTGCCAACACCATCACCTGATCTTGCATCTCCTGAAGTGCCGCAACTTTCAATCCCAACTGCGCGTTGTCTGCAAGAATCTGTTTACTGTGCAGCGCCTGCCAGAGCTGCTGATACTGCACCTGAAATGCACTATCCTGCGTCAGAATCCACCCCTGTAGTGCTCCCTGTACCTGATGCAGTCCTTCACGCAGTTCCATCGCCTCCAGCACCAGAGGAAGTTCTCGATACTTGACTGACTCTCCCAGATCACGACTCTCCCGGAAGAGCCAACCAGAGAAGATCCCCTGTACCAATAGCAACAGGAGCATCACCGAGAAACCCGCTTTGAGCTTGCCTCGATAGGTCACTGCTGTTACTCAGCCGGATCTACCACTGGAAAACCCATCAACTGCCACATCTGCATGCCTCCCCGGTAATAGAGAATCTTCTCTGCAGGATATCCCAACTCCAATAGCGCTCGAATCGCTGTTGGTGATTGTTGACACCAGGGTCCGTTACACCAGAGCACAACATCCTTGGCAACAAAGAAGTCCCAAACTCCATTCTGCCGCTTTACACCAAGCTGTTCCAGAAAGAACTCAATCACAAAGTCATCGGCTCCCAATTTTCGATCCAGATCAGTATAGGGAATATTAATCGAGGTTGGTATCGTCCCTTTTGCATACCAGTCACTGGAGCGTGCATCAATCACCATCCCGGAACCACTGGCCACCTGACGTTGCATAAAATCGAGCAATTCCAGTTCACCGATCGTCTTGACACCAGACGCAACTTCCATCGGTTGAATGCAGAAAGGCGGGCAGGGTCGTGAGGTTCGTGCATACTCATCTGCAATACGATGCTCCACATCCTGATTACGCTCTATTGTAAACCGTGCGTCACCATGCAGCACCTCGATTGAGGAGAGGTCCTCCGTCACTCCCACTTCCAGTGCAACAACTGAAGCAGAGAGCATCACCCCCATCCCCCCCCCCAAGACTCTCCACCAACGCATAATCCTTTGCTCCTCTGCCTGTTTTCTGGATTGGACCTTCAAAAGAGGTAGAATATCAGAGCATGAAACCATCACAACCCTATCAGATCACGATGATTTTCTAATGGACACCAAAGGCCCAAACTGCTTTGAGTGCCAGCACTTCTTTATCACCTGGGACAAAAACTTTCCTCGTGGCTGTCGCGCCAACGGCATCAAGACCTCTCAATTGCCGGCAACCGAGGTACTACAGGCAGATGGGCGCCCCTGCCTGCAGTTCAAACCGAAAACAGAATCAAAAACCAACAACGGGCCAAACCATAGAGGAAAATTTCTGGTCTGAATAACATGCTACTATCCATTCACCGTTTCATTGGGGAGAGACCAATATGATGGAGATCAACAATTTCAAGGCCTACTGCGATCAGTTTGACCGCGTCAGCGGTGAGCTGGGGCTGGACGAGAATCTGGCCACCCTGCTGAAGTACCCTGACCGAGAGCTGAGCGTGGAGTTGCCTCTGATCCGTGAGGATGGATCACTCAAGGTTTTTCGCGGTTATCGCATCCAGCACAATGATGCACGCGGCCCCTGCAAGGGTGGTCTACGCTACCATCCACAGGTTGATATCGATGAGGTACGTGCGCTCTCTGCACTGATGACCTTCAAAACGGCACTGGTCGACATCCCCTTTGGTGGTGCCAAGGGGGGAATCCATGTAGACCCTCACGAACTGACACCACGCGAACTGGAGCAGCTGACCCGTACCTTTGTACGTGCAATCAGCCCCATCATCGGGGTACATGCAGACATCCCCGCCCCAGATATGAATACCAATGCGCAGATCATGGCATGGATCATGGACGAGTACAGTCAGATGAATGGCTACAGCCCCGGCATTGTGACTGGTAAACCGATCAGTCTGGGGGGTTCCAAGGGGCGTGAGGCAGCCACTGGTGTAGGGGTCTCTATCGTGCTGAGGGAAGCTGCAAAATGCCGCAATATGCCTGTAGAGGGGGGTAGCGTCGTCATCCAGGGGTTCGGCAATGTCGGCAGCTGGGCTGCTCAAACTTTACACGGGTATAGCTGCAAGGTGATCGCGGTCAGCGATGCCGATGGCGCACTCTACAATCCAGACGGAATCAATATCCCTGCACTGATAGAGTATCGAGAGGAACACGGCTCCATCCACAACTCCACACTGGCAGAGCCGATCAGCAATGAGGAGCTACTCTGCCTTGAGTGTGACTATCTGATTCCCGCCGCTCTGGGGGGTGTGATCCACAAAATGAATGCCGACTGCCTCAACTGCCGAATGATCATCGAAGCGGCCAATGGCCCCACCACTCCCACTGCAGACGAGATCCTCTGGAACAAGAATATACCGGTCATCCCTGACATTCTGGCCAATGCCGGCGGTGTAATCGTCTCCTACTACGAGTGGGTACAGAACCTGCAGCGCCACTACTGGGAGGAGGAGGAGATTGCGAGGAAGATGGAGAAGAAACTGGTCGACAGCTTCTTCGAGATGTCGGCGCTGGCACACTCCCGCAAGGAGCTCTCCTATCGTACCGCCGCTTTCATGATCGCCATCAACCGGGTTGCAGAAGCGGTGATGATGCGTGGTCGAACCACCTGACATGCCCCCAAAATGAGTACTACACAAGAGCGTGTACAACTGGAAGAGAGCTGGAAGCAGGTACTACTACCCGAGTTTGACAAGCCCTATATGGTCACACTGCGCCAGTTTCTGCTACAGCGCAAGCAGCAGGGGATAACCCTCTTCCCCCCCTCCAATCAGTGGTTCAACGCCTTTGCCCACACCCCGTTCGACAAGACCAAGGTGGTGATCATTGGACAGGACCCCTACCATGGCCCAAGGCAGGCACACGGACTCTGCTTCTCGGTCCAACCCGGAGTCAGAATTCCACCATCACTACTCAATATCTACAAAGAGCTGGAGTCCGATCTCGGCATAGAGAACCATTCCGGCACACTCACCCCGTGGGCTGACCAGGGGGTACTGCTGCTCAATGCCGTTCTGACCGTCGAATCCGGCAGTGCCGGAGCACATCAAGGCAAGGGGTGGGAGACCTTTACTGATGCAGCAATCGACCATCTCAACCGTGAACGTGAACATCTGGTCTTTATCCTCTGGGGCAGCTATGCACAGAAGAAAGGTGCACGCATTGATGGCAGCCGTCATCTGATCATTCGCTCCCCACACCCCTCTCCTCTATCGGCTCATCGCGGTTTCTTTGGTAGCCGTCCCTTCTCGACAACCAACCAGTACCTTACTGCGAATGGTCTGGAACCGATCAACTGGCAACTTTGAAACCGCTTTACCAATGAGTCACACATTCCGCTGGGGTATTCTCAGTGCGGTAACCGCCACCCTGATCTGGTCCTGGAATTTCATCATTGCCCGCAGTGTAATCGACACCATCCCGCCTGTTACACTCGCCTTTCTGCGCTGGAGTACCGCTACCCTTCTGCTGCTCCCTTTCACACTGCAACCATTGAAAAGTGCCTGGCCACTGGTCAAGCAGCACCTCTTCTATCTAGCCATCACCGCGCTGCTTGGCGTGACCCTCTTCAATACACTGATCTATATTGGCAGCCAGACCACTTCTGCCCTCAATCTTTCACTGATTGCAATCAGCTTTCCAATCTTTATCCTGCTCTTCTCTGCACTATTTCTGGGCGACACCATCACCTCCAGACGGATGGCCGGAGTGGTTGTGGTGCTCTCCAGCATTCTCTTCCTCATCAGTGGTGGTGATCTGCAGAAACTGCTATCGATCGAGGCCAGCATTGGAGACCTTTGGATGTTGCTCGCCGCGATCATCTTTGCCGTATACAGCATTCTGATTCGTCGCAAGCCACAAACATTGAACAGCCATGCCTTTCTGATCTACACCTTCCTGATTGGCTGGGTACTATTGGTCCCATGGGTGGTATGGGAACAGCAGGGGATGGCCTGGCCCACGATTACCCTGCAGAGTTCCGGAGCAATTCTCTATCTAGGACTCTTCACCTCCATTATCTCCTACTTTCTCTGGAACCATGCGGTTGCTTCAATTGGCCCAGCCAATGCCGGAATGATCTACTACACCCTGCCGCTCTTCAGCGGCATCGAGGCATGGCTGGTACTGGGGGAGCCGATCACTTCAATTCATCTACTCAGCGCTGCTGGCATCCTGGGTGGGATCTACCTCTCTACCGAACGGCACTGAGCCACTGCTACTGCTGCTCCAGCAGCTCATAGAGCTCCAGCAACTGCTCCTCCTCCTGCAGTAGCTGCTGGTCCACTTCTCCCTTCTCCTGTAGCAGCTGGGTCAAGTGCCCCTTTCCGGACTCCTGATAGAGTGCGGAATCAGCCATCAAGGTCTCAATCTCACCCTTGCGCTGCTCCAACCGCTCTACACTCTGCTCCAAACGCTTCACCTGATTGCGCACTGGGGCCTGCTGCTTGCGTAGCTCTGCCTCCTGCCTGCGCTGCTCCTTGCGGTTGCTCCCTGCACTCTTCTCAGGGGCAGTCGATGGCTCCGTCTTCTCTTCAGATCGCAGCCACCTTGCATAATCATCCAGATCCCCATTGAATGGTTCAACACACTGTTTGGCCACCAGTAGCAGTTGGTCTGCAACCCCTTCCAATAGATAACGATCGTGTGAAACCACAACCAGCGCCCCCTCAAAGGATTGCAGTGCCACCGTTAGCGCATGACGCATCTCCAGATCAAGATGGTTGGTGGGCTCATCCAGCAATAACAAGTTGGGGCGCTGTCGCACAATCATTGCCAGCACCAGACGTGCCTTCTCCCCACCAGAGAAGGGAGCAATCAATTCCAACACTCGATCTCCATTGAAGCCAAAACTGCCCAGATAATCACGCAACTCCTGTTCACTGGCCTGTGGGTGGTTTCTCTGCAGATGGAGCAGCGGAGTCGCTTCAAGATCCAAAAGCTCCAATTGGTGCTGCGCAAAGTAACCGACCTTCAGTGCCTGCGCCTCTCTGCGTTCCCCTTGCAACAACGTGGATGCACTGGAGAGCAGTTTCATCAAGGTCGATTTACCGGCACCGTTACGCCCCAGCAGTGCCAGCCGATCTCCCGGATTGAGTGTGATTGAGATTCCGTCCAGCACCACATATTCACCATATCCGGCAGCCACCTGCTCAATGGTCAACAGTGGATGAGGATTCTTCTGCGGTGGGTAAAATTCAAAGTGGAACGGGGAGTCCACATGCGCTGGTGCGATGGTCTCCATCCGCTCCAGCGCCTTGACCCGACTCTGCACCTGTTTGGCCTTGGTCGCCTTGGCGCGGAAGCGCTCCACAAAGCGGTGCATATGGATCTGCTCCCGCTGCTGCCGCTCATGTGCCGCCTGCTGCTGTGCCAGCCGTTCTGCACGAATCCGTTCGAAGGCACTGTAGTTGCCTGCAGTCAACTGCATCTGCTGCTGCTCGATATGGACGATACCATCCACCACCCGGTCCAGCACATCCCGGTCATGCGAGATCAACAGCAGCGTTCCAGCATAGTGACTCAGCCACTCCTCCAGCCAGAATACCGCATCCAGATCGAGATGGTTGGTGGGCTCATCCAGCAACAGCAGATCGGATCGCGCCATCAACGCCTGCGCAAGGTTGAGCCGCATCCGCCATCCTCCCGAGAAGGATTCGACCGGCTGTTCCTCCTGCTCCACCGAGAATCCCAGCCCCTGCATCAGACGGGCAGCACGATTGCGCGCATTGAAACCATCAATTGTCTCCAGTGCAGCGTAGAGTTCCCCCTGCAACACACCATCGTCTGCCTCCTGAGCCTGTTCCAAGGCACGCTGCAGACGGCGCAGTTCATGGTCACCATCCATCACCAGATCGATTGCACTACAGTGTAGTGATGGGGTCTCCTGTGCCACATGGGCGATCACCCAACTGTCAGGAATCGATAACTCACCCTCATCTGCTCCCATCTCTCCCAGAATCAGCGCAAACAGACTCGACTTTCCGGTTCCGTTTCCACCTGTGATACCCACCTTCTGCCCAGGGTGGATGGAGAGCGTGCTATCCTCGAACAGCAGCCGGGGACCACGACGGATAGCAAGGGAGGAGATACGGATCATCGGCGCATTGTACCCCCATCCTCTGAGTACTACTGCAACTATATGGCCGGGGGATCAGGGCACGTAGAGACTGAATCGATCCGGTTCGACGCGGTAGGGGAACTGCAGATAAAACTGCAGCTCAAAGGGGCGCTTGATTCCCCCAACATCCGTCTCCAACAGCAACCCCGCATCACTATTTTGCATGAAGCGTATCCGTTCAGGCTGTTCCTCATCATCAGGCACCACCCGCACCATCCCCTGTAACTGTCTGGCTGCATGCAACTCCTGCGTATAGGCATTGTAGAGCACCACCTGTGCTCCACACTGCTCCGAGTAGAGCAACTCCAGATGGTGGATTCCATTGGGCGCCATGTAGAAATCTCCCCCATAACGTGCCTGGTGGTCATCATGTGCCAGGGTCAACGGTGTCTTACAGTAGGGTCCCTCTCCCATCTGGTAATTGGCCCCTCCATTGGCCCACTCCGCTTCAGGCTCCACAGTAATGCCGTGGAGACAGGGATTGGGCTTCATCTGAGCTTCATCACCCACTTTTCCCAACAGCACCGGCAACAGAATCAATACCGCCATCGACAGACGAATCTGCATGATTAATCCTCCTCAACCACCAAATCACTATGGACTGATGGTCTCAAACTGAAATTGCACCTCATAGATCTCTCCCCCCACATCAATCTGAACCCTGGCAATCCACTCCATCAAACGACGGATACAGATTGACAGACTCCCCTTACCCTCAAACTTCGCAACATCGACCCGCCTCAGGCGATACTGCAAAAACCCCATATACATATCCTTCCCTTCAAACAGTACCGTCACCTGCTTTGGATCAACCCCCTTGAATCGGGCCTGCATGGTGATCGGCTCTGTTGTCGGTAACGGTTTTGGCGACATCTCAAACTCAATCACCCCGCCATTGGGAAGCGTTGTATGGCATACTGAATCATGCAGCCCGCATCCTTCAACCAACGGCAATGAGACTACACGCTGCTGCTCATCGCCCTGCCAATTGAGTCCAACCACAACCGCCCCTGCTGACAGCAACAGCGCAATCAGCAGATAGTATCGTCTCACTGCCAGGCCTGCTGTATCGCTATCAAGTCACGCTGCATCACCTCAGGGTTGTGCGGTGTTGAGAAGATGGCATGAAACTTCCCTTCTGGATTGATCAGGAAGATGGTGGCCGAGTGGTTGATCAGATAGGCCTGCTGAATTCCCTCTGATTGCAACTTCGCTTCATCAACAATGATCTGCTTCCCATTTTGGTAGTAGACACGCTCATACATCACACCCAATGATCGGGTTAACGTATCCACCTCATCCTTCCCTCCGGTTGCCCCGATAAAGTCAGGATGGTAATACGCCGCATAGGTCTGCAATGCATCAGGAGTATCCCGTGCTCCATCTACCGAAATAAAGAGCACCTGTGGTTTCTCACTCTCTCCACCCGCCTTCTCAATTGAACGCATCAGTTGACTCAAGGTGTACAGCTCTGTGGGGCAGACATCAGGGCAACGGGTATATCCAAAAAAGAGTAGTGACCACTTCCCCCTGAGCTGATCACCGGTTAATGCTCCCAAATCACGCTGCTGCAGTTCAAAGGAGGGAATATTCTTCGGTTGAGGCAGAAGTGTCGCCGCCTCCAGATGCAATTTTGATCCGGATTGCTCACAACCGGCAAGTAACAGCACCACAGCAACCATCCACCAGCGGCTCCATTTTCCAATTGCCCCATTTACTCTATCCACTCGACTCTCTCCAAAACAACAACAAAAGCAGGGACTCTTGTAACCGGATCACTCCTCAATGTCAATCTATCGAGTCTCTCCCATTCCGAGTATCCTCTCTCCCTATGGATAACCTATCTCCCCGGAAAGACGCACTGGTACTCTACAAGAGCGCCCCTGCAAAGATCACCAACATCAGCGACAAGATCGAGATCCAGCTCCCCAACGGAAAGTCCAAACGGGTGCGGGAGAAGGATATTCTCACACTCCACCCCGGCCCTCTCCGTACCCTCAGCGAACTGGAGCCCCCCCTGGATGGAGAGATTGATGAAGCATGGGAGCTGCTGGGTGACGAGAGCCTGCCGCTGGATGAGCTGAGCGAACTGATCTTCGGAGAGAGTACGCCACATACCCACTGGTGCAGCTGGCAGTTGATTACCGAGAACCTCTATTTCCATGGTACCCCCGGAGCCATTCAGGGACACCCGGAGACACACATCGATGAGGTTAAACGCATACGCAGTGAAAAACAGGAGGCTGAACAGAAGAAGGCCGCCTTTCTGCAGCGGCTGCAATCCAACACCCTACTGGCAGAGGATCATGCGGAGCTCAGTGATGTAGAGATGGTGGCACTGGGGCGTAGCGAGGTGAGCCGGATTCTACGCGATCTCAACCGGGAGCAGCGTCCGGAGAATGCCCATCATCTGCTCCTGGAGTGCAGCTACTGGCCCCCCAATTACAATCCCTACCCTGCCAGAATGGGCGTAGAGACTGCTCCTGCCGAAGGCGCGGTACCCGATCTGCCTGATGAACAACGGGTAGATTTGACTCACCTGAATGCATGGGCAATTGACGATGAGGGGAACCGGGATCCTGACGATGCCATCTCATTCGACGGCAAGCGCATCTGGGTACACGTGGCTGATGTGGCTGCATTGATTCCACCAGATTCTCCGCTGGATCAACAGGCCCGTACCCGTGGCGCCAATCTCTATCTTCCCGAAGGGACACTCACCATGCTGCCTGAAAAGGCGACAGAAGTGCTCGGACTTGGGCTACAGGAGCGCTCACCTGCCCTCTCTTTCAGCTTCACACTGTCAGCAGAGGCGGAAATAGAACAGATCGAGATTGTCACCAGCTGGATCAAGGTGCAACGCACCACCTATACAGTGGTTGATCAGCAGATTGAAGAAGCACCGTTCGCCCCACTGTATGAATTCGCACTGCGCTATCAGCAGAGACGGTTGCAGCAGGGGGCCATTCGCCTTGAGCTGCCTGAGGTAAAAATACGGGTAGAGAATGAAGCTGTAAAAATCACCCCCCTGCCCAAACTACGCAGTCGCAACCTGGTCACCGAGTTCATGCTGATGGCTGGTGAAGCGGCCGCCCTCTTTTCGCAACAGCATGATATCCCGTTCCCCTACTCCACTCAGCCTCCTCCAGAACCGGATGATAAAGGCAATCCTTACCCTCCTCCAGAGACCCCTGCAGAGATGTACGCCTTCCGTCGTCGCTTCCAGCGCAGCCAGTTGAAGACCACCCCCGATCGTCATGCTGGCTTGGGAATGGTGCAATACAGCCAGGTAACCAGCCCGTTAAGACGCTATCTTGATCTGGTCGCTCACCAGCAACTGCGTGCCTGGCTGAGACAACAACCCCTGCTCGACAGTGAAACAGTGACCGAACGGATAGGCGCTGCAGAGGCCATTATCGGTAACATACGTCGTGCAGAACGCCTCTCCAACCGCCACTGGACCATGGTATGGCTGCAAGAACAAGAGACATGGAACACAAACGGGATATTGGTTGACCTGATGAAACAGCGCGGAACCTTCCTGATCCCGGAACTGGCTCTGGAGTGCAGGGCGCGACTAAAAAAGGGAATGCCTCTCAATGAGAGCGTACCACTGAAGTTGAGTGAAGTAGATCTACCTGAGTTGACCGCCTACTTCAGAACCTGACCATACCCCGGTCAATCACCAGAACGGCTAACTCACTAGCCGAAGTTCATCTGGTAGCAGTTCTGCTGACACTCCTGGGGGAGCAACACGGAAACGGTTGCCCCCTTGCCGATCCCATCGCTCTCTACCGAAAGCTTCCCTCCCACTGCAACGGCAAAATTGGCAGCGCTGTGCAGCCCCAACCCACTTCCTGAAGACTTTGAGGTATAGCCGGAGAGCAGCACCTGACTCAAATGCTCCTGCGCAATCCCCACACCATTGTCAGCCACCTCCAGACGCCAGAACTGTCCCCCCTCTTTCACATCATCCAGACGGAGTCTGACCTCAATCTCGGCCTCATTTTCTCTGATCCCGCTACGCTGAACATGCGTGGAGAGAGATTCGTAGCTGTTCTTGATCAAATTCACCACCATCTGCCCCATCGGACTGCGTGGCAAGAACACCTCAGGTATTCTGGCCTCTTCCTTGATCACCAACCTGATCTTGCGTTTCTTCAGCTCATCCCCCAACAATGTCGTCACATCAGAAATCAGTGACTCAACATGAAAGTGAGAAGACATCAACCCTTTCGCTGTCAAGTTTCGCTGCGCATCAATAATCTCATTCACATGGTGGACAGACTCTCTCAGATTATCGCTATCCTCTGCCAACATTGCCGCATACTCTTCCTTCAGCAGTTTACTACTCAGCGTGAGAATCTGTAGTACGCGATCCACATCCCCTTCATCCTTCAGCATGGTGTGTGCCTTCTCCAGTGCGCCCCCCAGATCACCCATCTTTTTCACCATTTCGTGAATGGGAGAGAGCCGACTATTGACACCGACCATCGCATTGCCAATATTGTGCAGCACGGAGGCTCCCATCTCCGTCAAACCGTTCTGATAAGAGGTGATCCGCTCCTTGCTTCTCATCTCCTCTTCACGCTGATTATAGAGGTAGAGCTGGAGGTGGGCATTGACCCGGGAGAGCAGTACTGCAGGTTCAAATGGCTTGGTGATGTAATCGGCTCCTCCAACTTCAAAGCCCTCCACCATGTCTTTGGCCTGACTTTTTGCGGTAAGGAATATGATCGGGATTGCGTTCAGAACAGGACTGCCTTTCAGTTTCCGGCAAACCTCGAAGCCGCCCACACCCGGCATCATTACATCGAGCAAAATCAGGTCTGGCGCCAGATTATCCACCAACATCAACGCCTCCTCACCACTCTGGGCAAAACTGACCCGATACTGCCCGGTATCTCGCAACACACCACCTACCACCTGCAAATTGGTCGGCTGGTCATCAACAACCAATACTCGAGGCAATTCGCTCATCTACTGCTCCTCCACAAACCGGGCAAACTGCTCCAGTGACTGATTCATACCAACCACATCCATATTCTCAACTTGAGTTCTCAAATTATTTGCCCATTCCACACATTGCGAAGCGTCTTTCTGCTGTGCAGCAATCAGCAGATCAATAGCGAAGCGCTCTATGGTATCAATATCATGCGTCGATTGCACTTCATCGAAGCACTCACCAACCTCCTGTTTGAAATAAGTTCTCAACACAGGATCCTCTGTGAACTCAATTGGGTCGGGGTGTCTCTGAAGTTCCACATCAGGCAACTTCACTTGAGAGGCACCATATTCAACCTCGCTCTGGCCTTCCGAGAAGAGCTGGATCATTAACGCCTCAAACAGATCCGGATCGACCGGTTTACTGAGAAATCCAGCCATACCCACGGCCATCGCCTCACTGCGCCGCTCTTCAATCGACTCCGCTGTCAATGCAACAATCGGAGACGCCAAATCGGGATAGCGTCTACTGATCTCCCGTGTGGTCTCAATACCATCCATACCCGGCATTCTCATATCCATCAGAATCAGATCCGGGATACCATTACGCTGCAGCCACTGCAATGCCTCTCTCCCCCCTTCCGACTCGGATACCTTTACCCCCATATCCTCCAGCATGATCCCCACCACCAGGCGGTTTGCTGCATGGTCATCCACCAACAATACCGTTTTATCCTTCATCAACCGCTGAAGCTGGTCAATAGATACCACTTCTGGCGACACTTTTGGTGATGCCACTCCTGTCGAAGCAGTAATATCAAATGAGAGCTCAAACGAGAAGGTACTCCCCTCCCCCTCGACGCTTTCGACCTCAATTCCAGAACCTCCCATCAACTGCACAAGACGTTGGCTAATCGCCAGTCCCAATCCAGTACCGCCAAATCTGCGAGTGGTAGAGCTATCAGCCTGCACAAAGGCTTCAAATACCCTGTTCTGCACCTCGTTGCTCATACCAATACCGCTATCCTCTACAGCAAAGCGCAAGAGGTACTGCTCTGTTGTCGCTTCCACTGGTGAGACAACTATTTTCACTCCCCCTTTCTCGGTAAATTTGATGCCATTACTGCAGAGATTGATGAGCACCTGCAGCAATCGATGTTCATCACCCAGCAGATGGTCTGGAATATGTTCCTCACGCTCAATCGTGACCTGCAACCCCTTCTCCATCGCCAGGCCACTATAGACCGTTGCATGCAGCGTATTGAGTAGTTGATCCAGACTGAATGGGCGATTCTCAACCTCCATCTTTCCAGACTCAATTCTGGAGATATCGAGGATATCATTCAACAGGCGCAGCAGCGTCTGAGCCGAACTCTGCTGGTTCTCGAGAAAGTTGCGCTGTTTACCATTCAGTTCCGACTGCAACAACAGATTATTCAATCCAAGGATTGCATTCATCGGTGTACGGATCTCATGGCTCATATTGGCTATGAATTCTGTTTTGTAGCGAGCACTCTGCTCCAACTTCTTCTCCGTCACCTTGTGACGCTCAATCTCGTGACTGAGATCAGCTGTCCGCTGCTCAACCCGCTGTTCCAGATCCTGCTGTGATCGCTTCAGCGCATCTGCCAGTTGATTGCGCTCCTGCGCCTGTTTACGAAAGATCTCCAGCGCATTGGCCATATCCCCCAACTCATCATGACGATTCCGGAACGGGATATTGATACTGAGAAAGCCGTTCGAGAGCTTACGTGTGGTATCGATCATCTCTCGTAGCCCACCCCCCACACGACGATAGACATACCAACCACTGAAACTGGCCACCAGCACAAAAAAGAGGGTAAACAGTGCAATCCAGCCACGTCCCTGTTGTAACAGCTGATTGGTGTCCTCCGTGCTGTCATTGACCTGATGCTGTACGGCCTGCTTGAGACGAACCATCTCAGTCCTGATCTCCTCCTCAACCTTCTCCAGATGCTCTGCCATCACTCTGCTCTGTTTTAGGTGCTCAATATGCTGTTGTTGCAGCTGGAACAGTTGAAAAAGGTCACTTAATGCTTGCGTCTCCTTACTAATCGGCTCTTGGTTCTCCACACTAACATTTACATTCTTAACCACTCTACGCCACAGCCGCTTCCCCTCTCTCTCCAGACGCTTCAACTGCTTCAAATCCGTTTGCAGCAGTGCAGCTTGCAGCTTCTGACTGAGCTGGGTACTTGCCATGATGGTTGAATAAAGACGCCTCAACCGGTCCACCTGCTTGGGATGGCCAGTTCCAAACTGATCATCCAGCTGAATTGCATTTACTTCATTCCAGGCCAGATTGACCAGCGGGGTAATTGCCATCAGAAACTGCTTCTGTTTCTCTTCGATCTTCGCTGACCAGATGTTCTTCAACTGTCTTGACTCGATCAATTGCTGGACATGGTTGTCCACCTGATAGATCCCCTGACGTAACTCCCTCAACTCCTCATCCAACGCTTGCTGCAACGGATAGGTCTCCTCTCCTGCATCATCAAACAGCGCAGTAAAGGAATTCTTAACCAACTTCTCTTTCTGATTCACCTCAAACAGCTGTTCCCAGCGAGCACCCTCCGAAGTTGCGTACTGTAGCTCCAGCACCTCATGCACCAACTGTCCTACCAAATCACTGAATTGATCCGCCTTGATTGTCATGGGTATGGTATTTACCAGTGTCTGCTGGTGAGAGGTTGTCAACCGGTCAATGGCTATCCAAACCAGTGCCGTTGCACTCATCAACATCAGCGCCATTACACCGAAAGTGAGAGAGAGTCGTTGGCGTATACTCAGCATTTATTTGCTCAACGACTGCACCGCTTTCCAGATCTTATCGCTGTAAGCTCCCCTTGCCGGATGGTAGGTGATCACCTTTCCGTCAAGTAACTGCTCTACATTCTGCAGGTAAAGCCTTTCGGAAAGCTGACCAATTTTATCCCGATCAACATGAAGCAATCCCAATACCACGTTTAGCATTGCGCGTTGGTGTGCCTCATCCAGCGCCCCTGTAGGATCATTATCCAAAACAATTTCAAGCGCTTCTTCCGGGTGATCCAGTGTATATCGCCACCCTTCGATGGTTGCAGCAAGGTACCGAGTCAAACGACTCCGCATCAATGGATCTTGTAGAAGATCCTCACGCACATAGAGGCCGTCCTCCAGTGTTGCCACCCCCAACTGGTCAAAATCGAAAGTTACGATCTCATCCTCTCTCATCCCTTGTTCCAACAACGTCAAATACTCGTTGTAACGCATGGTAGAGATGCAGTCCGACTTCCCTTCGATCAGATCGATCAGATTGAAATTCTGTGGATAGATCTCCGCCTCAACCTGCTCTTTCCTCAGTAGCGCAGCAATCTTCACTTCATCGCCCACAAACCAGGAGCCTATCCGCTTGCCATGAAGGTCTTTCAGAGATGTGATCCCCCTGTCTTTACGACACGATAGGGTATATCCGGTACGATCAAAGATCTGTGCAATATTGACGATCTGATTACCCTGCTCCCGCTGCAACAGTGCATGCGGCAACCACTCAATCCCCACATCGATAAATCCGGAACGCAGATTTTGTGACGGATCGAGGTTGGGCCCACCGGGAAGAATAGTCACATCCAACCCCCGCTTTTGATAAAACCCCTTATCCAACGCAACGTAATAGCCCGCAAACTGCGCCTGAGTGATCCATCGCAGCTGCATCGATAATGGCTCTAACTCTCCGGCAACACTGTTCAATGGCAAACAGAACAGCAACAACCAACGCTTTAGCATACCAACTCCATTTTGAAATTTACTCATTTCTCTCCTCCTCTAGCCACCGGGAACGCTGAATCAATCGTTCCGGAAGTGGTACATTGATCTGATTCAGCAAGCTTTGATTGATATAACTGCTCCAGCGCCGATTGCTTACCATCGGAATGTCCTTCGGGTTGATTCCGGACAAAATGGCAGCTGCAGCCTCTCCAGCCCACTCCCCCTGTTCTTCAGGCTCTTTTGCCATCGTCAATAACACCAATCTTTTCATCCAGCCATGGATGGCAACAGAGAGTGCTTTGCCATGCTGACGGACAAAGGCTTCTGCATCACTACTACTCCATCCAACAATCCCGGCATTGTTCATCAGCAGCACAATATCTCCGCTCTGAGCAGCAATAAATGCCTGCCTCCACTGCTCAAAATTCTCCACAAAGTGGGGGTAAAAAATCATCTCTCCCTTGCTGAATCGTTTCTCGATATGGCTAAACTCTTTTATTGCGCTATAGCGATTGGCATCAATCACATGCACCTGAAGTGGCCTTTTTCCACCTCTCCCCAGCAATTGTTGTGCATACAAAAAGAGTGGTTCAAGCGGAGCAATTTCGACCATCCCGGTCGCCTTGGAATAGGGATAACCATACTCTTTGGCATCCCAATTAACCCCCGCAAAGACCACTGGAACATCCCCATCTCGTAGATAGGGGACAACCAGATATTTCGAGGCATTGTCATCAAATGCAAGCACCACATCTGGCTTCAATTGTTGAACCAGTAAATGAGCCTGTTGAGCCTTGTCCCGGATAAACTGTGGTTGTGGGTTGCGCTTGGAGTCCATATAGAAGCGGACGATTTCACACTCATCCTGCAGTACCTCTGTCACCCTCTGATCAATCGTGTCATTCCATGGGTATCCCACATGGTAGGAGTAGACAATCAAACAGCGTTTCCCCTCCGTTGCCCAACTATTTGCCGAAAACAGCAGAACCATATACAGCACTATCCGCCTTACCATCCATACTCTCCCATGCGGTTCACTAACCGATCTTCCGTACTGGTGACGAATTCATTCCAGACATTCATCAATAAATTGCAGTCTGCAATTATGAAAATAGTCTTACCGTAATACTATCTATCTGAAGTGAGTCAGGCTTGACTATCCCATGACTTCTGCGTATAAGTTTTGATCGCCAACGCATGCAGCTCTCCACTGGCAATCACATCATTGACCGTCGCCATGACTGCACGCTGCTGAGCCAACAACCCTTGTCCCTCAAAGCTATCGCTAATCACCGTTGCTTCACAGTTACACCCATCCCCGCTGAGGATCGCTTCAGATCCGGGAATGCCCTCTTCAATACGCTGTTTGATCTCAGCCAGCTCCATCTACTTCTCCTTACGCTTCTTGCTCTTCTTTGGTTTTTTCTTATCTGCCCACTCTGCCGCCTTCAATAGTATGCTGTCGATGCGATTTCGGATCTTGCGGCTGCCTGAAGCGTAGTTATTCACCAAAATGGCGAAGGTCAACTCCTTCCCTTTTGGCGTTTTCAAGTATCCGGCAATCGCCCGAATAGAGGAGAGTGTACCAGTCTTGGCCCATACCTTTCCCTCCAGCGGAGTCTCACGCAGGCGCCAGGTCAACGTCCCATCCTTGCCAGAGCGGGCCAGTGAGTCACGGTAGACCTCTGCCTGTGGGTGCGCTGCCATCCCTTTCAACAATTTCACCAGATCTTCCGGTCGAATCAGGTTATAGCGAGAGAGTCCGGAACCGTCCACCACCTTGTAACGGTGTGGCGCGACCTCCCACCCCTTCAGCAGCTTTGTGGTCTGCTGCAGTCCACGCTGAACTGATCCTGCCTGTGTAACTGCACCACTCTGATCTCGCTGTATCCCGCTGGCTCGCAGCAGATGCTCAGCCACCAAATTGATACTGCGTTTATTGGCCAGCGACAGAATCTCCTTCAACGGTTTGGAGTGGTGGGTCCAGACCATTCCCGTCGCTGGCTCAAACCCACGCAGGTAGTCACTATCGACCGCCTTTCCCTTTACCTCAATACCCGCCTGCTCCAGTGCCTGTTTGAACAGGGTGGCGGTCCAATCAGTCGGGTTCTTGACCGTCACCTTGCCCGACATGGGCGGATTGCGCCGCATCGACTCCGGCACCTCGATGACAAAATGGTTGGTGCCCCGCCGCCGTGTGATCTGTACCTGACGCTTCTCATCTGTGATCCGTACATGGGTATTGAGATACTCATTCTCCGGATAGAGGTGGATCTGCTTCCTTCTCAGGCGCTGTTTTTTATTCCCCTCGATACGGTAACCTGCGGTCCCCCCATGGATCGTCAACCCGGAAGACTCTGCCGAGAAGGCATATTGCTCATCATCCCAGGCCCACCCCTGCCCCAGCGGCTCTTCGACAAAGATGTCATCCACCCCAACAATATGGCCATTGATCCGTTTGACCCCCTCCTTCTTCAGCCGCTTGACCCACTGCTGCAGAAACTTTCGCCCCGTTGCCCCCTCGGCTGTTCCCAAGGTCGGATCCCCTCCGCCAATGATCTGCAGATCCCCACGAATGACACCATCCGCTGGAATCTCTGCAGTTGGGAAGCGGAGGTGGGTCTCAAAGGTGTAGTCGGGCCCCAGTCGATCCAGCGCTACAGCCGTCGAGACCAGCTTGTTGACCGATGCAGGAACAAACGGAGTATCCCCATGGCGGGAGTAGAGCACGGTGTCGGAATCGCTCTCTTCAATACGGATCCCCCAGAGTGCGGCCGGGGTCTTGGGGGAGTCGATGATGGCGTCAATATCGGATTGCAGATCAGCATGTGCAACTTGCTGAACAGATAACAGCAAAAGCAGTCTCGCGCAGAGACGCAGAGACGCAGAGAAGGGCTTATTGATTTTTTTTTTGCCCTCTACAAATACTGATTGCCTTTCGATATCTGTCAGACCTAAAGAGTATTTTCCACCTTTAAAATCAAGTATCTCAACAAAAAAACGCAGAGACCCAAAGTAACAGCAATTGGTGTCTGCTGTTCTCTGCGTCTCTGCGTCTCTGCGCGAGATTGCTGTTGCTGTGTTATCCAGCAAGTGTCTGCAACAACCCGTTCAGGCGACGGGTAAAGCTGGCCGGATCATCCAGCTGACTCCCCTCGGCCAGCAGGGATTGATCAAACAGGATACGGCTCCAGTCCGCGAAGCGCTCTTCATCCTGCTCGTTCTGTAGACGCTCAACCAGCGGATGCTCCACATTGATCTCCATGATGCGCTTGGTGCTTGGAATCTCCTGCCCCATGCTCTTCATGATGCGCTCCATGTTGGCATCCATACCACCAGCACCAGCCACCAGACAGGCAGGAGAGTCGGTCAGGCGGTTGGTGACGCGGATATCCTCCACCTCTTCGCCCAGCACCCCCTTCATCTGCTCGATCAGATTCTTGAAGGTCTCCTCCTCTTTCTTCAGCTCCTCCTTCTCTTCCTCATCCTCCAGCTCACCAAGATCCAGATCACCCTGAGTGACCGAGACCAGGGACTTGCCATCAAACTCACGCAGATGGTTAACCACCCACTCGTCCACATGATCGGTAAGCAACACTACCTCAATCCCCTTCTTCTTGAAGACTTCGAGGTGCGGGCTGTTTTTGGCTGCGTTGTAGCTCTCACCAGTGATGAAGTAGATCTTGTTCTGTCCCTCTTTCATCCGCTCAACATAGGTCTCGAGCGAGACATTCTGGTCGGTGCCCTCACTCTCGGAGGTGGCAAAACGGCAAAGTTTGGCGATACGTTCCTGATTGTTGGTGTCCTCGATCAGCCCCTCCTTGAAAACCGGGCCAAATTCACTCCAGAACTTGGCATACTCCTCCTCACCTTGCTTGGCGATTCCTTCCAACATACCAAGCACCTTCTTGGTAGAGCCCTTCTTGATCTGGTCGACAATCTTACTGCTCTGCAGAATCTCGCGCGAGACATTGAGCGGCAGGTCGTTGGAGTCGATGACACCACGCACAAAGCGCATGTAGGTGGGCATCAGCTTCTCGGTATCCTCCATAATGAAGACACGGCGCACATAGAGCTTGATGCCATGTGAACGTTCACGATCATTGAGATCAAAAGGTGCCTTGGAAGGAACATAGAGCAGCTGGGTATATTCAAGATTACCCTCAACCCGCGCATGCACCCACTCCATCGGATCCTGCCAATCATGACCAACACTCTTGTAAAACTCCTTGTACTCCTCCTCGGAGATTTCGTTGCGGTTCATGCTCCAGAGTGCCGTCGCCTTGTTGACCTGCTCCCACGGCTCCATCTCCTTCGGCTCTTCACCCTCCTCAGCAGGAGGCGGCGCATCTGGCTCCATCATGATCGGCAAGGTGATGTGTTCGGAATATTTGTGGATCAGTGACTTCAGCTTCCAGTTGTCGAGGAACTCCTCCTCGTCATCGCGCAGATGCATAGTGATCCGGGTACCACGACGCGGCTTGTCGATAGTCTCCAGCGTGTAGTCACCCTCGCCAGAAGATTCCCAACGCACACCATGTTCAGAGGTCAATCCGGCACGACGAGTCTCTACCGTCACCCTGTCGGCCACAATAAAGGAGGAGTAGAAGCCGACACCAAACTGGCCAATCAGATGGGAGTCCTGTT